>CBFGJZ010000005.1:39967-43075 GCA_965649215.1 Caldifarciminota bacterium
TAAGAATTATCTTAAAGTCAAGAACCGTTTTGTTAATTATGCTTATCTGACTTGACTTTTTACATTTATCAAGTAGAATAGATTTTATGAAAATCATTTTGATCGGACCACCGGGTAGTGGTAAAGGCACGCAAGCTGAATTACTGAAGACAAAACTAAATTACGCCCATTTTTCAACCGGTGATGTCTTCCGTGACCATCTTGCTCGTAAAACCGAAATTGGTCTTCGGGCACAAGAATATATGCTCCAAGGAAAACTCGTGCCTGATGAAATTACTTTACAGATCACCAAAGAATTTATTTTAAACAATCAGAAAAAAGGCATTATTTTTGATGGCTTTCCCCGTACTATTGGTCAAGCTCAAGGATTAGATAAGATTTTAGCAGAATTGCACGATCAGATTGACTATATCATATTTATTGAATTAGCGAGTGATGAGATAATTCGACGACTTACCGCTCGACGTACTTGTGAAAAATGTGGTGCCATATATAATCTCGATTTCAATCCTCCTAAACAAGCAGGAATTTGCAATAAATGTGGTGGCCAATTAATTCAACGTTCTGATGATACCGAATCAGTAATTCGCAATCGACTCCAAGTTTATGAAGATCAAACTAAAGAGTTAAAAGATTATTATAAAAATTCAGGCAAAATGCATATCATTGATGCGATGGTTGGTCGTGACCAAGTCTTTCAACAAATTCTTAAAATTATCCAAGCCGCATGAGTATCTATCTTAAATCAGAAGACGAAATCAAAGGTATTCGAGCAGCAGCACGTATTGTTGCGATGACCCTTGATTATATTAAAGATTATCTCACTGTTGGGCGCACGCTCTCAGAAATTGAAAAACTCTGTGCTGAGTTTATAATCAAAAACCAGGGCATTCCTGCTTTTAAAGGATATCATGGTTTTCCCGCTAATGTTTGTATCAGCATCAACGAAGAAGTTGTCCATGGCATTCCCAATGGCAGACAGATCAAACCTGGCGATTTAGTCAAGATTGATGTTGGTGTTATCAAAGATGGCTTTTACGCAGATGCAGCTAAAACGTTTGCAATTGGTGAAGTATCCCCCGATATCAAAAAATTATTAACTATCACGGAAAAAGCCTTGTATTTAGGTATATCTCAGGCTCGTGCTGGCAATCGGCTTGGTGATATCTCATCCGCAATCCAACAGTATGTTGAAGCTCATGGCTTTTCTGTGGTACGCGAACTATCCGGTCATGGTGTCGGCATTGAACTTCACGAAGAACCACTCATTCCTAATTTCGGTACCCCTGCGCAAGGTATTATTCTAAAAAAAGGTATGACTTTAGCAATTGAACCAATGGTTAATATGGGTACTTACCAAGTCTATACCAAAGAAAACAACTGGACCGTGGTCACTAAAGATGGTAAACCATCTGCTCATTTTGAACATACCATACTCATAACAGACCGCGAGCCAGAAATCTTAACCCAATAATTATGGCTAAAAAAGACTTAATCAATTTAGAAGGAACCGTCCTGGAAGCATTACCAAATGCAATGTTTCGGGTCGAACTCGATAATGGTCATAAAGTACTGGCACATATCTCAGGAAAAATGCGGATGTATCATATCCGAATCTTACCGGGTGATCGTGTCACGGTTGAATTTTCTCCTTATGACCTTACACGGGGCAGAATAATTTATCGATTCAAATAAAAGATTATGAAACGAAATTAAGAAAGAGGTCACTATGAAAGTAAAACCTTCAATAAAAAAACGCTGTATCCATTGCAAAATCGTCAAACGTAAAGGAGTGACGCGGGTTATCTGTAAACGCGACCCAACTCACAAACAACGGCAAGGATAATAAGTCAAGTTAGTAATAAAATCATATCTACAAGAACTAATAACCTATCCTTGAGTAGATTTTAATGATTACCCTTTAATCCTATCTATCTTTACCACCCAAGCGCGGTCTCTCTTTTTATGAGAATGAATAGAAATTCTAATGTAAATTATATTATTTATTGCCCTTTTTTACTCTCAATGATTACTAAATGATACTTCCAAACCATAAGCTTACTTTTACACCAACTAATCTTTACAACCGTACCTCGCACTTGATGGAGGGGATACCTCCCCTATTTTTTATCTTTCAGTTATTAGTTATTGAATATTAAACGATTAAAACAAAATTCTACTTTAAAATAATGTTACAAGGTTGTAACATTTAAGGTGCATTTGGGAAAATAAAAAGAGCATAACTATCTTATCTTGTTAACTCTTTACCTTCAGAATCAGTAAGTTTATTGGCTGCGATTAAAATCACATCAATCAACCACCAAATACCTAAGCCACCTGCGGTAATCAATTTTAAAATACCAAGTCCTATATAACCCAGATAGAATCGGTCGACGCCTAACCCCCCAAGAAAAACTGAGAGCAGCAAAGCAACCAACCAATCTTTTCCGCCTTTTGCCCTACTCGACAAACGCACACCACATTTCACACAGATTTCCGCATTCGGATTGACCTCAACTCCGCAATTCTGACAGTATTTATTACCGCTCAAGGGCTTAACACCACAAGATATGCAGATTTCTGCTTTTTCTGCTACTTCTTTACCACAATTACGACAATACATATATCCTCCTTACTTAGGAATTCACAATAACATAACAAATAATCTATATTTGTCAAGACTTTTTAATAACCAGACAATTCGCAATCATATCATGTAATGCCTGCTTCTTTTCCGTAAAACCAGCCATAATGTGGCCAATAAATAAAGTTAAACCTGAAATCATTTTCGCAAAATGCCGACCTGTCGCCCGACCAAAAGAAATCTGATTACCTTGCAGGTCAGTAACTTTAATACCCATTGCAAGTTTTCCAAGCGTTGCTTGTTTTTCCGAACTTTCCATCGAAGCATAATATAACCAAATTAGAACTATATTGACAAACCATCCGAGATCAGAAAACACCGCGTAAACTAACACCATCGGGATAACGAGAATTAAACTATCGATAAAAATAGCGACAAATCGAAGCCAAAACCCTGCATATTGAATACCACTCAAATTCACTGCTCTGCTCAATCTTACACCGCATTTCAGACACAATTCTGCA
>CBFGJZ010000005.1:43173-44454 GCA_965649215.1 Caldifarciminota bacterium
CGTCTTTTCTTTGATATCCTTCAATTCATTCATTAAATCCTGATCTATATGCAAGCGACCTGCGGTATCAAAAATTATTAACTGATTATTATTATGTTGAGCTTGCTTTATTGCTTCTAAACAAGTTTTTAAAGCATTATCACCAACCGGGAAAAAATCGGCACCCGCTCGCGCTGCTAATATTTTTAATTGTTCAGAAGCAGCGGGCCGTTTCACATCACAAGCAACTAATAACGGTCGTTTATTCTTATATTTAACTGCCATTTTTGCGGCAGTGGTTGTTTTCCCGGTTCCTTGTAGACCCACTAATTCAACGATGGTTGGTACTGCTGAAAATTGAATCTTTTCCGCTTTCTCGCCTAATAACTTAACTAATTCTTCAAATAGGACAACATTGATTAACTCGATTGGTCTTAAGCTTTCCACAATTTTTCGTTCTTCAATTTTACTTTGTAAATTGCGGATGAATTCACCAACCACTTTATAATTAACATCAGCATCTAAGAGCGTGATTCGAATTTCTCTTAATGCTTCGGAAATCTCTTTTGCGCTTAAATGGCCATAACCCCGTAATTTTCTTTGTAATTTTACAAATTTATCAGTAATTATTTCAAACATTTCAATTTTCTTATGGTTTCACTGTAATTTTTTGATTTAAAAATACCGCTGCCAACGACCAATATATCTGCGCCAGCTTCGAGAATACTTTTCGCATTATTTAAACCTACTCCGCCATCAACTCCGATTAAAGTTTTATAATGGTTAGCTTTAATCATCTCTTTTAGATTGCTAATTTTATTAAGCGATTCGGAAATAAACGATTGCCCACCAAATCCCGGATGGACACTCATTATCAAAACTTCATCTAACTTATCAAGATATGGACTAATTGCATCAATCTTGGTATTGGGATTTATCGCAATGCCCTTTAATTTTGAAGCTTCTTCAATAAGTTGTAGACATTTGCTAACTTTTTGAGTCGCTTCAATATGAAAAACAATTCCATCGGACTCACTGATAAAATTACTAATCATCTTTTCCGGCTCTAACACCATCAAATGACTAATGATCGGCACCCATACGATTGGTTTAATAGCTTGTAAAATTGGTGTTCCAAAACTCAAATTCGAGACAAAATGACCATCCATAACATCTAAATGTATTGCATCAACCCCATTCTCTTGAACTTTCCTAATTTCCTCTTCTAATTTAAGAAAATTACAATTTAGAATCGAAGCCGCAATCTTCATCATTGTCTGCCTTTGGAAACAATTAATCGGA
>CBFGJZ010000005.1:44552-85624 GCA_965649215.1 Caldifarciminota bacterium
CCGCTTCTGGATATTGGATAATCACAAGTCCTTCTTGTTCATCGCTCGGAATCATTTGTAAATTGCCCAGAATCAAATTATTAGCATTAATTGTGTCAATTGCTTGATAAGTTGCTAATCCAACTAACGAAGGCATTAAAAAAACACCTGTTTCACCACTCGAAATATATAATTTGATTCGTGTTGTAATTGGAATTTCTAAACCACTCGCTGGCTCAATGCCAATTATTTTCCCGCTCGGAATGGTAGTGGATCGTAAAGAATCAATCACAATCTGACGGAAGCCCAAATTATTAAGAGTGCGTAAGCCCTGTTCTAATGACATCTGCTCTAATATCGGCACTTTTGCTATTTGCGGTCCTTTACTGACGACTAACTGAACACTGCGACCCGGCCGAACAATACTACCTGCCAGTGGTTTTTGACCAACTACAATGCCAACTTGATAAAAGGTATCAAATACTGCCCGCACATTACCTAACTCCAAATTGCTTCGGAGTATTAAGTTCTGGGCATCAGTAATTGACAGTCCAATTAGATTCGGCACTTTAACGGTTCCACTGCTACCACTAATACGCGGCATAATAAAAATATTAAAAGTTAAAAAACCCAAACCAAATGCACAAACAAGAATAAAAATCCAGAGCAATAACTTTTTCATAAAATAACAGGTTTTAGACTGTTCTATTCATTTGATTACAAAACTTATCTTCAAGAGAGATACGTTGCCCATTGATAAAATCAATCGCATTAATAATTTTACCACCTTCTAATTGCAACAATAAAATCTCTAAATAACCATCTTGAGTAAAAACAAATAATCGCTTATTTTCCGTAAACATTCTGCCCGGTTCATTTATTTTAATTGTTGACTTCTGAGTCGGAATTGTCGATTTAAAGATTTTTACTCGTTTATTTCTAAAATAGGTATAAGCGCCTGGCTCTAAAGATAATCCCCGAATTAAATTATGAACTATCCTGGTCGGTTTTTGCCAATCAATTAAACACTCTTCTTTTTTTATTTTTTTTGCGATACTTTTCTGACTGTGGTCTTGTGGAGTTCTAGTTACAGTATTCTCTTGAATGCCGATTAAAGTTTTTATAATTAAATCGGCTCCTAATTTAGCAAGTCGTTTTTTTACTTCGTCATAAGTTTCGTCATCACCAATTGGCACAGTTTCTTGAAGAATAATATCACCCGCGTCCATCTCTTCATTCATATAAAAAGTAGTCACACCCGTTATTTTCTCACCATTCATAATTGCTCGTTGGATTGGTGCTGCCCCTCGATATTTCGGTAATAAAGAAGGGTGAATGTTAACAAACCCTTTACTTGGTAAATTCAGGAGTTGAGATTTAATAATAAATCCATAAGCAGCCAAAACACAGATATCCGCTTGTAAGTTTTTAATAATCTCATACACCTCTTGAGTGTTGGGATTGGCCGGCTCAAGACAAATTAGATTTAACTTACTTGCCGCAATTTTTACTGGACTGGCAATTAATTTCAATCCCCGTCCTGCTTGTTTTTCTTGACTTGTGACAACACCAACAATTTTATAACCATGCTCATAGATTCTTTCTAAACTCGGCACGGCAAAATCAGAAGTGCCCCAAAAAATAACTCGCATCACTAATTCAGATTATTTCTTTATTTTCTGGCTCAATTTTGCAATTTCCTCTAACTGAGTTCTGAGCATCTTCTGTCGAATTTTGGACAGTCGGTCAATAAAAAATATCCCATTGAGATGATCAATCTCATGTTGGAACACTCGTGCTAAAAGACCACTCGCTTTAATTTCTATATGCTCGCCATCTTCAGAAATACCTTTTATTTTTACCATCGCCGGTCTCTTTAACACTTCAACAATGCCTGGCAAGGATAGACATGCCTCTTCTCGCTCTTCTTGACCTTCTTGTTCAATTAGTTCAGGGTTTATCACTGCAATCGGTTCTTTTTCAATGCCAACCCCTTTCGGATTATAACAAAAAATTGAAACTGATTCACCAATCTGATTTGCTGCCAAACCCAGACCGTCTTGGGATAACATCGTCACTTTCAGATCCGCAATTATTTTCTTTATTTTGGTATCAATTGTTATAACTTTTTTGGTTTTAATTCGTAAGATCGGATCGCCATATAAGCGAATAACTAAATTTTCACCTCTCATTTATAATCCCGTCCCATATCCTCATGGCAGTAATTACTTTTAATATGCGCAATCTAAATAACTTATAACTTATAGGCAACTGAAGTCTTTTCGATTTCGATTTCTGTATTTTCACTAATTTTTACCATAAAGGTTCTCTCTTTAACATTACTAATAATACCATAGATACCACCTGCAATCACAATACGATCACCTTTTTTAAGTTCAGCGATCATTTGATTGTGCTTTTTCTGTCTTCGCTGTTGTGGTAAAATCATTAAAAAATACAGAATCACAATAATTAGAATTATTGGTAAAAACCCAATAATCGGATTACCGCCACTACCTTGAGTTTGGCCATATGCTAAGTTAAACATAACTCCTCCATTCTTTATTGATATAGTTTATTTTTATTAATATATTCATAAACGTTTTCACTTACTTTATATTTAATACTATTTCGGTTTTTAATATCTTCTCTTAACTTACGACTCGCTATATCTATCTGACTAATATTAACAAAAAAAACATCGGTTAAGTCCTTTTTTACTTTTTGCCATCCCGGTCTTATCATCACAACAATTTTCGCATATTGGTTAAGCAAAGCTGCTTGTTTCCAGGTATTCAGCACCGCATATTGATCTGAACCTATTATCAAATATAGCGTATCCTTAGGATATTTCTTACGCAACTCTTTCAAAGTGTTAATTGTAAAGGATACACCCCGTCTTTCTTTTTCGATTTCACACAATTCAAAATAGGGATTATTTTTAATCGCCAATTTAACCATATTACAACGGTGCTGGTAATCTATCAACGACTTTTTATGAGGTGGTTTGTAGGTAGGAATAAAAAGCACTTTATCTAAACTTAATTTTTCACGGACCTCTTCAATACTGATAAGATGCCCAAGATGAATCGGATTAAAGGCACCACCAAAAATTCCAATTTTCATTTCCACCTATCAAACATATTGGTACTTTTCATTTATTTCATTATTTACACGAACTAATAATTTTTTATCTCTTTTCAAGAATCTGTAATCTTCGCTGGGCTAAACGAATAATTTCTTGATCTTGTACCTGATTGAGTAGTGATTGATAAGTTTCGATTGCTTTACTGATCGAATCGGTTTTTTCCATAATTTGACCAATGTAATATTTGCCTAAATCTGCCCATTTCGATTGCGGATATGTCTTTATTAGATAATCAAAATAAATGCGTGCGGCTTCATATTCACCACCTTTGTAGTATAATTCTCCAATCCGAAAATGTTTTTCTGCCCAACGGGAGTTTATCTCTCGTCGCATTTGGGTAATCTCATTTTTATATTTAGTTTGGGGAAAACGATCTTCCAGGATTTCTAAAATTTCCATAACTTTATCCAAAATCGAGGGATCTCGGTGAATTGAAGGTGCGGTTTTATAATATGACCACGCTAATTTATAATAAGCATCTTCTAAATATTGGCTGCCAACAAAACTATTAATAAAAAATTCATACTCGGTGATAGCGGATTGATAATCCTTACTTTGAAAATATGATTCAGCCAAATAATATTGTGCATCGCCAGCCAAGACGCTGCCCGGAAAATTAAGAACCACATTTTGAAATGCATTTATGGCTTGACGATACTTTTTGGCTTGGAATAAATCCATTGCCTTGCTAAATGCTTCTTGGGGTGATATGACGATTTCAGTTGTTAGTTTTTTACTACAGCTAAAATGTAAACTGATACATAATATAAAAATCCAGAGATTTCGAAATTTCACTTTATGGTAATGCTCCTACAACCGCACAGATTAATCTATTAAATATCGGCTCAGTCTTTTTCGCGACTGCCACCACATCTTCAAAATGACATGGTTTCATTGCATCGGGTAAACCCATATCAGTGATTACCGAAAATCCTAATACCTTTAAACCAATCTGACGTGCGACAATTACTTCAGGTACGGTTGACATACCAACTGCATCTGCACCTAAAATTCGAAACGCTCGATATTCTGCTGCCGTTTCTAAATTCGGTCCATGCACTCCAAGATATACCCCTTTTTGAATCTTAATCTTGGAGCTTAAAGCAACTTCTTCAACTATTCTTATCAGCTCTTTATCATAACAATTATACATATCGGGAAATCGAGGACCACATCGCTTATCATTAACACCGCGCAGAGGGTTATCACCCATTAAATTAATATGATCGGTGATAAGCATAATATCACCTGCTTGGAATTGTGGATTTAAGCCCCCGGCCGCATTAGATACTAATAAAGTATGAACACCTAACTCTTTCATAACCCTCACTGGCAAGGTAATATCTTGCATTTCATAACCCTCATAATAATGAAATCGCCCCTGCATAGCCACGATTTTTTTACCCGCCAATTTACCAAAGATTAACTGTCCGGAATGAGTTTCAACCGTGGGCACTAAAAAGTGAGGTAAATCTTTATACTTTATTGCAATTTCAATTTTGATTTCACTGACTAATTGTCCTAAACCAGTTCCCAGAATTATCCCGATTTCTGGTTTGTATTGAGTTTTTTTCCTTATTGTTTGGACAGTAATCTTGACCTTTTCCCACAGTATTTTCTTTGGCATATTGTTTAGTTTATGATTTTTGAGTCTTGTCCTTTGTCGTAAGTTCTTTATCAACAATTAAATTAATAGTACTAATTAATGATTTTAACTGATTAAGTAAAGTAAATTTATGGCTTTCCAATTCATTAATTTTATCTTGTAATTTTTGGATCTGTTCTAATGCTTGCTTTTTTATCTGTTCTGCATCCGCCTTTGCTTTATTAATAATTAATTCACACTCTTTCTTAGTATTTTCTCTAATATCAGTAGTTGCTTTTTGAGCGGTAATTAGAGTCTCTTTTAATAGCGTCTCTGTTTTTTCGTATTGAGCAAGTTTTATTGATAATTCATCAACTTTTTGTGCTAATGCGATACGTTCATTTCGTAATTCTTCGATCTCTTTACTCACGATGACTAAGAAAGCTTTTACTTCTTCTCGATTATAACCACCAAAACTCTTGCCAAAGCTTTTATTTTTTATATCAATCGGTGATAATGGCATGTTTATATTCTACTTATTCAAAACGCTCTGTCAATGCTTTCATTAAACTACTGTAATGAGTTTGAAAGCTCTTTGCAAATTTGTTTAAGAATTTGTAAACGCGCAAAACGGTAATTTGTTTCAAGAAAGAGCGAAGTTGGCATCTTTGTTAATCCTTGAGGAAAACTGGCCTGATTAACATTAACTCCAATACCAATAATATAGAGCGGGGCTCTCTCATCCTTTAAACCATAAGATTCGGTCTCAACAATAATTCCGGCAACTTTTTTATTGTTCAGATAAAGATCATTAACACCGCGAACTTCTAAATTTATCACGAATTTATTTTTTACTATATTGTTAATGGCTTGCAATGTTACATACGCTAGTTGCTTGGTAAAATCACCAATAACTTGAATTGGCTTTGTAGCATGATAAATTACTGAAAAATAGAGCCCACCAAAATCAGAAATCCAACTCGCATCCCTACGACCACGACCTTGCAATTGTCTTTGAGCAACAACAACGATACCATTATTATTGATGTTTTTTGATAATTCCTTTGCTTTATTTTGAGTTGAATCCAAGACAAAATACACGTAGACAGTATGCCCAATGCGAAGTTCAGAAAATTTAAGAATATGAAAATGTTCTTCCTTCACTGCTTTCGCTAGAACCGAATTCTTATCTTTAAGCTTGACTTTCTAAATTCTGATTAGTAAGTATAAAATCCCTTTTTGGTCTTTCTTCCTAAATATCCTGCTGCCACCATCCGCTTAAGCAATGGACATGGACGATATTTAGGATCACCCAAGTCGCGATACAAAACATTCAGAATATCTAAACATATATCCAGACCAATTAAGTCTGCTAAAGCTAAAGGCCCCATTGGATGATTCATACCCAGTTTCATTACTGTATCTATCGCTTCTTTATCCGCGACGCCTTCTTGTAAAGCATAAATTGCTTCATTTATCATTGGCAACAGGACTCTATTTGAAACAAAGCCCGGTGAGTCATTAACTACGACCGGTGTTTTCCCCAATTTTTTAGATAGTTCAACAATGATATTTGTTGTTTCATCACTTGTGGCTAAGCCTCTCACTACTTCGACCAATTGCATCAAAGGTACGGGATTCATAAAATGCATTCCAATGACTCGGTCCGCGCGATGCGTTGCTGCCGCAATTTCGGTAATTGAAATTGTTGAAGTGTTAGATGCTAAAATCGTTTCTGCGGGACTTTGCATACAAAGTTTTTTAAAGACATCTTTTTTAACATCGACCTTTTCAATAATCGCTTCAACTACTAACTGACAATCTTTAGCGGCCGATAAATCAGTACTAGTTTTAATTCTTTGTAAAGTTAAATCCGCGTTTTCTTGTGATATTTTTGCTTTTTCTACCATTTTTGATAAACTCTTTTTAATTGTCGCCATTCCGTTATCAAGAAACTTTTGGTCAATATCAACCATTACTACTTCATAACCATTAACAGCAAAAGTTTGGGCAATACCATTACCCATTGTACCAGCTCCAATTACACCAACCTTTTTAATATCCATATCATCCTCCATTTAATTATTTATCAATCATATCATACCTAAAAATTACTATTGGTCAAGCATTAAGATAAGTTTAATTTAACTATCTTTTTTTAAATATTTAGTTGACATTTCTATAATTAGTTATAGAATAAAAATATGTTAATTAGAGAGATTGCCAAATATGAGGGGAAACAAGTTACCCTCGCAGGTTGGGTATATAATAAACGTTCCTCGGGCAAAGTCCGTTTTGTGATTGTTCGAGATGGCACAGGTTTAACCCAATGTGTTTTCTCTCAAAAAGATGTCTCGCCAGAAATATTTGAATTAGCTGATAAAATAACTCAAGAATCATCACTCTATGTTACGGGTATTGTTCGTAAAGATGAGCGAGCACCGGGCGGCTATGAATTAATTGCCACGGATCTCAAATTAATCCAAATGGCAGAAAATTATCCAATTACGCCCAAAGAACATGGTATTGAATTTTTAATGAGTAATCGTCATCTCTGGCTTCGTTCTCGTCGTCAACACGCAATCATTACGATTCGCTCTCATTTAGTCAAAGCAATGCGTGATTTTTTTGACGAACAAGGATTTATTCTAGTTGATACTCCAATTCTGACACCAGCTGCCGTGGAAGGCACAACCACTCTTTTTGAAGTCGACTATTTTGGTGAAAAAACATATCTCACCCAGTCTGGTCAACTATACAATGAACCCGATGCTGCCGCATTTAATAAAGTTTACTGTTTTGGACCAACTTTTCGAGCTGAAAAATCTAAAACCCGACGCCATTTAACCGAATTCTGGATGATTGAACCAGAAGTTGCATTTGCCGATTTAAATGACATCATTATTTTAGCAGAAGATTTTATCACTTACATTGTCGAGCGGGTCTTAACAAAATGCGTCGAGCAGTTTAAGGTACTCCAACGGGACACCTCTAAATTAGAAAAGATTACGAAACCATTTCCTCGTATCACTTACAGTGAAGCAGTTGAAAAACTTAATGCTCAAGGTAAACCTGTTAAATGGGGTGATGATTTTGGTGGTGACGAAGAAACCATCTTATCTAATTTGTATGAAAAACCATTAGCAATTACCCATTATCCTGCGCAATGCAAAGCATTTTACATGAAACGCGATCCCCAAAACGAACAATTAGCGCTTGGTGTTGATATTCTTGCGCCTGAAGGATATGGTGAAATTGTCGGTGGTGGTCAAAGAGAAGACGATCTGAAAACTTTAGAAAAGCGTATTGAAGAATACCAACTGCCCAAAAAAGCATTTGAGTGGTATTTAGATGTCAGGCGCTATGGTACATTTCCGCATTCTGGATTTGGGCTTGGTTTGGAACGAACGCTGGCTTGGCTTTGCGCTCTTCCTCATGTTCGAGAAACAATTCCTTATCCGCGTATGCTTGAAAAAATATATCCCTAATATGATTGGTGCTTTAAAAAGATATAAACCTATTAAAAATAAAACCATTTTAGACTCAGTGTGGTAAATAGTATAAAGGAGGTCAATATGACCGAAAAGAAAATCGGTAAAATCACTCATTATTTTGGTAAAATCAGCGTTGCGATTGTTGAGTTGACCGATGATTCCTTATCTGTTGGCGACACCATTCATATCAAAGGACATACTTCTGATTTCACCCAAAAAGTTGAATCCATGCAAATTGAACATCAAAATGTTCCAAAAGCTGAAATCGGCCAGACGATCGGTCTTAAAGTTATTGCCCATGCCCATGAAAATGACATTGTGTATAAAGTAATTGAATAAGCTGAAGGAGGATTATGGCAAGAAGTAAAAGTAAACATAAAATAAAGCAACATAAAATTAAACTAAAATTAAAGCGTCGCAAAGAAAAGCAAAAAATGTTAATTGCTCAAAAAGCTAACCCAATGCCAACTAATTAAGCGACGCTCGATTAGGTAATAAATCAAATATCAATATCTTCTCAACTACTCAAAACTAAGATGAAAAAGGGAAAAATATTTCTTGTTCCATTTGGTAAACTCAAGACTACAGATTTTTTATTTACGCAAGCAATTAAACATATTCCGGGTCATGATTATTCGCAAATTGTCTACATTGGACCAACTCCCCGCAAAATTCGTGATGCCCAGGTGAGTTTTACCAAAGCCGTTTCCAATCAATGTTTTATTCCACCTCATTTCTATACTATTAAGCAATATACGACTGAACTCTTTCAAACCTATAATACAGATAAGAAAAAACTATCTGATTTTATCAAACCGCTGATTCTTAAAAAACTTGACCCTGCTCTATCGCTTGGTTATGCCCATTCAATTTCTGAGTTCATTCGTGATATAAAACAATATCTATTTGATTTATCGGAACGCAAACTCAAAAACCAAATCTTAATGCATCTTCGGGATCATAATTGTAGCAAGGATGACGAACTCTATCAAAGAATTCAAAAGATACTTACCATTTATACTCAATACAATAAAATATTAACTAAGCATAATTACTATGACGATGAAGACATTATCAAATCAGCAATTGAATATATTAAAGAAAAAGTTGCGATCAAAATCTTAATACTTGATGGCTTCTTTTATGATTTAACAAAATTAGAAGAAAAAATTGTTGAGGCATTGATCAATAAGGCGGAAACGATCTATGCCTTATCATTCTATGATGAACGCACGCCCCAATCTTATGCATTGCCTCAAGAATTCTTAACTTTTATTCGTAAATTAAATCAACTTGATGAAGAAATAATTCGGGAGCCAACTGAAATTCGCTATCAATTACCTTATTATGTCTGCGCTTCAATTGATGAAGAAGTGGAATTCATTGCTCGTCAGATAAAAACCGCAGCCATAGAAAAACAAACTTCATTAGCCAACACTTTAGTCTGTTTTAGCAATCTTCAAGAATATGAAAAAACTGTGCGTCGCATTTTCAAAAAATATCAAATTCCCTGTTCAATGTATAGCACTCAAGCGTTGGCTAAGACCAAACCCGTTATTGCGATTTTAGAACTCCTCCGCGCAATTATCAACAATTATCCCCGCTTGTCAACCGTTGCAGTACTGGTTTCTGATCATTTCCAACGATTTTCCGCGCAAGTTAAAAATAACATTGACTATCTATCTAAAAAAGCTAATATTATGAAATCCCTCAGCAGTTGGCAAACACTCAATAAGACGCTTAAAACTATCTTAACCGAAGAAAGAAGATTTACTCCAACCTTACAAAAAACCATTGACCAAATTCAGAAAGAAATAAGAACATTTCTTGTCTTATCTGAAAAATTTCGCCAGTCTAAAGAGACGCTTAAAGGATACACAAAAGGATTACGTCAACTACTTGCTCAATTACAATGGTGTCAAAACACTAACGAGTTATCTCGAGAAATATTAATTATCAAAGATGAATTCTATCAAATTCTGTCTCAAATTGAAAACTTTGAAAATGACTTTGGAGAATTCAAAATCAGTTTAGAAGAATATCTCAAAGTCCTTGAATATTTTTTAGAGCGCAGTGAAATTATCCCCGAACTAACAACCCATGGGGTTAACGTGCTCGGTTTTGCAGAAACACGAGGACTTGATTGTGATTATCTCTATTTTGGCGGTTTAAGTGAAGACAAATTTCCTGGTAAAACGCGTTTTGACCCGATTTTACCTGAATGGTTAAAACAAAAACTCAACCTGCCCAGTTTTCAACAACATCTCTTGCGCACTCGTTTCCATTATTTTCGATTAGTTAATACCCCGCGACTAAAAACAATCCTCTCTTTCTATAACACTGACCAAGACCGAGTCTATCTACCATCACCTTACTTAAACGGCGAAGCAATAATACCACCTAAAGAAAATACGATCTTCTCTTTAGAACAACTCCAACAAGAAACTGGACGGCAAGAAAAAATAGATGTTAATACTTTAATGCCACTGATTGACTTTTCCCAAGATGAAGAAATAAAAGAAATGTTAAATCAACGCTTTGGTTATCAATCCCATTTTTCTGTCACCACTTTAGAAAAGTATCCTAGCTGTCCCTATAAATTTTATCTAGACGAGATAATTGAGATAGAAACATTAACTGAACCCGAATATAAAATCGAACCCAAAATGTGGGGTAATATTGTCCATAAGATATTTGAGAAACTTTATAAGCATGAGGTAGTGCCAATAGAAAAACTCAGCGATCAAATCAAGAAAATATCCGATATCGTCCTCAAAGAAAATAAATTAAGCCAATTTTGGCAAGATGTTGGTCGTCGAGTTATTCAAAATTTAATACCATCGTTTATTACGATTGAACAAAATCTCCGCAACCAGGGTTTTATACCTTATTCGACTGAAAATCGTCTCCGCGCGAGAATTAACAAAGCTATCAAGATTAGCGGTAAAATTGACCGTCTTGACAAAAATCAAAACAACCAAGTTATTATCCTTGACTATAAAACAGGGACGATAATTAAACCATCACAAGAAAATGTTCAAATTGGTATCAGCTTACAATTACCACTTTATGCCTATTTAGTTAAGAAAAACTACCCTACTTATCAAATTATCAATGCGGGCTTTTATTCAACTGAGAACGATCAGATTATATGGCTGATAAATAATGATAAAATAGACATCGACACTTTTATTAATATCGCCTGCCAATCTGCCCAAACAATTATCCAAAATATCCGTCAAGGTCTATTTCATTTAGAACCTGTATCATCATGTCAATATGAGTGCCCTTACAATTCTATCTGTCCAATTAAACTAAACCCTCCTCCGACAAAAAATGAAGCAATAAAAAACAACACTTTTTCAGATGATGAATGAAAAGTTAAAAAGTAAAATAATTTCCGCACCCGCTGGGTCAGGAAAGACTGAACGGTTAGCTCGACGTTATATTGAACTCTTGCAATATGTCGAACCTGAACGAATCTTGACTATTACTTTTACTGATAAAGCTGCAGCGGAAATGAAAGAACGCATCTTTAAAATCTTAAAAGAAAGCGACCCTGAAAAATATCATCTTCTAAAAGAAAAATCTTTACAACTGCGAATCCAAACTATCGATTCATTTTGTTTTTCGCTTCTGCGTCGATTTTTCCATTTAATTGACTATCAACCTGATTTAGAAGTATTGACTGATACTACTTATCTCAAAGAATTATCAATGTCTAATACTTTACTGACAATTGCTGAGCACGGAACAAGAGATAACGAGTACACCACTCTGATCGATCTAATTACCACCAATAAATTCAAAGGCTGGAATACACTACAAAAACTCTTCAATGCCCTATATTCAGCTCGGTTATCACCCGCTCGAGCTAAATTACCAGAAATTATTGGTTTTGAAAATCTACCCCAATTAATTATTGATTTACAACAAAACCCCTTTACTAAACAAAAGATTCCTGATTTTCAATTTAAAATTCCCAAAAATCTCCAAGAAGCCGAAATACTTAAACAACGAATCGAATCAATTGAAGATTTTTTTCTCACTAAAAGTAACAAAACACCCCGTAAACAAGGTTGTAATGAATTTGAACAGCAATGGAATATTAAGATGGCTGAATATCGGCGAATTATCTTTAATCTCACCAGTAACTTTCGCTTTCAAAGCACTTTTGAGCTCTTTACCAATCGTTTCTTGACTGATTTTCAGCAAATGAAAAAATCTTTAAATCAAGTCGATTTTGCCGATTTAGAAATTCTCGCTTATGAAATCTTAACTAACCATCCTGAATGGGCGAATATTTTATTTCTTTTTGATGAGCATACCGACCATATTTTAGTTGATGAGTTTCAGGATACAAGTTTTTTGCAATGGGCAATCATCTCAAAACTCGCTGAAGAATGGCTCTCAGGTCTTGGTGCGAAACGAGACCGAAATATTAGCCCAACCCTCTTTTTGGTTGGCGATGATAAACAATCAATCTATCTCTTCCGCAATGCCCACCCGGAAATATTTGAGAGAGCAAAACAAAAGCTTTCGGAAAGCCTTGCTTCAGACGAGTATGACTACGAAGAAGTCACAAGCAATTATCGTAGCCTCCAAGCAATTATTGAATTTACCAATCATGTCTTTGATCAATTAATGTCACCTGCAGCAGATAAACCTGCCTGGGCAACTCGTTACAAAAAATTTAAATGCGAAAGAAACAATAAAAATCCTGGCTGTGTTGAACTTATTTTAGCCCAAGGCCAAGGCAATCAAGAGGAATTAAGAACCAAAGACGCTGAATTAGTCGCAAAAAAGATTTTATCTATCATTGGCAAACCGCTCGTCTACGATCGAGACGAAAATCCCCGCGCAGTTCGTTATGAAGATATCACAATTCTTCTGCGAGCCCGCACTCATCTTGCCTATTATGAGAATGCTTTACGAAAAAATAAAATTCCTTTTATCGTTGTTAAAGGCATTGGCTTTTATGATACCCTTGAAATCACTCTCTTACGGGCAATCCTAAACTTTTTAGTCTCGCCTTCAGATGATTTTAGTCTCTATCTAATTCTCAAAAGCCCGCTCTTTAATCTTACTGAAAAAGAAATCTTTATGATTAGCCAAACCAACTTGACTGATGAACTTTCATCTTTATGGCAACGGCTTATCAAATATAGCACCAAACACTCGCAATATCAAAAAACAGTTGAAATCCTTAATGACTATCTCAAACAAGTTTATGTAAAGCCCCTATCCGAAATCATTGAAAACATTCTTGACAATCACGAAGGTTGGAAATATTTTTACGAACCACAACGAACAGTTAATATAAAAAAATTCCTAAGAATTGTCGAACAATTAGAATCTGATGGTATGCATCCAATTTTAATTGCGGATTATTTTGCCAAGAATGTGAGTGCGGATGAACCCAAAGCCAATGTCAATACTGAAGGTAGAAATGAAGTCAAAATTATGACTGTGCATGCTGCCAAGGGACTT
Source organism: Caldifarciminota bacterium (assembly GCA_965649215.1). Classification (GTDB taxonomy): domain Bacteria; phylum Hydrothermota; class Tepidihabitantia; order Tepidihabitantales; family CAIPLT01; genus JAGXRL01. The sequence continues at coordinate 58,249 of CBFGJZ010000005.1, forward strand.
CAATTTCCAATTGTCTTTGTTGTTGGTTTAGATAAAAGTATCGAAAATAAGGGTAATCAAGAATTAATCATCAATGAAATAGATGAAAATACTGTCTATGTCTTATATGAAGCTGATAGCACACTGCGTAAACAATACCCAATCTTTCAAGAAAAGAAAGAAAAAGAATATGAAGAAGAAAAACGAATTTTTTATGTGGCGGTGACTCGAGCGCGAGATGCGTTGTATCTAACTGGTATTGATAATCTCGGAAAAAATACTCCAATATCTCCTTTAAAATGGCTTAAAGAATATTTACCAATCAATTACGACCCTAAAACACAATCCTATTCAAGCCCTACCAAAATTACCGGATTTTCTATTATCACTGATAAAGAACTTGACCAAGCCGCGATAGCAACACCGCCTATAATTAAAGAAATCATTGAGAAAAAATTATGCATAGAACCAATTATTGAACAACCCGAATATATCTGGCAAGCCGTCACTAAAGAAACAGAGGAAATCTATCGTCAAATCCGCCATCGGCACGGTGACGATTATATCATTTTAGGTGATATTCTCCATAAAATCTTTGAGAAGATTTCCCAAGCTGAACTTAAATTTCAACTAACAGATTTAATCAAGGAAGCCCAACGATTATGCTTACTTAAGAACTATCATCAAGAAACCTGTAAAATAATTCTTAAAGAAATCGGGCAACAATTTACAATCCTTAAAAACACCGACATTGAAAAAATCATACTCCCGCAAAAAAACAGTTATGCAGAACTACCTTTTATTTTAAAACAAGAACGCACTATTTACAGTGGTCGTATTGACCGCCTTATTATTCAAGAAAACACAATTAACATTTATGACTATAAAACCTTTCCGCTCAAAAAGTCCGAAATCCCAACTCTCAAAGAAATCTATGCCAATCAGATGTCAATCTATCAAAAAGCAGTATCTGAACTCTTTCCTAACCATCCAATCAACACCTATCTTGTTTTTACCGCCATAGCAGAAGTCATTAGCTTACCCTAAAATCATTTTCTATTAATATTCAATAATAATTCAAAATAAAATTTTAACATTTCAAACCAATACCTTAAAAGAAAACTTAAAACTTATCTTTAGTCCTTATACCCCACTTTGGTTTATTAAGGCCAAACTTATCATAAGAATTCTCATCTAAATCTACGCTCAAATATCTGACAATTCATTAAAGATAAGTCCAAACAAATTATCATACTTATAATAATTTAAGTTGGTATTAATTACTCAAATGTCTATCTTAAAGCGACTAAGTAAGCCGACTAACTACTAAAATATAACAAAGAAAACCCCGACCAAAACCGAGCCCTCCTACAATACCGAGGCACGCCTATGCCATAACGCCAGCAAGCCCCTTGTCAAGAAAAAGATTATTTATCTTTGTAAATCAATAACTTAAATTCAAATAAATTAATACAAATATGTTAACATATTCTATGAAATTGCAAAGGACAGATTTTTATGTCATTGCAAGTTTATTTTGGGTATGGTAATCTCAAATAAATTATTTTTGAGATTCTCCCATCGTGTTATATTTTGTAATGACCTTTAATGAGTCCTTTGGATTTTAAATTTATACAAGAAAGGTGGTGATTACATGGCCGTAAGAAATGCTTTGCGACGTATTCAAAAATGGGATACAAAACTCAGCGGTGATGTTTTAAGCGAGAAAGTGGCAAATTTAAAACCGATGATGAAATCGCAGATTGAAGTTGAATTTCCGGCTCTGGTTAGCGTCGAAAACGAAGTCAAAATCATTCTTGGTGAGATTGGACTATCTTCTTCTTTAAATCCGATCTATCTCAATTTTGCTCGCGAAGTCTATCGATTAAGTAAACGATTACATAGTAAACAACTCTTACTTGAAGTCAATGCCAGCATTGCTAAATGGACAACCCGTGGCTTTGACCGAGACATCTTAGAACGCATCCGCAATACTGTTTTCACTTTAACTACACCTCAACCATAAAAACACACTGAACCAATTGGGACACATTCTAAGAAAGAATGTGTCCCAATATTTGTTAATATATTAGTAATTACTAACTATTTGGATTCGTCATATTCAATATGCATGATACCGTTCTGACATTTCTCAAAACCAGTTATTGTTATTGTTCCATTAAAGCCAATTAGTTTTGGAGGCATTATCTTAAAATCAAGATCTCCCTCAATCGTAATAATACATCCTTCTTTTGACTGAAAAGTCTTATTAATTTTCATTTTGCACCACCTCTTATTTCTTCATTTTCTTTTCTCCAGGCAGGTTCAACAATACATAAAAAGACCAAATCGGTCTTACCAATATTTTTAATTCTTTGCATAGCTTGGCAAGGAATATAAATGACTTGGCCTTTACAAACCAATGCCTTTTCATTATTAATATACATGAGCCCTTTACCTTGAATAATATAATAGACCTCTGTGCTTTTTAATCTGTGCCATAAGGTTGTTTTATTAGCTTTAACTTTGGCAATTGCTAAACTGTAGTTAATTGGAAGCTTCTCTTTTAGCGGATTCAATAATTCCCTTAAGATTGATTTGTCACCTGCAATTATCTCTGGACATTTTTTATAGTCTTTAATCATCATATCAATTCCTCTTGCTTAACATTACTATAACTAACTCAACGATTAAGTCAAGTTGCAAACATCTTGACTTTTATGATATTTTTAGCATACTTAATCGTGAACATTGACGAGTTTCAAACTCTCATCGAAAAGCTCTATTATGACAAAGATAAAAAGCGTGGTTTACAAGGTACTTTTATGTGGTTTTGTGAAGAAGTTGGTGAATTGTCCCGAGCAATCAGAAAACACAAACTCAATGTTAAACAGTCAAAAAAACATCTTGAAGAAGAATTTGCTGATTGCTTTGCCTGGCTGGTTACTTTAGCCAGTCTTTGTGGTGTAAAAATGTCTCAAGTAATTAAAAAATATAAAAATGGTTGTCCCAAATGCCACAAAATTCCCTGTCAATGTCAAGAAAGTATCACTAAATCAAAAAGTAAAAAATATGGTTAATATTTACAATATGTATTTTATCAATAACAATTTAGGAGGTAATTAATGCAATTATTATTAATAACCTTAATGCTTATTAGCCAAATCTCACCTCCATCCCAAGTTCGTGCTTATGATACACCCAATGATGCAGGTAAACGCATCACGGTGCAATGGAATCCGTGTTCGGACCCTGATATTGCAGGTTATCAAGTCTTTCGCTCTCAACAAGGTGAAAATCCTGTCTGTATCACAACCCTTTTGCCCGTTGAAAAACAATTTATTGATGAAGCCACCATTGATAATATACCTTATACTTATCAAATTGTTGCTTTTAAGGTTGTTAATGGTGAGACCATTCTTCTTGGTTCTGAATTTTCTAATGTTGCGGTAAGCAAACCCCAATGGTTTAATACAACCCGTATCAATGTCTTGGTTGGTATTATTATCTTCTTTACCTTAATCCTTTATTACATTTATCACGCCAAACGAGGCAAAAAACTTTTCATCCGTCGCATCGCTGGTTTAGATGCAGTCGAAGAAGCAGTCGGACGTGCCACAGAAATGGGGAAACCAATTCTTTATGTGCCGGGCTTATCAACGGTCTCTGATATCGCAACCATTGCAGCTTTAAATATTTTAGGTGAAGTTGCTAAAAAAACTGCTCAATACGAAACTACGCTTTTAGTTCCTAATCGTGACCCGATTGTTTATACTGTGGCTCGAGAAATCGTTAAAGAAGCATATACCAGTGTTGGCCGACCCGATGTTTATAAACCCGATAATATCTTTTTCATTACCGATAGCCAATTTGCTTATGCGGCAGCGGTTGATGGAATTATGGTTCGAGAAAAACCTGCAACTAATTTCTTTCTTGGTATGTTCTGGGCCGAATCATTAATCTTGGCGGAAACCGGCGCTACCACTGGTGCAATACAAATTGCTGGTACTGACTCTATCTATCAATTACCATTTTTTATTACGGCGTGCGATTATACATTAATTGGTGAAGAACTTTATGCCGCTTCAGCTTACCTTTCTCGAGAACCGCTCTTATTAGGTTCGTTAATCGGTCAAGACTATGGTAAACTTACCATCATTATAATTGTGATTATTGCCAGTATTTTAATGCTGTTAAGCACCAAAATACCAGTTTTAAATATTTTACGATTTTTTAATGTCGGATAGGAGAAAAATATGCAACGACAAATACCTTTATTATTATGTTTAATCTTTGGTGTTTTTATGATTATTCAATTCTTTGTACCCCATCCGATTTCTAATACTGCTTATGAGATTGTGCTTCGTTGGGTAAGAATTATTGCTATTTTCGCTTTAGTATTAGGAGTGGGAAGTTTAATTATGCATCACTCTGCAAAAATCAACCGTCGAACTAAAGGTTGGGGGTTTTCAGTCCTCACATTAGTGGCTGCTATTGTCACTGCTTTAGTAGGATTACTTGGTGTTAATGTTATTAATGGGAAACTCGTATTTTTTGCCGGTATCGGCAAAACATCACTTCTCCAAACATTCTTCCAGAACTTTTATGTACCTGTCAATTCTACCATGTTTGCGATGCTTGCTTTTTATATGGCATCTGCCGCATATCGTGCTTTCCGAGCCCGCACTAAAGAAGCCACCTTACTTCTAATCGCGGCTTTTTTTGTGATGTTGGGAATGGTACCAATTGGCTCTGCCATTTCTCCGCGCCTACCTGAATTTGCGGAATGGATTTTATCAGTACCCAATCTTGCCGCTAAACGAGGTATTATGTTTGGCATTGCCTTAGGTTCAATTGCGACATCCCTAAAAATTATCTTAGGTATTGAACGAGGTTGGTTAGGAGGAGGAAAATAACTATGAAATTCTTTCAAGCTTTAGCAAAAATTGATCGTAAAATTATTTTCTTGATTTTAGCTATCGTCATTATCATTCCTTTGATTAAACCATTAGGAATTATCAGTCGTGCGTCATCAAGAGCCGAAGCCGTCTTTAAAGCAGTTGATGCTATTCCTGCCGGTAAACCCTTAATGATATCTATTGATTTTGACCCTGGTTCGCAAGCTGAACTCTTTCCCATGCTTAATTCTATTCTCAGACACGCTTTTGCGAAAGATATAAAAGTAATTGTTTTAGGATTATGGCTTACTGGTATGGGTTTGGGTGAAGAAGCACTCTCCACCGTTTCGAAAGAATATAATAAAGTCTATGGTCAAGATTATGTCTTTTTAGGTTGGCGCTCTGGAATCTTACCCGTTATTTTAGGTATGGGTGAAGATATTAAACGAACTTTTCCCACTGATTATTATGGCACTTCATTAGATTCTCTACCGATGATGGCTAACATCAAAAATTATCGTGATATTCCATTTTTCATTACTCTTTCTGCTGGTGATCCAGGTATGAATACTTGGATTTCCTATGCCCAAGCTCGATATGGTCTAAAAATGGCAGCCGGTACGACCGCGGTTTCTGCTGCTGATGCTTATCCTTATTTACAAACCGGCCAATTAACCGGTCTTTTAGGTGGTATGAAAGGTGCGTCAGAATACGAATTTTTAGTTAAAGAAAAAGGATATAGTCAGGCTCGCACCCCTGCTTCACAAGCCATGGATTCACAATCATTAGCTCATCTTTTGATTCTCATCTTAATCATTTTAGGTAATATTGGATATTTCTTTATTCAAAGAAGTAAAACAGCCAAGGAGGCAAAATGACTTTAGCACATAGTCTTTGGATTTGGATTGGTGCGTTTTTAACATTTTGCATCTTCTCCTTTTTATATAAAGATAACCCTTTTTACAAATTTGCCGAACATCTTTTCGTGGGTGTTTCAGTCGGATACTCCATTTCTATATCTTTTCATAATGTATTGTATCCGGATTTAATTGTCCCGCTCTTTAAAGACGGTCAGCTTCTAAATATTGTGCCCTTGGTCTTTGGTTTGTGTTATTTTGCTCGATTCATTCCAAAAGCATCTTGGCTGGTAAGATTGCCGATGGGATTAGTCCTTGGTTTTGGCGCAGGTGCCGCGATTCCTGCGGTCATTCAAGCCAGTATTATTAAGCAAATTCAAGGTGCAATCTTAACGCCCGAGATTTTTAGACGTTGGGATTTCTTCTTATGGGCAATTATTTCTTTGATCGGTGTTATTTGTACGGTAATCTACTTCTTTTTTTCCAAAGAGCGCAAAAAATCCACTGCACTGGCTGCTGAAATTGGTATTATCTTTCTAATGATTGGATTTGGTGCTTCTTTTGGTTATACGGTCATGGCACGAATCTCGCTTTTAATTGGTCGTTTTCAATTCCTATTAAGAGATTGGCTTGGTATAATAAACTAAAATAGCAAAGATTAAAAATAAATACAGCTCAATGAAATTTATAATATTACGAAAAGCTTATTTATTTTTAATGTTTGTTTTTCCTTTTTGGTTTTTAATATTTAATATTAGTATCGCTGCGCCCTTAGATAATATTCCTACTCAATCTTATATCTATGAAGCAGTTGATTATTTAAAAACCGCTGGTTATCTCAAAGCCATTCCTCCAACAAGTAAACCATCCACACACCAAGACATAGCAAATCTCTTAACCGAACTAAATCTCAATAACAAGCAACTCAATAACCAAACCCAGTTTTACTTAAATCAACTCTGTTCTGAATTCAATATTCCCTTATCAGTTAACTTGAAATCTCAACCGAAGCAGCGTCTCATATCTTTAAATTACGGTTATGGTAAAATGTATATTAATCCAACCTTTACTTTTAACCATAATAATTTTTCTCATCATCTAAACCCGATTGGTAATTATGTCTATCTCAACAATCAAATCGGGACGATTGGCTTAAATTTCTATCTAGACAGTTTATCGAAAATCAGTTTTTTTAATCGTACCGAAATTAACTTTGGTATCAATAAATTTCGTGATACCATTGATCCTGCTGGTCATCATCTCCCTTATTCTCGCGTAAAAGCTTATAAAGACTATCTGTGTTTTGAAACCAAACAAGCTTATCTCAGTTTTCCTTTTTATTTTTTGACTTTACAAATTGGACGTGATTACTTATCATTGGGACCGACTTATCGTGGTTCAATATTATTATCCGATATTACTCCTGCGTTAGATCATATGCAACTTCGCTTGCAAAAAAATAATTACAAAGCCTTATGGTTTGTCGCTTCCCTCTCACCGTGGTATGATTTTCATCGGTTCTTATCAGGTCAACGATTAGAAATTGACATCTTGAAAAACTTGCGAATTGGCGCTTCGATGTTGGTTGTATATTCCTTTGACTCGCTTCAAACAAGGGGCTTTTTTGGTTATTTAAATCCCCTCATCCCAATCTATTTAGAAAAATCTAATACCGGCGATGAAGACAATATTCTTTTTGGAATTGATTTTGTCACTTACTTAAAAAAATTAAAACTATATGGTCATCTTATGCTCGATAATTATGAATTTAATAGACGGCCTGATCAACCACCTCATTATCGACCGCCTAATTGCTATGCGCTTACAGTTGGCAATTATTTGCCATTTGCTAATTTTTCTTTACGAATTGAATACTCTAAAATTACCCGCTACACTTATTACCATCGTATCTATCATATTGCATATACTCATTATTCAGTGCCTTTAGGACATCCTTTAGGTCCTGATGCTGATGAAATGTGGCTCCGATTTGACTACTATCTGACAAATAATCTGCAAATAAGTCTTATCGGTACAAAAACTCGATGCGGCGATGGCAACCGTGGCGATTTAGATAACCTAACTTGGGATGCAGACGAACAACCAATTCGTGAATTTCCCTCCGGTAACATTGAAACTACAATAACCTACGGTCCGACCTTTGATTATTATTTACTGAATAATTTAATAATCAGAGGTGGAGTTTTTTATAACAACTTAAAAGAAATAAAAACTTTAATAAATTTCCAGTATCGATATTAAATATAAATAGGAAAGGAAGATAATGAAAATACATGAATATCAGGCAAAAGAAATCTTTAGAAAATATAATATTCCTACTACTCAAGAAAAAGTCGCTTTTTCTTTAGTAGATGCTAAAAAGATAATGCAAGAATTAACTTATCCGGTTGTAATCAAAGCCCAAGTCTTAGTTGGTGGTCGAGGCAAAGCTGGTGGTGTTAAATTAGTCAAAAATGAAGCAGAACTCCAAAGCGCAATCAATAGTATTCTTGGTATGAATATCAAAGGTTTCATTGTCAAAAAAGTCCTCATCGCCCAAGCAATTACCATTGACCAAGAATATTATCTGGGCATCACCATTGATCGAGAAAAACAATGTCCTGTTTTAATTACTTCGGCATCAGGTGGTATGGATATTGAACAAGTTGCTCAAACTACCCCTGAAAAAATTCTTTCCGTAGCAATCTCACCTTTATTAGGACTTAAATCCTTTCAAGCCCGTAATCTCGGTTATCAACTTTTTAGCGACCATTCGCAAGTCAATAACTTTGTTAATATCGCGATGGTACTATCTCGTATCTTCTTTGAATTAGATTGTTCTTTAGTAGAAATCAATCCCTTAGTTTTATCTGACAACAAACTAATTGCCGTTGATGCCAAAATTATCTTTGATGATAATGCTTTATTTCGTCATCCCAATTTAACCCAACTACGAGATTTAGATAGCGAAGAACCTTCTGAAATCCAAGCCAAAAATGCTGATTTATCTTATGTCAAACTCTCTGGCAATGTTGGTTGTATTGTTAATGGTGCTGGATTAGCAATGGCGACTATGGACTTAATTAAAAGATACGGTAGTGAACCAGCAAACTTTTTAGATATTGGTGGTTCATCATCACCCGAAAAGATGCGAGAGGCAATGAAAATTATCACTCAAGATCAAAATGTTAAAGCAATTTTTGTCAATATCTTTGGCGGCATTACTCGATGTGATGATGTTGCTCAAGGTTTACTTTGGGCATTAAAAGAAGAAAATATTAACTTACCAATAGTGGCACGTTTGGTGGGCACAAATCAAGACCAAGCTCGTGCGATGTTAAGTAATTCAGTGGTCATTTTTGCCGAAACGATGACCGAGGGCGTAAAAAAAATAATGAAAATTCTGAAAGGATAAATTATGGCAATCCTTATTAATGAAGATACCAAACTTATCATACAAGGCATTACTGGTCGCGACGGTTCTTTTCATGCTCAACAAATGCTTGAATACGGCACTAAAGTTGTCGGTGGCGTAACTCCGGGTAAAGGAGGCTCTGACGTGTCAGGCATACCGGTATTTAATACAGTAAGACAAGCAAAACAAGCAACTCAGGCTAATACTTCAATTATCTTTGTACCGGCTCAGTTTGCACCAGATGCAATCTATGAGGCAATTGATGCCGAATTGGATCTTATTGTCTGCGTTACCGAAGGTATTCCCACTTTAGAAATGTTGAAAATCGTTAATTATCTCAAAGATAAAAAGACGCGATTAGTTGGACCAAATTCAGCAGGAATTATTTCACCTGGTATCTGTAAAGTCGGTATCCTACCCGCAATGGCTTTTAGTAAAGGAAAGGTTGGTATTGTTTCTCGCTCCGGTACTTTAACTTATGAAATTGCAAATCATATTACCAAAGCTGGTTATGGCGAATCGACTGTGGTTGGCATCGGCGGCGACCCCATCATCGGGACTAATTTTATTGATTGTCTTGATATGTTTGAATCTGACCCACAAACTGAAGCGATCGTGATTATTGGTGAAATCGGTGGCACTGATGAAGAAAAAGCAGCTGACTATATTAGTAAAAAAGTAACTAAACCGGTACTTGGATTTATCGCTGGTCAAACCGCACCTCCTGACAAACGCATGGGACACGCCGGAGCAATTATTGCGGGTGGAAAAGGTACTGCCCAAGACAAAATTCAAGCTTTTGAAAAAGTTGGCATTTCAATAATTTATGAACCTGAAGAGGTCAGTGAAATTCTTGCTAAATTTTTAAAGAAATAAAAAAAATAGTTATAATTCTTTTAATATCAATATATTATATGATTCAATGAGCTAAAATATTTCCTGGACAAACTAATTATTAGTTTTTATATTCAGTAATATAGAAAATAAAAGGAGGGATTTATGGCAAGAAGAATATTATTATTTTCTATATTACTAACCTTATCAATACCTTTCATCATCCATGCTCAGTATTTAGAATGGGTAAGAAGATATAATGGTCCAGTAAACCCATATTATAATAGTGATGAACCTGCTGCGATTACGGTTGATAATCAAGGTAATGTTTATGTTAGTGGTCTTACTTCTGTGCCTGGTCAATATTATGCCCAAGTAAATTATTTAACGATAAAATATAATTCAGCTGGAAACCAAGAATGGGTGCAACGATATAATCGCCCGGATTCAACAGATTGTTATAACATTGCCACTGCCATTGCACTTGATACCGCAGGTAATATTTATGTCACGGGTCAAAGCCAAGGTAGTAATTATCATAATGATTTTGCCACGATTAAGTATTCTCCCTCCGGCATACAAAAATGGGTTGTAAGGTATAATGGTCCAATAAACTATGAAGATGAAGCGACTGCAATGACGGTTGATTTAGCCGGTAATGTCTATGTCACAGGTACAAGCGAGGAATTCGACAACGATTATGCGACAGTCAAGTATTATCAAGCCGGTGCCAATGATGTCGGTGTTGATTCAATCATTTATCCACCTGAGCAACATTTAAGGTTAATGCCAATGAAACCTTGTGCGTTAGTAAGAAATTTTGGTTCAAGTCCACAAACCAATTTCCCTGTTGTATGCTCAATTATCGGACCTAATAATAGTCTCAGATATACCAGCACCAAAATTATTTCTTATCTTGCTGATTATGATACAATCAGAGTATATTTTGATACGTGGACATCGACCATTATAGAAACTTGCGTAGTAAAAATGCGAACTAATCTTATTGGTGATTTAAATCCAAATAATGACCAAAAGACTCGAATAATTGAAATTACCAATGCTGTATTATTTTTATCCGAAGGATTTAACAATTATACCTTTCCACCACCGGGCTGGCAAAGTGTAATCATAAATGGCTCTCATGACTGGCAAAGAAAATCTAATAATGATTATCCGTTTTGTGTGCCTTACGAAAGTACAGGAATGGCAAGTTATCAATCATGTTATGCGCCTTATGGCTCAAAAGCACGATTAATCTCACCACCGATAAATTTAGGTACGCAACCAAAGACCTGCATATTAAATTTTGCAATGTTTCATGACCCAGGCTCTTATTGGGCTCCGGATAGTGTAAAAATCGAATATTCAACTGATGGGACAAATTTTACCCGAGTTGCTGCATTTACCCGCGCGATCCCAGAAGATAGTAGTTATTGGATTGAACATTCGGTTTATCTTGGCACATTATTAAGAACAATCTATATCGGTATTTTGGCTTATTCCGGCTATGGCAACAATATGAATATTGATTATATTCGGCTGTACAAAGAAATTCCATTGGCTAATGATGTCGGTGTTGACCGAATCATTTCACCCGGGACTTGTTATATTCCTAATACTTTAATGCCGATTACAGTTTGGGTAAAAAACTATGGTAGTAATACCCAAACTAATTTTCCAGTTACCTGTTCAGTAATTGGTTCAGCAAAAGCAGTTCGCTACACCAATACCGTTTATGTTACAACAACCTTAGCATCTAATGATTCTATTCAAGTTAATGTCGGTTCTTATACGCCGACTATGTCCGAAATGTGTTCGCTGATTGTCCACACCAATCTCACGAACGACCAATATCCTGCTAATAACCGAATAACCCAACTAACCAATATCGGCAATTATTTCTTATTATTATCCGAAGGATTTAATAAAATAACATTTCCACCTACGGGTTGGCAGAGTGTAATTGTTGAGAGCGAATTCGATTATAACTGGGAACGAAAAAGATATAATGAAAATCCAGAATGTTATCCGTATGAAGGTTCAGGGATGGCAAGTTATCCCAGTTATGATGCTTCTGAAGGCGATAATGCGCGGTTAATCTCACCGGGATTTAATTTTGGCACAGTTCCGATTGCCTGTTCATTAAAATTTAACATGTATCACGATAATGATTATGATGATTGTTATGATTTTGTCCGAGTAGAATATTCAACTGATGGGGTCAACTTTATTCCGGTTGATTCCTTCTTCCGTTATCAGCCAGGACAGCCCACCTGGGCAGAACATTCAATTGCACTCGGGTCTTTTACGGGCACATTTTGGCTTGGCATAGTTGGCTATTCTGGTTATGGTAATAATATCAATATTGATAATATCCGACTAACTGGTCAAGCAATCACCAATGATATTGGTATTGATGCGATAATCTATCCTTCAACACAACATACAGTAAATACGCCGATGATTCCTACTGCTCGTGTCAAAAACTACGGAAGTTTCAATCAAAATAATTTCCAAGTCATCTGCTCAATCATTGGTACCGGCACTGAGAAAATATCATCCAATTCCCTCAATGATACAAAAACCGAAATCGACAATATTACTGATATTATTCGCTATGTCGATACCTTACGAATTGCTTCACTCGCACCTAATGAAACTACTCGGGTCAGTTTTCGCTCTTGGACACCGACAATACCAGAACAATGCACAGTAAAAATCAAAACCAATCTGGTTGGTGACCAAAATCCTGTCAATGATCAGAAGTCAATTATCACCGAAATAATACCTGCAACCACAATCATCTCACCCAATGGTGGCGAAATCTGGGCTGGTGGAACTATAAAGACAATCCGTTGGCGAGCACCACAAATTTATACTCGCTATGTGTTATTACTTTCTACAAATAGCGGTGCGACTTATACTGATACCATTGCCAATAATCTTTTACCAACTGATTCGACCTATGACTGGCAAGTACCAATGCTTAACTTAAGAACTTGTCGAATAAAACTTGCGATATTTGACAACTTAGGCAATCTGGTCGCCCAAGATGCCAGTGATGCTGATTTTACAATTGATTCACAAGCACCATCAATTCCGATCTTAATTGCGCCAGCAAACAACGCTTGTCTTCGTGATAGTATGCCTTGTTTTAGATGGCATAAATCTACTGACGCCGATAAAGAAAACAAATCACAACTTTCTCTTCTCTTCTCACCCGACACCAAAGATAACAACGCATTTCTCAACACTAAAAATCCTATATCTTTTTACTTCTCAGACGGTATTGCTAATTACCAACTTCAATATGCAATGAACCCGAGTTTTACCAATACAATTCAAATCAATACTACTGATACTTTTTACCAAGTGCCATCAAGACTTATTGATACCATTTATTATTGGCGAGTCAGAGCTATTGATAGTGCGGGCAATCAGAGCAATTGGTCATCAGTATGGAATTTTGAAATCGATACCCGTGCGCCTAATGCAGCGGTTTTAATATATCCAATTAATGGTATTTGGTTAACTGATACTAATGTCATCTTTAACTGGTCACAAGTGACATTTGGCGGTGATAATATTAATGCCATTGCAAGAAGCATAAGCGAGAAAGCAATCTCGCCACCAATGGCCGCGTTCTCTTCAGTCACTAACAAAGATAGACCCGAATCGGAATTTGTTTCACCAATTCGCTATATCTTACAAGTTGACACCAACCGCAATTTTACTAATCCAATTACTGATACAACCAGTTATCTTTATGACACCTTAATCTTATCTCAAGCAAAGTACTTCTGGCGAGTCCGGGCTTATGACTTAGCCGGCAATCAAGGTGCCTTCTCCAGTGCCGATAGTTTTGGTATTGATTACACCCCGCCGAGTGTGCCCAATCTTATCTTACCAGCAAATAATGCAATCCTTAACGACTCGTTTATTAGTTTTTACTGGAATCGTTCAACAGATAATGTTAGCGGTATAAAATCTTACCAAATCCAAATTGCCAAAAACACTAATTTCACTAATGCCTTTGATACTACAGTTGTAGACACAACCCTATTAAGAAAACTCACTGACACCACCTATTACTGGCGAGTCAAAGCAATTGACCAAGCCAACAATCAGAGTAGTTGGTCAGCAACCCGCAGTTTTGAAATAGATACCAGAACACCTAATGCACCGGTTTTAATCTCACCAATTAACGGTGTCTGGTTAACTAATACCAATGTTATCTTTAACTGGTCACAAGTGACTTATGATGCCAAATCACCAATTCGCTATATCTTACAAGTTGACACCAACCGCAATTTTACTAATCCAATTATTGACACGACAACTTATCTTTATGATACCATAACTTTGTCCCAAGCAAGATATTTCTGGCGGGTAAGAGCTTATGATTTAGCTGGCAATCAAGGTGTATTTTCAAGTGCTGATAGTTTTGGTATTGATTACACACCGCCGAGCGTACCTAATCTAATAAGTCCCATAAATAATGCAGTACTCACAACAACATCAGTCAGATTTTATTGGCATCACTCAACTGATAATCTCAGTAGCATTAGAAATTATCAGATTCAGATTGCTAATAACTCTAATTTTGTAAATGCATTTGACACGACCCTGGCTGATACCACCATTTTGCGAACATTAACTGATTCTATCTATTATTGGAAAGTAAGAGCAACAGATGGCGCTAACAATCAGAGCAATTGGTCAAGTGTGTGGAGTTTCAGAATAACAACAGAAGAAATTGAAGAACATACAAATATAAAGCTACCTATTGAATTTTCTTTATCGCATAATAGGCCAAATCCATTTTCGCATAGCACAGAAATCAGATATGCCATTCCATATATGAGCCGAGTAAAACTTACTATCTTTAATGCCACGGGTGAAGATATAATAACACTTACTAACAGAAATCATAATCCCGGTTGGTATTTAATAAAATGGAATGGAAACGATGCCAAAGGAAATATCTGTCCTAATGGAATCTATTTCTATAGATTAGAAGCCCTTGATTATCAGGTAACAAGAAAGATGTTGCTGATGAGATAAAATAAAAGAGTGGCTTGGAAGTATTTTAGGTAATATAAATAAGTGAGAGAAAAGATTTATTTTGATTCCAAGCCAGTATGTGATATAATGGGTTATCCTTCATGCAATTTAATCGGCAAGCTATGAGATAATCGGTGAGATTATACAAAATATAGTCATTTTAGTGTCCGCTTGGTTATCCTGGGGGATATCCCATGGGTCACCGAGTGGATTGCCCGTCGGACTGGTCAAGAGACGACGCAAAGAATAATCTAATTGTCTGCCTAAAGCATAGCCGATCGCAGCGGGAAGGGTTCTAAGATAAAATTGTAATTTAAAATATTTTCATATTATTATTTTCAATTTAAAGTCCTGTATTTTTCTTAACCAAATCTTAACAATTTGTTTATATTATTTTAACAGGGGGGTGCTATATTTTAAGCGTATGAAGAATGATTTTTGTCTTGCGTGGGCGTGTGGGGAAGTTTTTAAGTCACTTCAGAGGGTAAAAAGTGTCAAATTCTGGTTTGAAAAACAAATCACAAAAAATATCTATCAGAAAGGAGCAACAATGCTCAAAAAAAATATATTAAAAATAATCCTATTATTATTGACCTGGGCAGTTGCATTACAAGCGACTGAGACCAAAGTCGCCGGCGAAATCTGGAACCGCTATATGAATCAGCGTAAAGACGGCAAAACCACCCTGAGCCAATTCTCATTTGACCGCGGTTATCTTACCTTAGAACCTAAATTAAGCGATAAAATCAAAGGACGATTTACTCTTGATTTTTTCTCAAGCGATAAATATAATGACGGTGCAGGTATTAAAGTGAAATACGGATTTTTACAATTTGCTGAACTCTTACCGATTAAAGAAAGTAATCTCGAAATTGGACTCGTGAAAAACTATTTTGGCTTAGTTTATGATTGGGCATATCCTGTGATTGAAAAAGCGATTGAAGATAAAGAAAAGGTCGTGGCATCAGTTGATTATGGTATTGCATTTACGGGTTACTTACCACAAGGTTTTGGCGAATATGCAATCGGTTTATATAATGGAGAAGGATACACTAAAACTCAAAGTAAAGTTAATACTAACTTCGCGCCATTATTTAATCTACGTTTAACGCCAGTTGCTGGAATCACTTTAGGTGGTTCGGTAATATACGACAAATCAGGTTTTACCGGTCTAATTAAACAGAACACGACAACGGCCCGGGCCGAATCAATTTGGAAAAATGTTTTTGATACGCGACTTGCTTATGCAGGTATTGCTAAATTAGCATTCGGAGCGGTTGAGATTTGGGGTGAATATTTATTTAATAAATATGATTCGACCACGCAGGTAAAAATTATACATGCTGATACCTTAAAAGAAGATTCGCTTTTTACAAAAAACTTTACCTACAAGAGCAGCGGTTATTCAATTACCCCGATTGTTTCTTTAAAACAGTTAACTGGATTTGATGGAGAACTGGTTTTGCGATATGATTTCTGGGATAGCAATACTGATGTTAAGGATTATAAGAGCGCATTTACGACCTTCGTTATTGGTGGTAATTATAATATTTTGCGTGGGGCAAGTGCTGATCCAGTTTTAACATTACAGTTAAACTGGCAGCGCAAAACTTTCATTAAAGAAGATCCAGCAATTACTGATGTTAAAAAACCTGAAGACCAGATTGGTGTTCAGCTAAAGTGGAAATTTAGTTCCACGATATTAAATTAATTTAGGAGGAGAAAATGAAGAATTTTCTAAAATTATTGGTTGTTGGTCTCGTAGTCTTGACCGTAACCAATTTATTTGCTGCCAAAAATAGTTTGACCATGGCGGGTTCAACGACCGTGCTCCCAATTGCTCAAAAATGCGCCGAAGCGTTTATGGATATTAATCCGAAAGTAAATATCTCTGTGCGGGGTGGTGGTTCGGGTGTGGGCATTGCTTCATTAACTGCAAAATCAGTGGATATCGGCCTTTCTTCTCGACCAATTAAAGATAAAGAACTCGCGACGGCCAAACAAAAGGGTGTTAATGCAGTTGCTAATATTGTTGCTTTAGATGGTTTAGCGATTATCGTTCATGCGCAAAATCCTTTGAATGAAATCACAATTAAAACATTAAAAGATATCTATACCGGTAAAATTACTAATTGGAAAGCATTGGGTGGTCCAGACCGAGAAATTGTTGTTGTCTCTCGAGATGTCGCTTCTGGGACTTTTGAAGTGTTTAAAGAAAAAGTGCTGGGCGGCGATAAAACCAAAGATGACGCTTTAATGCTGGCATCTAATAAAGCGGTTGCTAGCACAGTTCAAGAAACTCCCGGCGCAATTGGTTATGTTGGACTTGGTTATCTGTCTGAAGGAGTCAAAGCACTTAAAGTTGAAGGTGTGATGCCGAGTAATAAGACTGTTCAGGATGGGAGTTATAAGTTAGCCCGACCATTATATTTTTATACTAATGGCGCACCAAAAGGTTTAGCTAAAGAGTTTATTGATTTTGTATTGTCAAGCAGTGGCCAGAAATTAGTGAACGAAACAGGCTATGTGCCGTTGAAATAGTTAAACAAGATAAAGAGTGCGGGGAGAGAATACTCTCCCCGACTCAATTTTTGATAAATGAAATTTAAAGAGTCAGCGTTCAAATATATTGCGCTTTTTGCTGCGCTTTGCTCGGTGATCTTTCTGTTTGGTATTATCGTAAGTATCTTTAAAGAAGGTTATCCAATTTTTAAGATTTATGGGGTTATCAAATTCTTATTTACAACGAGTTGGCATCCCACCCATGATGAACCTACTTTTGGTATTGCCGCATTGATTATTGGTTCGTTTGTGGTTACGATTGGTTCTTTAATCGTGGCAATACCCTTAGGGGTTGGTTCAGCAATATTCTTATCAGAAATTGCTGGTTTTAAAACCCGCGAGCTTTTAAAGCCGTTTGTCGAACTTTTAGCAGGAATACCATCTGTAATTTATGGATTGTTTGGAATGGCATTTTTAGCACCATTTGTGATGCGCTTATTTAATCTATCAACAGGTCTTAATGCGTTTACCACATCAATTATTCTTGGCATTATGGTCGTACCGATTATCGCCAGTATTTCAGAAGATGCTATCTCATCGATTCCCAAAGAATTGCGCGAAGCATCTTATGCCTTAGGTGCTAATAAATGGGAGACAATTTATAAAGTTATCTTACCCGCAGCAAAATCAGGTATTATCGCAAGTATTATTTTGGGATTTGGTCGAGCAATTGGCGAGACGATGCTTGTGTTAATGGTAGCCGGTGGCTCAGCGATAATTCCGAAAACAATTTTTTCACCAGTTAGACCAATGACCGCAGCGATTGCCGCAGAAATGGGTGAGACTGTAGTTGGCAGTGAACATTACCATGCATTGTTTGGAATTGCTATTGTATTATTCATTTTGACTTTTGCCTCTAATTTAATTACCGAGTCGGTTAAAAGAAAAGTAATGCGGGAGCATAATTTATGAAGCCATCGCAGAAAATCAAGAGAAAAGTTAATCAAGGCATCTGGATGGTATTACTAAGATTGTCAATTTTAATCAGTCTTTTATTTTTAATTGTCTTTTTAGTGATGATTATCGCAAAAGGCGGAAAGGTCTTATCACTCTCGTTCTTACTGCAATCTCCTAAAGACGGGATGACTGCAGGTGGTATCTTTCCGGCAATTTTAGGAACCTTGTATCTTGTGATTCTTTCAATCATTTTTGCCTTACCATTGGGTGTGTTTGCCGCAATCTATCTCTCAGAATATGCTAAAGCAGGACATTTTGTGAATATTATTAGAACCGCAATTAATACTTTGGCAGGAGTACCATCAATTGTTTTTGGTCTATTTGGTTTAGCGGTTTTTGTCAATATGTTTCAGTTTGGTGTATCGGTGTTATCAGGTTCTTTGACTTTAGCAATCTTAATCTTGCCCATTATCATTAATGCCAGTGAAGAAGCAATTAAAACCGTACCTGACAGTTTCCGTCAAGCGGCGTATGCTTTGGGTGCAACGAAACGACAGACAATTACTAAAGTTGTGATACCAACGGCGTTGCCCAATATTTTGACCGGTGCGATTATCAGTGTCGGACGGGCAGCAGGCGAAACCGCACCAATCCTTTTTACTGCCGCAACATTCTATACTCGAAAACTGCCAACATCAATTATGGACGAAGTGATGGCGTTACCTTATCATATTTATGCGCTAATGACCGAAGGTACGGCGCCTAAACAACAAGTGCCGATTGCGTATGGAACTTCAGTGGTATTGCTTTTATTGGTTTTAAGTGTTAATTTAATAGCAATTGTTATAAGATATCGAATGCGAAAGAGGAAAAAATGGTAGAAAACAATAAAGTTAGTACAAATAGTAATAATCCAGTTAACAATAAATGTGCAATAGATATCTGCGATTTATTATGTGTTAAAGATCTTAATTTATGGTTTGGCGAAAAACATGTCTTAAAAAATATTAATATGTCCACCCCGTGTAAGAAATTAACTGCTATTATCGGACCCTCTGGTTGTGGTAAGTCAACTTTAATAAGATGTTTTAATCGGATGAATGATTTGATTCCTGAGGCGAAAGTAAAGGGGAGTATTTTAATCGATGGTGTTGATATTTATTCGGATAAGATAGATATTTATGAATTGCGTATGAAAGTAGGAATGGTCTTTCAAAAACCGAATCCCTTTCCAAAATCAATTCTAGACAATGTCTTATTTGGCTTAAAAATTCAAGGTAAATTATCAAAAAGCCAAATGCTGGAAAAAGTAGAAAAGAGTTTACGAGATGCCTGGTTGTGGGATGAAGTTAAAGATCGTTTGCATGATAATGCCTTCAGTTTGTCAGGCGGTCAACAGCAGAGATTGTGTATCGCTCGAGCATTAGCAACAGATCCAGAAATAATTTTATTAGACGAGCCGACCTCAGCTTTAGATCCACAATCGACTGCTAAAATTGAAGATTTATTGGTAGAATTAAAAAATAATGTTACGATAATTCAGGTTACCCATAATATTGCTCAAGCTGCCCGAATTTCAGATTATATTGCCTTTATCTATTTAGGTGAATTAATTGAATTTGACCTGACCGAAAAGATCGTGACCACACCTAAAGATAAAAGGACGGAAGCATATTTGACGGGTAAGTTTGGATGAGGAGGGAAAAGTGTTACTCTTAGACGCAAAACTGACAAGTTTAAAAAAAGCACTGATCGATTATGCGAGTTTAATTGAACGGATGATTGATAAAAGTATGCAGGGACTTTTAAAAAAAGATAAAGCGGTATTAGAAGAGATTATTAATAAATACGAACCCTGGACCAATGATTTGGAATTGGAAATAGATGAGATGGGCACTAATTTGATTGCTCAATATGAACCGAAGGCAAAGGATTTAAGGATTGTTCTAATGGTGCTTAAGATTAATAATGATTTAGAAAGAATTGGTGATCACTTGGTTAATATTGCCGAAAGTGCCTTGTTTTTGATTGAACGACCACAAGTAAAGCCTTTAATTGATATTCCGAAAATGGGCGAGATAGTTATTAAGATGCTAAAAGATAGTATCAATGCTTTTATCAATGAAGATGTAAAATTAGCTCAAGCAGTTTGCCAAGAGGATTCCCTTGTGGATAATTTGTTAGAACAGGTAATCCGAGAATTAATTACTTATATGACTGCCGATTCGAAAACAATTGAACGATCAATGCATTTAATCCGCATCGCCCACAACTTAGAAAGAATCGCGGATCTTTCTACTAATATTAGTGAAGATGTCATTTTTATTGTTGAAGGGCGAGTCATTAAACACCGTAGTGGCTAAATAAAGCTTTTTTCTCTTCTTTCTTTAAAACTAGCCAAGCTAATTGGTTGACAAGAATTATAATTTTGAAGTATAATTATCTCAAATTGTTAATAGTTGAAAATTTATGTCTTGACATAACTTCAGCTAATTTTTCTATTTTATTTAAGGAGTAGCAAATGAGTAGAAAGTTTTATCGATTAGGATTACTGATTGTGTTGTTAAGTTTTGTTTATGGTTCGGATACTTTGGTATTGGAATTAAATCAAGCGATTGATTTAGCATTGCAGAATAATAAATCAATTCTTATTGCTCAAGAAAAAGTTAAAGCACAAATTGCCAGCAAAAATGCGGCACGCGCTGCTTTCTTACCATCTGTGAGTTTAAGCGGTACTTATACTCGCTTAGCCGAATCCCAAGGATTCCCAATGAGCATTGCGATTCCCGGCAAGATAAGTTTTCCGGTTTATGATTTTAGCGGTAATATAATTGGATTTACCGAAAGCATTCCTACGACGATTAGAACGATCACCGAGACCCTTAATTTGGTAAATAAAGACAATTATAATGTGGGCGCAAAAGTTACTCAGACTTTATTCACCTGGGGAAAATTGATTAATGCCTATCAAATTGCAGGTTTAGCCTTAGATATGGAAAAAGAAAGTTACGAGCAAGCGATTGAAGATTTAAAACTCCAGGTTATCGAGTCATTTTATAAGACGATTTTAGCTGAAAAGACTTTGCAATTAATGCAAGAATCATATGCCCAGATGCAACGCCATATTAGTCAAATTGAAAAGTTATACCAAAGTGGGATGGTTGGACAACTGGATTTATTAAGAGCACGAGTGCAATTAGCAAATATGCGCTCGCAGGTAATTAGAATTGAAAATGGCTATCGACTCGCGCAAAGTGCTTTGAAGCTTTTAATTGGTCTAAGTGATGAAAAACATCTAAAATTGCAGGGTGAATTTGAATTTAGCGGTTATAATATAGATTTAGATACGGCAATTAAGAGTGCCTTACAATACCGTCGCGATCTTAACAATATGCGACGCACGGTGCAAATGTTGGAAAAAGGCTTGGCAATTGCCCGGACAGCTAATTTGCCAAGTATTTTTTCTGCTTTTAATTATTCTTATGCGAAACCGCTTAGTGTGACGCAAAGTGATTGGGGGTCGAATTGGAATGCGACCATCGGTGTTTCGATGCCACTGTCATTAGGTGGTGCGAATTGGTATAAGATGAAAGAGAGTAAAGCACAATTAAAACAAGCACAACTTGGTTTAGCAATGCTTGAAGATGCTGTAAAATTAGATGTCCAGAGTAAGTTATTAACACTTAAGCAAGAAGAAGAGATACTTTCTTATCAAGCAGAGAATGTTCGTACGGCTGAGCAAGCATTAGTCTTAGCCGAAGAAAAGTATCAAAATGGTTTAATTACTAATTTAGAGTATCTTGATACCCAGTTGGCATTAACCCAAGCCAAATTAGAACAGATGAATGCAATTGCCAATTGTATCATCGCAAAAGCAAAATTATTAAATGCCATTGGTCAATAAAAGGAGCTAATTATGAAAAGAATTATTAAGACATTAACAATTTTACTGGTGGGAGTAGTTTTGGTTATGTTAAACAGTAACTGCCGCCAGCAAAAGGCAAAAACAGAAAAACGAAAAGCAACCACGGTTAGTGCGGTGACCGTTGAACCCAAAACCGTGTCCAGAACGGTCAATCTTTTCGGTGTAATTTACGGTGAAGAACAAGTAGTAGTTACGCCCAAAATCATGGGACGGGTGATACGGATCGTTAAAGGTGAAGGCAGTACTGTTAATGCGGGTGATACGATTTTATATATCTTAAATGATATGCCGGGAATGGATTATCAACCAGGGCCGGTGTTATCGCCAATTGCCGGAATGGTCGGCAAAGTTTATGTAGAAATCGGTCAGACGGTTAATCAAGCAACCCCGGTGGCAATGGTTTCAAAGTTTTCGGAGAATGTGCGCGTTAAAGCACCAATTAGTGATTTAGATTTACCGTATGTTAAAAAAGGCGCCGCAGCTTTGGTGTCGGTAACGGCACTGGCAAATGGTGTTTTTCAAGGCAGAGTTAGTAATATTTCGTCAATTCTAGATCCGATTAGCGGCACTGCCACTGTTGAAATTACGATTCCTAATAAAGATAAAAAACTGATTCCCGGGATGGCTTGTAGTATCAGTTTATTGTTAGAACAAAGAGAAAATGTGATTGCTTTGCCCTTAGTGGCTTTATTTACAGATGGTTTTTCCAAAGTTTTGGTTGTCGATGAAAATAATATTGCGCGTGCTCGTGAAATTAAAGTTGGTTTGGTCGGCAATGAATTAGTAGAAATTAAAGATGGTCTTAGGATTGGGGAACGGGTAATTACTGTTGGCAAAGAAAGAGTTAGTGATGGTGATGAAGTTAAAGTAGTTGAGGTAGGACAATGAGAATTTCTGACAATGCAATAAAAAGGCCGGTTACCACTTTAATGGTAGCATTGGCATTAATTATTTTTGGTTTCATCGGTGTATCGCGAATGTCGATTGATTTATTCCCGAATATCACTTTACCAATGGTTGTCGTCGGTACGATTTATCCTGGCGCAGGTCCTTTAGAAGTAGAAAGCGAAGTGACGGATGTGTTAGAAAAGCAATTAGGTACAGTACCAAATTTAAAAGAATTGACCTCACGTACTGCAGAAGGCGTTTCGATTATTATGATGCAACTCGAATGGGGAACTGACTTAGATGCGATTTCAGCTGATATCCGTGATAAATTAAATCAAGCTGAGGTATCTTTACCTAAAGATGCCCAAAAGCCATTTTTGCTCAAATTTGATGTTTCAATGATGCCGGTGGTAAATATTACATTAGCAGGTGATATTCCAGAGACCGAATTGCGCGATATTGCCGATGATGTAGCAACTCGTCTACAACGAATTAATGGTGTTGCGGCAGTGGGTATTTCCGGAGGGGCAAAAAGGCAAGTGCAGATTGTGATCGATCTACGTGAATTAGCTCAATATAATATTTCGTTAGATGCCATCACAATGGCATTGAAAGCACAGAACATTAACTTTCCGGTTGGCTCAGTAATAACACCGGATCAAAAATTTATTATCCGACTTATTGGACAGTATGACAATATTGAAGAAATCAGAAATACAGTAGTTGGAGCAAAAGGGACAACTCCGATTTTATTACGGCAGCTGGCACAAGTCAATTGGACGAGTGAAGAAACTAAAAACTATGCTCGGTTAAATGAGAAGAACGCAATGTTTATGTGGGTACAACGACGGCCAGATGCAAATACCATTCAAGTTGTTGATGCAGTGAAGGCAGAGATTAAGAGGATCGAAGCATCCCTACCGCCATCTGTGAAGTTACAGGTTTTCTGGGATAATTCACAATCTATCAAGCGGTCAATTAAAAATGTGGTTACCAATCTTATTTTAGGTGGTATCTTGGCTATCTTTATTTTGTTTCTGTTTTTGCGTCGTCTCCGAGCGACCTTATTTGTAGCTTTTGCAATTCCGATCTCAATATTTTTTGCTCTGTTTTTTATGTACTTGGCAGGGTTTACCGTAAATGTACTTTCGATGGCAGGACTTGCAATTGCCGTTGGGATGGTAGTTGATAACGGCGTAGTTGTCTTTGAAAGTATTTATCGAAAACGCGAGAGTGGTGAAGATGCAATAAAAGCAGCCAGTATTGGTGCCGATGAAGTAGCAATGGCAATAATCGCATCCACTTTGACAACTTTAGCGGTTTTCTTTCCCCTCTTATTGTTAAAAGGTCTTATCGCCGTATTTTTCAAAGAATTATCGTGGGCAATTATTTTTTCATTAACCGCATCGTTAGCAGTAGCATTGACTTTGATTCCGATGTTATCTAGCCGATTCTTGAAAATGTCAGCGGCAGGTACTAAAGATAAGGGATTTATCGGCGCTTCAGAAAAAGTTTATAAAAAATTAGAAGCTTTTTATTGTAAAGTGATTAACTGGGCTTTAAGGCATCGTAAGACAATTATTTTTGGTACTTTGGGTTTATTTTTAATAAGTTTAATGATTGTTCCATTTCTGGGTACTGAATTTATGCCCGAGCAACGCAGCCGATTTTCAGAACTTGTTGTAGAAATGCCTCGCGGAACGAATTTAGAAAAGACCAATCAAGCGGTCTCGATTTTAGAAAAGCATCTTTTGGAAAAATGGCAAGACCAATTAGACGGAATGATTGTACAAGTGGGTGAAGCAGCAAGTATCTTTCAAGAAATATTTGGTCAATCTGGAACCAATTATGCGGAGATTAATTTTCTCTTAAAAAAAGATGCTAAAATAACAACGACCGAAATTGAACAAGATGCGCGGCGTAAAGCAAGTGAAATTCCAGGTTTAATTGTGCGTTCTAGTCGCACTGGTGGTTTTACAACGATGTTTGGCGGCGGTGCCGCAGTACAAGTTGAAATCATCGGACACGATATTAATATCGGTGATTCTCTTAATAATTTGCTTTTATCATTAATTAGAGATGTGAATGGAGTAGTTGATTTAAAGTCTAATCGCGAAAAGGGAGCACCAGAAATACAATTAGTCATTGACCGGGTTAAAGCCGCCAATTATGGTCTTACACCATATCAGATTGGCAGTGCTTTACGTACTCAAATTGAAGGGAATGTTGCAACTCAATACCGATTAGGTGGCAAGGAATATGATATCTTACTCAGAGTTAAACAAGACCAGCGAAGTGATATAAGCAGTATTTTAGGAACTGTGATTAACGGACCAATGGGAGCTGTGCTTTTAAAAAATGTTGTGAGTATCAAAACGGGTTCAAGTCCATTACAAATCGAACATAAAAATACGGAACGAATTATTACCATCACCGGTAATGTAGTAGGTCGGTCAGCTGGCAAAGTGGCTCAAGAAGTAAATCAAATTGTGAGTAAACTAACCCCACCGCCGGGCTTTGACATTAAAGTAACTGGTTCATTTGAACAGATGCAGCAGTCTTTTAAGGATATTGGTTTTGCTATCTTCATTGCGGTGATTTTAGTATTTATGGTTATGGCATCACAATTTGAATCTTTCCGCGATCCATTTATTATTCTCTTTACGATTCCTTTAGCGGTCATCGGTGTGATTTGGATACTCTTTATTACCAAAACAACGCTTTCGGTTATCTCGGGAATCGGTATTTTAGTATTGGCCGGTATTGTAGTGAATAACGGGATTGTTTACATTGATTATGTGAATCAATTACGAAGAAAACAGAATATGCAATTAGAAGAAGCAGTTGCTTATGCGGGTCGAATTCGGATGCGGCCAATTCTAATGACGGCGTTGACCACAATCTTTGGTCTGATTCCGTTAGCTTTAAAACTTGGTGAAGGTTCAGAATTATGGTCACCACTGGGTCGAGCGGTAATTGGTGGAATGGTTGTTTCAACTTTCTTAACATTAGTGTTTATTCCCACGCTTTACACAACTTTTGAAAAACGCTCAGAACGAAAACGATTGTCAAACCAAGTAAAGTAAAGGATCGTTTTGTTGAAAATACATCTCAAAGTTTAGGCCGAGCGATATTATCTTATATACTGTTAATAAATAACAGAAATCTTAAGGTTGAATGTGCAAATTAAAAGAATCTTGGTTTGTAAAATACAAAAAATAAACTCTTCTTATTATGAATTAATAAATTAGACAATTTGAGTTTGTCTACTGGCGACTTAATCAGCCGACTATCCGAGAGCCATAGGTAAGAATTAGCCACACAAATGGCATGCTCCACTACTATATCCTCCGATGATTTACTAAGGCGAAAGTTTTATCTTTACGGTTACTATCTACTAAATTAAGAATAATCTTTAGTGATAATTTTACCCCTACCCCTAATAATAATTATATATAAAAAATATGATTGTGTGAAGGTAATTTTTATAACTTCTATTGTTATAACAATTTAACAAAGACAATTCAAAATTTTTTTCTTTCTGAAATACTTGACAAAAATTATATTAATTGTATAGTAAGTAGATAGAATTCAAATAGTAGATTGATTATCTTATAGTTCCTAATCAATATACTAAAGCGGGGTGATTATTAGCAAATATTATCAAATTATTACCATATCACAAGCTATTAATAAAAGAAGCAAGAAGGAGGATGTATGAATAAAAATATTATAAAAGTATTATTTGCAATGTCTGTTCTATTGCCAATAATGCTCAACGCACAAAATCTACCCAATCGAACTTATGGTGGTACGCTATCCGAGCGAGCGCATGCTTTGGTACAAAGCGGAGGTGAAAGTGTAAATTATATCATGGCTGGCTTTACAACTATGCCTTTAGATACGAATATTCTCGTTGTTAGGATAGATTCAGCAGGTAATGTATTACAAGCCAAAATCGGTTATGGTCAATATACTGAAATTGCAACTTCGATGATTAAAACAATATCGGAACCCGGCTACATTTTGACTGGTTGGACCAGAGATTTTGGGG
>CBFGJZ010000006.1:0-81192 GCA_965649215.1 Caldifarciminota bacterium
GACAAAAATAGCTAAGAAAAATGATATTTTATTATCAGTCAGAGCACCTATAGGAGATGTTAATATAAGTAATGTAGAATGTTGTATTGGGCGTGGGTTAGCAGCTTTGTCAATGAAGAATAATGACAATGAATTTTTATATTACTTATTAATATTTAGCCGATTAAGATTGAAAAACGATTTTGAAAGTGGTGGTACTGTTTTTGGTTGTGTCGGAAAAGATGAACTTTCTAATTTTATTATCGCAATTCCAAAAAAGGAAAATGAGGAATTATACATTGCCAAGATTCTTTCTGACCTTGATGCGAAGATTGAATTGAATCAGCAGATGAATAAGACATTAGAAGAAATCGGACGGGCGATTTTTAAGCATTGGTTTGTTGACTTTGAATTTCCTAACGAAGAAGGCAAACCCTATAAGACATCAGGTGGTATGATGGTCTATAATGAAGAATTGGGCAAAGAGATTCCGAAGGGGTGGAGGGTTGAAAAACTTAGTAATAAATTTTATTTTATAAATGGAATTGAACCAGGGAGTAAATATTATAATAAAGAAAAGAAGGGCAAAAGATTTATAAGGGTAGGAAATTTAACCGGTAAAAGAGACGAAGAAATTTATGTTGACATTAAAACTGACATTTATTGCAAAAAAAACGATGTTCTTATTTCATTTGACGGGACGGTAGGAATTGTAAGAATAGGCTTTGAAGGTATATATTCAACAGGCATAAGAAAGGTTTTACCGAAAGAAAATTTGTTTGAAGAATTTTTTATTTATGCCTTATTAAAATCTAATAACATTCAACAACAGATTGAATCATTTACAGGAGATGAAACGACAATAATGCATGTTGGAAAACATATTGATAAACTAAAGTTTGCAATCCCTGATAAAAGTAATATTAAAGTTGTACTTAAATTCAATCAAACAACAAAACCTCTATTTAAAAAAATGTTGATAATTCAAGATGAAATTCAAACTCTTTCCCAACTCCGTGATTCTTTATTGCCAAAATTAATGTCAGGAAAGATCAGAGTGCCGATAAAGGAAGTATAAATGAAAGCTAATGAAACTAATTTTTTATCATTTTTAGATGGAACAAAGCAATTATTGATTCCAATCTATCAAAGAACATATAGTTGGACAAAGAAGCAATGCGAAAAATTATATGATGATATTATTCGAACTGGCAGCGATGATAGAATCGCAGGACATTTTATCGGTTCAATAGTCTATATACAAAAAGGCCTTTATCAAATTTCTACTGTTCCTGAATTGTCAGTCATAGATGGACAACAAAGATTAACAACACTTTCTTTATTATTAAAGGCAATTAGTAATAAACTTATAGAAGATAAAAACGAACAAGAAAGTAAGAAAATTCTCGAAAGATATCTCCTTAATAGTAATGAAACAGACGAAAAGATATATAAATTAGTTTTGACCCAAAGCGATAAAGAAACTTTATTTAGCATATTAAGCGATAGACTATTACCTGAAAGGTATTCAAAAAAAATAAAAGAAATTTATGACCTGTTCGTTAACAAAATAAAGAACGATAACATTAATATCATATACAGAGGTATTTCAAAGTTATTTATTATTGATGTTGCTTTGGATAGAGAAAGAGATAAACCACAACTAATTTTTGAGAGTCTAAATGCCACGGGTCTTGCTTTAAGTCAAGCTGATTTAATCCGAAATTATGTATTAATGGAATTACAGCCTCTACAGCAAAATGAAATTTATGGCGATTATTGGTTCAGAATTGAGCAAAATTTTGGGCACGCAGAATATTCTTCATATTTTGATAGATTTATGAGAGATTATTTAACAATAAAGACAGGTGCAATCCCAAGGATTGATGAAGTATATTTAGAATTTAAAGAATACTCAAGACAATTTGTGGAATCATATCTTAATCAAAATCAAACAGGAAATGAACAGTTGGACAATCAAAAATATCTTGCAATAAAATCATTGGTTGCTGATATCTATAAATATTCGAACTACTTTGTTAGCATAGCATTAGATAAAGAAAAAGATAAAGAATTAAGGTCTATTTTTACTGATATTAAAGATTTAAAAGTTGAAGTTTCATATCCTTTTATTTTATGTGTTTATGATGACTATGAAAACAATATAATTGATAAGGATATATTTATAAAAATATTAAAAATTATCGAGAGCTATGTTTTCAGACGGGCAATTTGTGGGATACCAACAAATTCACTAAACAAAACATTTGCTACATTATATGAAGAAATAGATAAGCAAAACTATCTTGAAAGTTTCTACGCTTCGCTATTACTAAAAGAATCATATCGCAGATTTCCTGATAATATTGAATTTTCAAATATGCTAATTTACAAAGATGTCTATAATTTCAGAAATCGGATTCTTCTTTTAAACAAATTAGAAAACTATGAAAGAAAAGAGCCAGTGAATATAGAAGATTATACTATAGAACATATCATGCCACAAAATGAAAATTTATCAAAGGAATGGCAATATGAACTGGGTGAAAACTGGCAAGAAATTCAAAAGAAATATTTACATACGATTGGCAACATAACTTTAACGGGATATAACCCTGAATTATCCGATAGACCTTTTAGAGAAAAAAGAGATATGAAAGGTGGCTTTAAAGATAGTCCAATAAGATTAAATAGAACATTAGCTCAATTAGAACATTGGAATGAAAGCGAAATATTACAAAGAGCAAAAGAATTATCTGAAATTGCATTAAAAATATGGAATTATCCTGTGTTACCCCCAGAAATAATTGCAAAATATAAGAAAGCGAAAGAACCGAGGGTTGAGAAGAAATATACATATAAAGATCATGGATATTTAAAAGAAAATACCAAAGAATTATTTGACGAATTAAGAAAAAGAATATTAAATCTCGGTCCAGCGGTACGGGAAGAAATTCTTAAACCATATATTGCATTTAAAGCTGACACTAATTTTGTTGATGTGATTCCAATGAAGAGCGGTCTGAAATTAACTTTAAACATCAAATATGATGAAATTACAGACCCTGAGGGTTTATGCAATGACGTTAGTGCAACGGGACATAGAGTAAACGGTGAAGTTGAAGTAATTTTTAATGATAAAAATCAAATTGATTATGTAATGTTTTTAATAAAACAAGCATATGATAAACAGTCTGATGAACAAATTGAATAATGCCTAAAATCATTACTGAATCTGAAGTTGAAATCGCAGTTCTGGATATTCTAAAGGATTTAGGATATTCGGTTTTTTATGGTCCAGATATTTCTGAAGGCGGTCTGTTTGCGGAACGAAATTATAATGAAGTGGTTTTGACCAGAAGGTTAAGAGATGCTTTAGAAAATATTAATCCTGATATTCCTAGTTTAGCAATCGACGAAGCAATTAAAAAGATTATAAGAACCGACAGCCAAAATTTAACTCTTAATAATCAGTCTTTTCATAAGATGGTTACAAACGGCGTAGCGGTTGAATACCGACGGAAAGATGGCAGTATTAAGCATGATATTGTTTGGCTCTTTGACTTTAATAACATTGAAAATAATGAGTTTTTGGCAGTTAATCAATTTACTGTAGTTGAAGAGCGTAATACCCGAAGACCAGATATTGTTTTGTTTGTTAATGGCCTGCCAATTGTGCTGATTGAGTTAAAGAACCCAACTGATGAGAATGCGACAATTTGGTCCGCATATAATCAGTTTGAGACCTATAAACAGCAGATTCCATCTTTGTTTAGATTTAATGAAGTTTTGGTTATCAGCGATGGTTGGGAAGCAAGGGCAGGAACTTTGACATCTAACAAAGAGCGATTTTCGCCCTGGAAAACGATTAATGGACAAAAGATGCCCGAATATTTTTCACAACTGGAAGTGCTTTTAAGAGGAATGTTAAACAAAGAAGTTTTATTGGATTTAATCCGACATTTTATCGTGTTTGAGATTGATAAAGATAAGAAAGACGGAAACCTAAAAATTTCTAAGAAACTGGCGATTTATCATCAGTATAATGCGGTAAATAACGCGATTAAATCAACAATCCGAGCATTGGCATTAGATAATTTAAAAGTCAGTGAATCACCTGAACGATATGGTCTGCCATCAGTACAAGAACAACCAAAAGGCGATAAAAGGGGAGGTGTGGTCTGGCATACTCAAGGTTCAGGTAAAAGTTTGATAATGGTATTTTTTGTTGGCAAACTGATTTTACAACCAGAACTGGAAAATCCTACTATCATACTTCTAACTGACCGAAATGATTTAGATGACCAGTTATTCGAAACATTTAACCGATGTCAGGAACTTATAAGACAAGAGCCCAAACAGGCAGAATCCCGAGAAGATATTCAGGAACTTTTGAAAGTCTCATCTGGTGGGATTATATTTACCACAATTCAAAAATTCTTACCAGAAATTAAAGGAACAAGATATCCATTGTTATCTGACCGAAGAAATATTATTGTGATTGCGGATGAAGCACACCGAAGCCAGTATGATTTTATTGATGGTTTTGCCCGTCATATTAGAGATGCACTACCGAACGCAACTTTTATCGGATTTACGGGTACTCCAATTGAAAAAGCAGACCGAAGTACACCAGCAGTATTCGGTAATTATGTTGATATTTATGATATCCAACAAGCGATCAATGATAAAGTTACGGTGCCAATTTTTTATGAAAGTAGACTTGCGAAACTGGAACTAAAACCCGAAGAACGACCGCATATTGATGAAGATTTTGAAGAGGTTACTGAAGGTGAAGAGATTGAACATAAAGAACGATTGAAAACTAAATGGGCAAGATTAGAGAAGATTGTCGGGGCAGAAAATCGAATCAAAAGAATTGCCGATGACATTGTCAAACATTGGGAAAATAGATTGTCTGTGATTGATGGTAAAGCAATGATTGTTTGTATGAGCCGAAGAATATGTATTGATTTGCACAATGAAATAGTGAAATTAAGACCCCAATGGTATCATAAAGATGATGATAAAGGCATTATCAAAGTCGTAATGACTGGTTCAGCAACTGACCCCCTTGAATGGCAAGAACATATTCGAAATAAAGAAAGGCGGAGGGCAATTGGTGAAAGGATGAAAGACCCATCTGACCCAATGAAAATTGCGATTGTGCGGGATATGTGGCTAACTGGATTTGATGCCCCAAGTTTGCATACAATGTATATTGATAAACCAATGCGCGGGCATGGATTAATGCAAGCCATTGCACGAGTAAATCGGGTTTTTAAAGATAAAAACGGCGGTTTAATTGTTGATTATATCGGTATTGCGGTTGATTTGCAAAAAGCAGTTGTCCAGTATACTGAAAGCGGTGGCAAAGGTAAACCAGTTTTTTACCAAGAAGAAGCAGTGAAAATATTACTTGAACAATATGAAATAATTAAAGAGATGTTTTATGGCTTTGATTATACCAAATTTTTCAAACTAGACACAAACGAGAAAATTCTCTTTCTACGGGAAGCAATGGAACATTTACTACAACAACCCGATGGTAAAGAACGGTTCTTAAGAAATGTCAAGAAATTATTGTCGGCATTTGCGCTGGCAGTTCCCAATGAAGAAGCATTGGCAATAAAAGACGATGTTGGTTTGTTTCAAGCGATAAAATCAATGATTGCAAAATCAACCCCAACATCAGAAAAAGAGCAAGAAGATATTGAGTCGGCAATCAAGCAAATATTATCGAGAGCAATTGTTTCAGACCGAGTGATTGATATATTTGCGGCAGCAGGACTACAAAAACCTGACTTATCAATTTTATCGGATGAATTTTTAGCCGAAATAAAGGGTATGCCCCAGAAAAATCTAGCATTTGAAATGCTGAAAAAATTATTGAATGATGAAATAAAAATAAAATTCCGGAAAAATATCGTTGAGGCAAAGAGATTTTCTGAGTTGTTAGAAGAAGCAATTAAAAAATATATTAACCGAACAATTGAAACCGCCCAAATTATTGAAGAGTTGATTAACCTTGCCAAAGAAATGAAAGCAGCCCACCAAAGAGGTGAACAATTAAATCTATCTGAAGATGAATTGGCATTTTATGATGCATTGGAAGTTAATGATAGTGCGGTGAAAATTCTTGGAGATGAAGTGTTACGAACAATCGCAAGAGAGTTATTTGAAACCGTGAGAAGAAATATTACCATTGATTGGACATTGAGAGAAAATGTTCAGGCAAAATTAAGGGTGATGGTCAAAAGAATATTAAAGAAATTCGGTTATCCGCCAGATAAACAGCAAAAAGCAACTGATTTGGTATTAGAACAAGCCAAAGTGATTTGTAAAGATTTAGTTGCCGCTTAATTTTTATTTCTGTTAAAATTTATCTCTTCTCCCATTTTTTCTTAAACTTCTTTTTATTTATTTTTTTTTATTTTTTTTGTCCAAAAAATCGCGGTGAGTCCGTCATAGATAGATGGTGAGAGTAAATAGTTATCAAAGCCGACGATTTTTTATCTTTGGCAATATGGCTTATTTATTCTTGCCTAAATCAGTTCTCAGAAAGGACTTCTATGAAAGACTCACTTTTTGCGAAAAAGATTGAGTACCAACGGGCCATTGCCCGCTTAAACCAACGCATTAAAGAACTCCAAGATAAAGTCCGACAATTTAAAGCTAAAGAGAAAGTTGTTGACTCACGCATTCATTTGGATATGCTTAATAATAATATCACTGCTTATCAAACCCTCAATTATCAATTTGAATTGAGTCGTGATGTTATCAGCCAAATCATTGAAAGTGAACGCGAAACGGCAATGAAATATGATAAACGCTATCAGATTGGCTTATTTCATACTGTGATTAATGGCATGCGACTGAAACAATGGGTGCGTAAGACTTTAGAGCAGAACCAGAAACCACCGAATTTTGTGAAATATGACGAGTTTGTAAAAATTATCGCAAGACCGCTTAACGAATAGGGCAGGCCTGACTACTACTCGGGGTCTTGCCCCGGGGTTTTGGGTATTACAGCCAAAAATTAATTTTGGATATCACTTTTATAAAGAAAGGAGGTGATATTTAATGGGTGTTAGACCAGCATCAAGACGATTAGAAAAATGGGATAATAACTTTTCGGGTGATGTTTTATCAGAACGAATGAAGAATTATAAAGATAAGATGCGCGAACAACTCTCTAATATCTTTCCCTTGCAAGAGACCTTAGAAAATGAAGTTAAGACCATTCTTGCTGAAGCCGGTACTTCCACAGTCTTAAATCCTGCGTACTTGAATTTTGGGCGAGAAGTGTTAAAACTCTGCCAAAAGTTTTCGGGTGGCCAGTTGATTAATGCTGTGGATGTCGTGTTGAATAAATGGGTGGCACGAGCATTAGACCGTGATATTTTAGAGCGCATTCGTAATACGGTCTTTGCGTTAGTTGGACCATCGCCATAAGAATTTAATAAATATAATACTACTGTCGGTAAGATTGCTTCAGTCGCTTCACTCCTTCGCAATGACAAAAACGGGACTGTATGTAAGATTGCTTCAGTCGCTTTGCTCCTTCGCAATGACTAAAGGGTAAATGTCATTGCGAGCGAATGTAATGAGCGTGGCAATCTTGCCGACAGTGAGAAAAAGAGAATACAAAGACACTATGATGATTAAGGGATTTTTACCGGCTGTAAGATTGCTTCAGTCGCTTTGCTCCTTCGCAATGACAAAAACGGGACTGTATGTAAGATTGCTTCAGTCGCTTTGCTCCTTCGCACTGACGAGACTTGGAGTCTTGCCGACAGTAAAGATTAAATAATGCGTAATAGTTATAAGAATTTTATTGTGCTTTGCGAAAGGGATATTCGCAAGCATTTTGAAATCTCGTATAATTCTGTATTAGTCCTACGCCAAATCTTTTTCTACCAAC
The DNA here is from genome assembly GCA_965649215.1 of Caldifarciminota bacterium. GTDB lineage: Bacteria > Hydrothermota > Tepidihabitantia > Tepidihabitantales > CAIPLT01 > JAGXRL01. The sequence continues at coordinate 7,904 of CBFGJZ010000006.1, forward strand.
AAGGCAACTTAAAGAAGTGTATTGCATCAAAACCGACCTTATGTAAGCATGCGCAGATTTCCAAACGCTCGTTATATTATTGCTTAAAAGAACTGCAACTTAAAAATCTTATTCATCGCCAGCGCCGAAGTATTATCGTCAGCAATACTTTTTTACGCTATCTCAAGTATCTTTACGAACTATACGAACGCTGTTTAACTTGGGCCGAATTTCATAAAATTAAACTCCAATGGTTCTGGAAGAGATGCGGCCAAAGTATGGAAAAGTTATTCTGTTATCTTCGGGGTAATAGTGAGACTTGCACTTATCAGTTAAAAAAATTGCACCCTAACAGTAGATTAAACTCTTCTCATGAGTTTAATATGAACAGTAGAAGCCGTCTTCGTTTGCGGTTATTAATCCAACAAGAATTAGAGCGCTTATCCGCTCATGAATTAAAGCAATTATATTTAGATAAACTGAATAATACCCGAAGTTTACAAAAGATTAGTATTAATAGTTTATCGGTATTGAGATGATTCTCTTCTTCATTTGCCTGATTATAATCTCCTACGCGAATGGTATCAGCAATATCGCTTTGCGTTATGGCACTATATTAAAAAACGGATTAAGAATTATGACGATGCCCAAGATTTATTGAGTGAAGTTTTTAAGCGAATGATTACCCATGCCGACAGTCTAAAAGATATCAAAAAGGTTAAAAGCTGGCTCTGGCAAATTGCTCATCATTTAATTGTTGACTATTATCACCGCCAACACTACCAACGCAATCAGGTAGTTTCGTTAAGTGAAGACAATGAAAATAATCTTATCGCAAAAAGTGAGAATCTGCTCTTAAATAGTGCGGTTCAAAAGACGCTTAATAAACTACCCAAAGCCCAAGCCCAACTTTTGATTTTACGACACTTTGAAAATCGGGATATTGCCGAAATCGCACAAATTACTAATAAAACTCAAAGTGCGACTTATAAAGCACTGCGCCGCGCCGAAGCGCATTTTAAGAAAATATATCATCCTTGACATCAGCGTATTTTAAGGTATAGTTATATATTATAATTATTTGGGCAATCTAATTGAGTTAAGATTCCCCACATAATTGTAAAGTTAATAAATACAAAGGAGCGAATATGAAAAACATAATAATCGCCATAAGTCTCATTATGGTATCGGTTTTGCCAATGCGAGCCCAAGAAAGCGAACCGTTATTTTTAGTTATGCAAGACGGTCTCTATGGTTATATTAATAAAAAGGGTGAAATTAAAATTGAGCCCCAATTTGAACTTGCGCGGGATTTTTCCGAAGGATTAGCAGTGGTCGGCATTGATGATCGGTTTGGATTTATTGATATGACCGGCAAATTAGTCATTCCTGCTGAATTTGACGAAGTTAAGGATTTTTCCGAAGGATTGGCGGCCGTAAGTACTACTACCCGCACCGGCTTTATCAATAAAAAGGGTGAATGGGTGATTGATAAATATTTTTATATGCCTTTATCTGACCTTCGCTTTAAAGAAGGACTGTGTGCTATCAGAGTCAGTGATAAATACGGCTATTGGGATAAGACCGGCAAGACGGTTATTGATTATAAATATGATTATGCTGCCAATTTTAATGAAGGCTTGGCAAAAGTGCGAATTAAAAAAACATATGAAGAAAAAGACGGCTTTATTGATAAAAAGGGTAAAGTCGTTGTGCCGATTGAATATGATATGGTCTTAGATTTTTCTGAAGGGCGGGCTGCCGTCAAAAAAGACCGCGAGTGGAGTTATATTGATAAAAATAATAAGACCGTCTTAACTACTGAGTATGAAGATGTCGGCAGTTTTCACGAAGGATTGGCAAAGTTTAAAGACTCAGATGAAAAATACGGCTTTATCAATACCAAAGGCGAAGTCGTAATTGAAGCACAGTTTGACCATGTTGATGACTTTTCTGAAGGACTGGCAGGATTCTGGAATGAAGAGTGGAATGATGAGCTCTATGACTATGAATACCTATATGGCTATATCAATACCAAAGGCGAAGTCGTAATTGAACCTAATTATGAGATTGCCTATAAATTTAAACACGGCATTGCCAAAGTAGAAGTTGATGGCAAAATCGGATATATTGATAAAAACGGCAAATATATCTGGCCCCCAAGCGAATAATTAGCCAATAGGATAGATTTCTTATAACCCTTTAATAGATAATAACTTAAACATTATTGACTTATACCTTATTCTTAGGTATAATGATTAGTTATGTGGGCTTTAAAGCCGATTGATTCAGAAGAACGGGCATTAGCATTAGCAAACGAACTTAAAATTCATCCTGCGTTGGCACGGGTTCTCTATGTGCGGGATATTAAGACAGTTGAGCAAGCCAATAAGTTTTTTAATGCAACCTTAAATGACCTTTACCCGTATCATGCATTACCTGATATTGATAAGGCAATTGAACGGATTATTTCTGCCATTAAGCGCAAAGAGAAGATTGTTATCTGGGGTCATGAGGATTTAGACGGCATAACTTCAGTAGTAATCTTATATGAGACCATCAAGGCATTACAAGGCCAACCAATGTACCATATTCCATCCAAAGGTAAGGATAAGCACGGGTTAAGTGTGGAAAAAGCCCAAGAATTTGCTCAAAATGGTGTCAAATTGATTATTACGGTTGATTGTGGTATTACTAATCTTAAAGAGATTGATGAGATTAATAAATTGGGGATAGATGTGATTATCACTGACCATCATGAAATATTAGATAGGCTACCTAATGCGATTGCCAATATTGACCCAAAACGACCAGATTCTCCTTATCCCTTCCAATTTTTAGCCGGTTGTGGCATTGCGTTTAAGTTAGCAGTCGGTTTAGTTGATAAATGCTTAAATGTTAATATTAACGAATTACTTGCCTTAAAACCTGATTTTTTAGCCTATCTGGCATTAGGTACAATTAGTGATCGGGTGCCATTGGTTGATGAGAATCGAATTTTAGCAAAATATGGTTGGCAACAATTCCAAAAGGTTAAAAATCCTGCGATTTTAGCAATTTTAGAGATTAGTAAGATTAATCCATCAAAAATGACTTATGAGCAGTTTTTTTCAGATATCGTACCAATCTTTTCATCTGCTAATGGTAATTTGGCATGCGAATACTTTTTACATAAAGATTATCAAGACTGTTTGAACTGGGTAAGTGAATTATTAGCCCAAAGCCAAGCCTGGCAAAAAGAAGCCCGTGAAAATTTAGCATTAGCCGAAGAGATTGCTGATATCACACCGGGTATTATCTTTGTCCGAGACGAACGGCTATCTTTACGGGTTTTAGGCCATATTGCCGGTAAGTTAAAAGACCGCTATCAATTGCCAACCTTGGTCTTAGGTTATAAAAATGGCGATTGGGTAGGCGAATGTCGGGGCATAAATGGGGTTGATTTAATTGCGCTTCTTAAAGCCCATAGTAATTATTTTAGTGCTTATGGCGGACATAAAAAAGCCTGTGGCTTTACAATTGCTGATAAAGATGTCCAGAAATTTATTAAAAGTGCGAAAAAATATGCCAAAGAGCATTTTGTCGGTAATATTATCTCAGAGAATAAAGTCGCACCTGAAGCAATCCTTCCCTTAAATGAACTTAAAGAAGACTTCTTATCTTTAATGCCTTTTGGAGAAAATAATCCCACCCCGATTTTAATCAGTCCTAACACAACCATTATCAGCACAAATTATCGTTTTATCCTACCCGAACGGAATGATTTAGAGATCATTAATAATACGGAACAGTCGTTTAATCATGATAAGATTAATGGCAATCTGCTCTATACTTTTAATGAGCAATTGGTCGTCTCAGTACTTAAGATAGAAAAGAATAATTAAATATCTCCTGTAAAAATACTAGGCAAAGACATTATGCAAGGTAACCTATGTCATGCTGAATTTATTTCAGCATCTCAAGGCCATAGACCTTGAAACAAGTTCAGGGCGACAGTTAAGTATAGCAAATTCAGGGTGACAGTTAGGAAGACAACAAATAATAAAAGACACGAAGATACAAAGTAATATGTCATTGCGCTGTTGCCGAAAGGCAACCCTGGCAATCTTGCCGACAGTGAAAATCAGATAACATAAAGACACTAAGATGATTAAGGGACTTTTACCGGCTGTAAGATTGCTTCAGTCGTTTCACTCCTTCGCAAAGACATTATGTTTTAGATTGAATTTGACATTTATTTGGATTATGATTATCATTTTATTGAGAAATTATGGATAAGATTTACACCGTCCGCAAGAAAACCCGACGCAATCATTTCTGGGTCTTTTCCAATGAAATTAAGAGAATTGAAGGTAATCCTCAAAGTGGGGATACGGTTTTAGTTTATGACCACGATAAGTTTATTGGTTCCGGTATTTATAATCCGCATTCTTTAATTAGCATCCGTCTCTATGACCGCCAAGAACGATTGTTGGATAAAGCATTTTTTATTGAAAAGATTCAAAAAGCCCTTACTTATCGTAAAGCAGTCCTACCTAATGAAACTGATTATCGGTTAGTATATGGTGAAAGTGATGGGCTCCCCGGCGTTGTTCTTGACCGCTATCAAAATAGTTTTGCTTTACAAACTTATTCTATTGGGATGGAGAAAAGACATGATTTGATTATTCAAGCCCTAACTGAATTATTGCCGGTTGATTGTGTCGTGGCTAAAAATGACTTTCGCCTGCGTGATGCCGAAGGACTGGATCGATACGAAAGAGTTATTTATGGTCAAGCCACATCAGTCATTATCTCTGAAAATAAGGTTAAATATTATGTGGATTTAATGCAAGGCCAAAAGACCGGCTTTTATTATGACCAACGCATTACCCGTGCTAAAGTCCGCGCTTTAAGTGAAAATAAAGATGTTTTAGATGTCTTCTGCTATACCGGTGGTTTTGCGATCAATGCTGCGTTAGGAAATGCGAAGTCGGTTTTAGCAATTGATGCTTCGCAATCGGCTATTGAGTTAGCAATAGCAAATGCAAAATTGAATGGCGTCGATAAAAAGATTAAATTTTTAGTTAGCGATGCTTTTATCGGTTTACGACAATTAGTTAAAGAAAGACAGCGATTTGATTTAATCAACCTTGACCCACCACCATTCTTTAAATCCCAAAAAGAGAAAAAACAGGGTCTGCGTGGTTATAAAGATATTAACTTACAAGCAATGAAACTCTTAAAAGACGGGGGTATTTTAGTTAGTTCGACCTGTTCCCATTATCTCTTTTGGCAGGATTTATTAGATGTCTTAAGCCAAGCCGCAGCCGATGTCAATAAGACTTTTCGCATTATTGACCGCACGACCCAAGGACCTGACCACCCTGTTTTATTGAGTATGCCCGAGAGTGAATATCTGAGATGTTATTTTTTAGAAGTCCATTAAAAGTATAACCTGCCTTCCTAACACTAATAAAAAGGCAGGTTGTAAGTTTATTTTATTATTCTAATTCAACGCGGATTGCTGTGGTGGGACAATCATCCGCAGCTTGCTGAACGCTTTCTTCAGCACCCGGCGGTACTATTTCAACAATGACTCGAGCAACATCGCCATCCATCTCAAACACATCCGGACAAGTCTGCACACATAATTCGCATCCGCTACACAATTCTTTATCTATTGATACTCTCATTGTTTTGCTCCTTTCTAAAAAAATAGAAAGATACTTAATTTTAATTAATTATCATTTTAATGTCAAGCCTTGTCAATCGTTAGAAAATGGGTATAATCAAATAAATTATTTTTAGGGGAGAGAATATGGACTGGAAATTATTTATAACCGCATTTATTACTCTGTTTTTAGCCGAACTGGGCGATAAAACACAATTAGTGATTGTCGCAATGTCTGGTTCAGGTAAATCGCCCTGGATTGTCTTTTTAGGTGCAAGTTTGGCTTTGACCGCAACCACTCTAGTCGCTGTTTTAGTAGGTGCGGGACTTCAAAAAATCTTACCTGCAAAAACCATTCATATCATTGCCGGCTCTTTGTTTATGCTCATCGGTTTGTTGTTAATCGTTAAAACCCTCCGTACTTAATGAAAATTAAAGTCAAACCCCAGGATTTTATCGTTGAAGAAATCTGTGATTACCAGTTAACTAACAGGGGAGAGTACGCAATTTATCAATTAAATAAAGAAAGTTGGGATACCTTTGACCTACTCGATTATCTGAGCCGAAAATATCACTTAAAAAATATCGGTCGCGCCGGTATTAAAGACCGCTACAGCCATTCAATCCAATATCTCTCAATCAAACACGGTCCCAAACGAGATATTCAAGAAAAGAATTTTACTTTAAGTTATTTAGGTCAAAGCCAAGCGCCAATTACACTTAACAATTTATTAGGTAATAAGTTTACTATCACCATTCGCGATTTAGCTAAACCCGAGATTGAATATCTTAAAGTAAATTTAGAACAAGTTAAAAAGTATGGGATCATTAATTATTATGATGAACAACGCATGGGTTCGGCCAGAGCCCACAAGGGATTTATTGCTGAAAAGTTAGTTAAAAAACATTATAATGGTGCGCTAAAATTGTATCTGGCAACCCCCTCAAAATATGACGACAGTAAAATGCGAAAGCTTAAAAAACATATCCTAAATAATTGGGGAAATTGGCAAAAATGTCTACTAACTGATTTTGATTATAGTCAATTACGCTATCCACTCTTATATCTCAACAATCATCCCAAAAACTTCAAAGGTGCAATTAAAACAATTCGTAAAGACTTATTAGAAATGTTTATTAATGCCTATCAGGCATATCTGTGGAATGAAACGGTCAAAGAACTCGTCAAATCAAGAAAGATTGATTATTTTAAGGTTAATTATGGTTTTGGCGAACTCTATTTTTATGAAGAAATTGACCAAACTGATTATGATTATTTATCATCATTAGATATTCAAGCACCAAGTTATAAAGCTAAGTTTACGGATCATAAAATTAAAGAATTAATGGATGCCGTCTTACAACGGGATAACTTATCCTTGTCTAAGCTAAAATTAGATTTAAGGATTAAAGGACTATTTTTTAAGCCCTATGCTCGTAAAGTGTTAATGCACATTCAAGACTTAAAGCTCTTAACAATTGACCAAGATGATTTATATCCCAACCAATATAAATTTACCCTTTCCTTTATTTTAGATAAAGGCAGTTATGCGACAATATTATTGAAAAGAATTAGCCATTTATGAAAAAGATTATCTTATCATTAATCTGTTTTATCATACCCCTTGCTTATGCCCAGTTTTCACCAATGGGTAAATTAGACCCGAAGTTAAGGTGGTGGACTTTAGAATCCGAACATTTTGCTGTCCATTTCTCTGAGCAGGACTCTCAAGAAACACAACAAGAATTAGCTCGAGCGATTGTTTGGTATTGCGAAGATGCCCATCGTAAACTAAGTTCGTTTATGAACTGGCAAGTAAAACAAAAGACTAATGTTGTATTAGGCGATTTTTACGATTATGTCTCGGGTTGGGCAACGCCGTTCCCTAATAATACCATCTTTATCTGTCCAACTTTTGATAGAGATATGCGTGTTAATTTTTATGATTGGTTATCTCAACTTATTATTCACGAATACACCCATATTCTGAATATGGATATGGGCTATGGGTTAGCAGGTTTCTTTAGAAAAATCTTTGGCCGCATTATAATTCCCAATACCTTAATGCCCCTTTTTATGCACGAAGGATTTACGGTCTATAATGAAACCAAGTTCACCGGCATGGGTCGAAGTAAATCCAGTTATTATAAAATGATGATGCGTGCTAATGTGTTAGATAATAACTTCTTTCCGATTGATAAATGCGTGACTTATAATTTAGCCCAATTTCCAAGTGGCGAGACCCCGTATTTTTATGGCAGTCAGTTTTATGAGTATTTAGCTAAAAAGTATGGCGATACAATGTTAAGTAAATATGTAAACTATTTAAGCGGTGGGCTGCCGTTATTTTATAATAGCCAAGCAAAACGAGTATTTAAGAAAAGTCTGTATCAACTGTGGCAAGATTATAAGCAATATGCATCGGATCAGTATCAAAACCAAATTTGGGAAATTCAAACCAAACCAATTACGCAAAGTATTCAAATTACCAAAGATGGATTTTATCATCAATCACCAATTTTTTCTAAAGATGCTCATAAAATATATTTTATTAAAAAAACTAATTATCAAGAACCAGTTATAATAGAATCCGACTTAATTAGCAAGAAAAGCCAAAGTATCCTAAAAAAGCATATCAGTACACCAATCCGTCTCTCTGCACAAGGCGATAAACTAATCTTTAGTATCCGCGACTATTATCAGAATTATTATTATTTTGACGATATCTATCTCTTTGATTTAAATGCACATAAATTACAAAGAGTAAGTAAAGGTTTACGAGCCAGTGATGCTGATATCAGTCCGGACAACCGTCAAATTGTCTTTGTAGCGAATCAATCAGGCCAGACCAATCTCTGTTTAATGGAATTAGAAACGAAAAAGATTAGTTTTTTAACTCATAGTGAAGATTTAACTCAATATGCACAACCCCGATTTTCCAACGATGGCTCAAAAATTGCTTTTGCCGAATGGAAAAAAGGTGGCTATCAAGATATTTATATTTATGACTTACAGACGGAATGGATAAGACCCGTAATCCAAGACCAATATTTAGATCTAGAACCAATTTGGTCTAAAGATGATCGCTATATTATATTTGTTTCGGACCGAAGCGGGGTCTTTAATATTTATGCCTATGATTTGAAAACCGAAAGATTATATCAAATTACTAATGTATTAACCGCTGCGTTTTCACCCGCTTTATCATCTGATAATAAAAAACTCGCTTTTCAATTATATTCAAGTAAAGGATTTGATATTCATATCACTGACTTCGTGATTGACACCTTAAATCAAGTTAGCTCAAGTATTGATGACTTTCCTTTTTTAAGTTTTAGCGAGATAGATAAATCAGATACGCTTTATAGCAAACTATTTGCTTATAATCCCTTTCCGTCCCTTTATCCAAAATTTTGGCTACCTTGTTTCAAATATGATACTCAAAATAAGTGGTCTTATGGTCTTTTTACTTATGGAGCAGATGCTCTGTTTCACCACCAATATGCTTTACAGACGCTATATAATGTTAAAATTAAACAACCGATAATCTCTTTTAGTTATATCTATGACCGATTGTATCCGACTTTATTAGTTGATGCTAATTATGAAAATCAACGATTAGATGCCAATCTTGGTGCTCGGTTTTCATTTCTGAAAAATGATTATCAGCAGTATCTAACTATCTCATATTTATTCGATAAGTATGAGCAATATTATGACCATGGGTTAGGTGTCTTTTATCAATTTAATAATGCAAAGTATTTTCCCTATTCTATCAGTTATGAACAAGGTAGTTATTTAGGTGTGTTAGGTGAGATTTTTGATAAAAGACTATTAAGCGATCATAATAAAGCCGATGCTTCGTTAGTCTATGCTCAATTTATCAATTTACCAATGAAAAATCATATTCTAATGTTTAATTGTAATATTGGTTTTACTTGGGGTGATTACTTTTATACGGTGGGTAGCCCAAATGCATCATTTGTCATTCGGGGTAGTAAGCAACGCATAAGTGCGCATCATGGTATTTCTTTAATTACTGAATATCGTTTGCCAATTTTATGGATTGAACGGGGCTTAGGTACCTTACCCTTATTCTTTCAAAATATTAGTGGTAAAGTATTCTTTGATATTGGAACGGCTTATAATTCGTTCGCGCAATTACAGAATGCCGAAATCCTGAAAGGTGCAGGTCTTGAATTGTCATTACAAACCTTATGTTTTTATCAAATACCCGTAAAATTTAGTATTGGTTTCGCTTCAGATTTACAGAAAGCCAAGATCACCGAAATCTATTTTAAGATAAATCCCACTTTGCCTTTATTTAATAACTTCATTTTTAAAATTCCTCAGGCAGTACTAAATTGATGTTGACATTTTTAAGAAAATAAATTATCCTTAATTTTATGATTAAGCAATTACAAAAGCCCACGGTGCATCCTGCCCTTCCTCCCGCTGACTCTGAATTAGTTAAACGAGCACAACATGGAGATAATCAAGCTTTTGAAGAGTTAGTGCGGCGTTATGAACAGAAAATTTATAATACCGCATTTCGGATGTTGGGTAATCACGAAGAAGCCAAAGATGCGATGCAAGATGCTTTTTTACGGGCTTATCGTTTTCTTAAAAAATTTAAAGGGGATTCATCATTTTACACTTGGTTGTATCGTATTACCACAAATGTCTGTTTAACCCGTCTTAAACAACGCCAGAATAAAGAAGCCAAAACCGAATCGTTAGATGCCCCTCTAAGCGAAAATGAAGATTTGCAATGGGAAATTCCTGATTATAAATATAATCCTGAGTTATTATATGAACGCCAGCAGATGCAAAAAGCCCTGCAAGATGCGATTAATGAATTGCCATCTGACTATCGTTCCGTAGTAATTTTACGAGACCTGCAAGGGCTTTCTAATAAAGAAGTGAGTAAAGCACTACGATTGTCTGTCGCATCAGTCAAATCTCGCTTACATCGAGGCCGAGTCTTTTTACGACATCGGTTGTCTAAATATATAGATAAAAAAGTTATTAGTAATGAGAAATTGAAAGGCTATTTATGATAAATTGTGAAAAGTTTGACTATTATCTTTCTGCCTATTTTGATGGCGAATTATCAAAAGATTTGTGTATTGAAATAATTGAACATATTGAAATTTGTCCGAATTGTCGAAACACTCATTATGCTTATTCTCGCCTGTTGACCTTCTGCCATCATTGCTGTGAAATTAAAGTACCCGAAAATGCCCATCAAGAATTATGGCAAACCTTAACTAATATTTTACAACATCCCAAAATAAAACCAAAACGCAAATCCCGTCGCTAAACATTAAAAGTTGTAATCAAGTATCTAATCTCATAAGATAAATTGAAAAAGAGCTAATAAAATCAGCATTTTTTGAATCTCTTCACCACCCTGTGAGTCTAAATAATTGAGAGAAAATAAAAAGAAAGGGGTGATGAATATGAAAAAATGGTTAACACCTTGGGAACCTTTAAAAGAATTAGAAGAAATTCGTCGAGAAATCGACGACATCTTCGAAATGAGACCTTTTCGCTTTGGCTTAAAACCGCTCTTGGCGCGCTCTTTCTCACCGGCGATCGATATCATTGATAAGAAAGATAAAATCGTAGTTAAAGCCGAAGTTCCTGGGGTTGATAAAAAGGATATGACAATTTCTATCTCAGACGATGAATTGGTAATTAAAGGTGAGGTGAAACGCGAACAAGAAGTCAACGAAAAAGACTACTACCACAGCGAACGATTCTATGGCACTTTCTCCCGTTCGATTGCGCTACCGGCAATGGTTGATAAATCCAAAGCCAAAGCATCCTACAAAGATGGTATCTTAGAAATTACGCTTCCGAAAGCCGAATCCGAGAAGTCGAAAGAAGTCAAACTCGAAATCGAATAACCATACAGTACAACATAAGGCTGGGCTTAAGAAACAGTCCAGCCTTTTTCTTTTATTTAGGTAACTAATTATCAATTGACTAAATATTAGGAATAGTTTATGATTATGTCATGACTAAACGCGTATTAGTCGCATTAAGTGGCGGCGTTGATTCCGCAGTCGCTGCTTTTTTATTAAAAGAAATGGGTTATCAAGTCATTGGTATCCATTTTAATGTTATTCCGCAATCAAAGTATTTTCATAACCTTAAAAAAAATGAAAATGATCTGAAAAGCATCTGTGAGAAACTTGATATCCCATTACAGATTATCGATCTTCAAACTGAATTTCAAAGTCAAATAATTGATAATTTTTGTGCTGAATATATCGCCGGCCGAACACCCAATCCTTGTGTTTTATGTAATCGGATTATTAAATTTAAAAGTTTGCTTGAATACGCCATAAAATATGATGCTCAAAAGATTGCAACTGGTCATTATGCGATCATTGATTATGATAAAAGTAAAAACCAATGGCTATTACGACAAGCCGTGGATAAACAAAAAGATCAGTCCTATGTACTTTATAAATTAAATCAAGAAATACTTACTAAGACCTATTTACCATTAGGGAAACTGACTAAATCCGAAGTTCGCAGTATCGCTCAAAAATTACACTTAACAGTTGCTGATAAACCTGATAGTCAAGAAGTCTGTTTTATACCAGATCGTAATTATATCAAGTTTATAACATCCGCTCAAAGTTATCAACCGCAAACCGGTAATATTATTAATCTCCAAGGTAAAGTGATTGGTAAACATCCCGGCATAATTTACTATACAATCGGTCAGCGTAAACGAATTGGCATTGCTTCTAAAAAGCCCTATTATGTTGTTAAGATTGATGTAAAGAACAATCAGATAATAGTAGGCGAAGAAAAAGATGTGTATCAGAAGCGATTTCAAGTAAAAGATCTCAATTATATCAATTTTAAGCGATTAACCAAAACAATAAATGCTCAAGTAAAAATTAGATATACCCATCAGCCTGCCTTAGCTTTAATTAAACCCATTAATGATCGAGTAGAAGTTGAATTTCAAGAAGCACAATGGGCTATTACTCCGGGTCAAGCTGCAGTTTTTTATGACCATGACATTGTGATTGGGGGAGGCACAATTGAATATGTTTTATGAAATTGTGACTTAAAAGTTGACAGAAAGAAATTTTTTAATATACTACATTATGTTTAAAATACTAAAAACGCAAATTTTAGCACCAAATATAAAATTATTTGAATTTGATGCACCACTAATTGCCCGTAAAGCTAAGCCTGGTCAGTTTGTCGTCATTCGAATTAACGAACCCGGTGAACGCATTCCCCTGACTATTGCTGATGCTAAAAAAGAAGAAGGCATTTTAGTAATCGTCTTTCAAGAAGTTGGTAAATCAACTAAATTGTTAGGGACTCTTAAAGCAGGTGATGCAGTATTAGATTTAATTGGACCATTAGGAAAACCATCGGAAATTGAAAAATATGGCACCGTTGTTTGTGTTGCTGGTGGGGTTGGCACTCCAGAAATCTTTCCCGTTGCCCGCGCCTTAAAAGAGACTGGCAATAAAGTAATTTCCATAATTGGTGCTCGCAGTAAAGAACTTTTAATTATGGAAGCAGAGATGAAGTCAGTTTCTGATGAGCTCTATCTTACCACTGATGATGGAAGTTATGGACATAAAGGATTAGTCACTGATGAACTAAAACGCCTGATTGAGCAAGGTGTCAAAATTAATATGGTTTTTGCAGTCGGACCGGTGATCATGATGAAAGCAGTAAGCGAATTGACCAAGCCATATCAAATACCCACCATTGTCAGTTTAAATCCAATTATGCTTGATGCGACCGGTATGTGTGGTGTTTGTCGAGTTGAAGTTGGTAAGGAAACCAAATTTGCTTGTGTTGATGGTCCGGAATTTGATGGTCACCAAGTAAATTTTGAAACTTTGATGGCACGATTGAAAACTTATCTGAAAGAAGAAAAAGAATCATTAGAACTATTTATGAAAAAATCGCAATGTTGTTGTGGAGGTAAATAACTATGCCCAAACCTGCTGAAAAGAAAACTCCAATGCGAGAACAACCACCCCAAGAACGTATCAAGAATTTTAAAGAAGTACCTTATGGATATTCAGAACAAGAAGCAATTTTAGAAGCGCAACGATGCTTACAATGTAAAAAACCATCTTGTGTGAAAGGCTGTCCGGTGGAAATTGATATTCCCGGATTTATCAGTCGAATTGCCGAAAAAGACTTTAAGGGTGCTATAACAATTTTAAAGAAAAAGAATGTTTTACCAGCAATTTGTGGTCGAGTTTGTCCACAAGAAGATCAATGTGAAAAAGAATGTGTGCTGCGTAAGAAAATGGAACCTGTTGGCATCGGACGTTTAGAAAGATTTGCTGCGGATTGGGAAGCTCAAAGTGGTGTTACTGAAATTCCCCCGAAAATGCCACCGACCGGTAAAAAAGTAGCAGTAGTAGGTTCTGGACCAGCCGGTTTGGTTTTTGCGGGTGATCTTGTTCAATTAGGACATGAGGTTACGATTTTTGAAGCATTACATAAAGCTGGTGGAGTATTAGTCTATGGCATTCCAGAATTTCGTCTGCCCAAAGCAATTGTGCAAAGAGAAGTTGAATACGTCCAAAATTTAGGTGTCAAACTGATAACCAGTTTTGTAGTTGGTAATACAAAAACCGTGGATGAATTGTTAGCCGATTTCGATGCGGTCTTTATTGGAACTGGTGCTGGATTACCTTGGTTTATGAATATCCCAGGTGAAAATCTTAATGGTATTTACTCTGCTAATGAATATCTGGTTCGGTCTAATTTAATGAAAGCATATCTGTTTCCAGAATACGACACCCCGATTGTGCGTGGTCGTAGGGTAGCAACTATCGGCGGTGGTAATGTTGCAATGGACGCAGCTCGCACTGCCCTAAGATTGGGTGCAGAAAAATCAATGATTATTTATCGACGTAGTAAAACCGAAATGCCTGCTCGAATTGAAGAGATTCATCACGCTGAAGAAGAAGGTGTTGAGTTTGAATTCTTAACCCTACCCGTTAGATACTATGGTGATGCAAACGGTTGGGTTAAAGAAATGGAATGTTTACGAATGGAATTAGGTGAGCCCGATGCTTCGGGACGCCGAAAACCAATTGCGATACCGAACTCTGAATTTCGTATTCCAGTTGATACAGTTGTTGTTGCTATTGGTCAAAGTCCTAATCCTTTAATACCCCAAACCACACCGGATTTAGCAGTTGGTAAACACGGAAATATCATTGCTGATGAAAGAACCGGGAGAACTACCAAAAAGGGTGTTTTTGCTGGCGGTGATATTGTGACCGGTGCTGCAACTGTCATTTTGGCAATGGGCGCAGGACGAATTGCTGCCCGCTCTTGTGACGAATATCTTCGAACTGGTATTTGGTGATATAAAAGTTTTAAGCTAATCTCTAATATTTAAGGAGGAAATTATGAATGCAACAGCTTATATCTTAATAACTGTTGCTCATGGTACTGCTAAAAAAGTATATGAGCAATTATCCAAAATTAAAGAAATTACCCATGTTCATGCTATCTCTGGACCATATGATCTTATTGCAATGATTCAAGCCAGTGATTTTAATACCATTGGGAATATCATTGTTGACAAAATCCAACCTATTGATGGTATCGAACGAACGTTAACTTGTAATGTGATCCAATTTGAACAATAACACATTATTTTGAGGTCAAATACTTCATAATACAACATTTAGTAGTAAATGTTGACTAATTAGCTTATTTATGGTAATATTTTATTTAATTTAGAGGCGAGGAAAATTATTTATATTAAATTCGAAATAGAGAGAAGGAGTAAAATATGAGTGATAAAATAAACGCCTTTATGGAATATGTTAAGGCAAAAAACCCAAATGAACCGGAATTTCATCAAGCCGTGTTTGAAGTAGTATCATCAATAATGCCTTTTGTCGAAAAGCATCCAAAATACGAAAAGGCTAAAATCCTACAAAGAATGGTTGAACCTGAGCGAGTAATAATCTTTCGAGTACCGTGGATTGATGATAAAGGAGAAATACAAGTAAATCGTGGTTATCGTATTCAAATGAACAGTGCAATCGGTCCTTACAAAGGTGGTTTACGTTTTCATAAATCAGTCAATCTCAGTATCTTAAAGTTCCTTGCTTTTGAACAAGTCTTTAAGAATGCCCTAACAACCTTACCGATGGGGGGAGGCAAAGGGGGAAGTGATTTTGACCCAACCGGCAAATCAGAAAATGAAATTATGCGATTCTGTCAATCCTTTATGAATGAACTATTCCGACATATTGGCGCCGACACTGATGTTCCCGCAGGTGATATTGGGGTCGGTACTCGAGAAATCGGATACCTCTTTGGACAATATAAGAAACTTCGTAATGAGTTTACCGGTGTTTTAACCGGTAAAAGTCCTTATTGGGGCGGTAGTTTAATTCGTCCTGAAGCAACTGGTTATGGTTTAGTCTATTTTGCTCAAGAAATGCTCAAAACTAAAGGAATGAGTTTCGAAGGTAAAACTGTTGCAGTCTCAGGATTTGGTAATGTTGCCTGGGGTGCAGTTCAAAAAGTAAATGATTTAGGTGGTAAAGTAGTTACTTTATCAGGACCGGACGGCTTTATCTATGACCCCGATGGCGTTAAAGGTGAAAAAGTAGATTTTATGTTAGAAATGAGAGCGAGTAATCGAGACCAAGTTAAAGATTATGCGGATAAATTCAAGGTTAAGTTTTTCCCAGGCAAGAAAGCATGGAGTGTTAAATGTGATATTGCTCTTCCATGTGCGACCCAGAATGAAATTTATGAAGAAGATGCCTTAGAATTAGTTAAAAATGGCTGTATTTGTGTTGCCGAAGGCGCCAATATGCCAAGTCGCCCTGAAGCGATCGATGTTTTCTTAAAAGCAAAAATTCTTTTTGCACCTGGTAAAGCTGCTAATGCTGGTGGGGTATCAGTGAGTGGTTTAGAAATGACCCAAAACAGTATGCGTCTAAATTGGAGTCGGGAAGAAGTTGATAAAAAATTACAAACGATAATGAAAGATATTCATGAACAGTGCGTTAAATATGGTAAACAAGCTGATGGTTTTGTTAATTATGTGGAAGGTGCAAATATCAGTGGCTTCATCAAAGTTGCAGAAGCAATGTTAGCACAAGGTGTAGTATAATAACTATTAATCTCTTAATATGCAGGGCATCTTAACGAGATGCCCTTTTATTTACTTAGAAAGGAAAATCTTTTATAATATCTTAGATGGTAAAAGCAATTGGATTAATTTCTGGCGGTTTAGATAGCATTCTAGCCGTAAGAATGATTTTAGAGCAAAATATCCAAGTGATTGGAGTGTGCTTTACCTCGCCATTTTTTGATAATTCTCAAACCGTACAAGAAATCTGTAAAAAGTTACAAATCAAATTAAAAATTATTAAATGTGGAACAGACTATATTGAAATAATCAAACATCCCCGTTACGGTTATGGAAAAAACTTAAATCCTTGTATTGATTGTCATGCTTATATGCTAAAAAAAGCTCGACAAGTAATGACACAAGAAAATGCAGATTTTGTTTTTACTGGTGAAGTTCTTAATGAACGTCCGATGTCGCAAAATCGGCAAGCTCTCTCTAACATTGAACGATTAGCCGGTTTAACTGGTCGCCTATTAAGACCTTTATCTGCAAAATTATTAGAGATAACTATTCCTGAACAAATGAATTTAGTTGATCGATCAAAGCTTGGCCAAATCAGTGGTCGCTCTCGCAAACCCCAATTATTATTAGCAAAATATTATAGCATTGAGGAAATACCCCAGCCGGCTGGCGGATGTTTACTTACTGATCCTAATTACAGTAAACGCCTAAAAGATGCTTTATCTCATCATGAAGAAACTTTTGATGATTTTGAATTATTAAAAATTGGACGCCATTTCCGCTTGCCGGATGGTGCAAAAATCATTGTTGGTCGTAATCAATCAGAAAATGAGCGGTTACTAAAATTAACTAATAAAGCAGATCTGATAATTGAACCAAGTGAAACTACTGGGCCGCTGGTATTGGTTTTTAATAGTAAAGATCGTGAACAAGCGAAAAATTTTGCAGTTGGCTTATGTTCCTATTATAGTGATAAAAATAACACAAATCTTGTCAAAGTCAAAGTTAACAGTATAATAATTGAAGCACACCCAATAAGTAAGAAACTTATTGAGCAAATGCGAATTTAATTAGAAGGAGCAATCATGACCGAAGAAATAAAACAAAAAGTCAAAGAAATTATTGATAACACCATCCGGTCCAGTCTTAAAGCAGATGGTGGTAATATTGAACTAGTGGAAATAACGGACAGTGGAATTGTTCGGGTTAAATTACAAGGTGCCTGCGCTACTTGCCCTTTTTCTCAATTAACGATGGCAATGGGAGTTGAACGAACCATTAAAGAGGCAATTCCTGAAATTGAACGAGTTGAATTAGCAGAATAATTGATAAGGCTATGTCGAAAAAAGTTATTACCAGTGGTATGAGACCAACCGGTAGTTTACATTTAGGTAATCTACACGGAGCTTTAGAAAATTGGATAAAGTTACAAGATCAATATAATTGTTTTTATTTTATTGTTGATTGGCATTCGTTGACAACACCTGGTTCAATAAATTCAGCTGGTTATCAATATCCCGAACATTTGGCAAATAATGTCTATCAAATGGCATTGGATTGGTTAAGTGCGGGGCTTGATCCACAAAAAGCTACTATTTTTGTTCAATCTCATGTTCCCCAAGTTGCTGAGTTATTTTTACTATTAAGTATGATTACCCCCCTTGGTTGGTTAGAACGAAATCCGACTTATCGAGAAATGCTTGAAGATTATAAAATTGAATACCCAAGTTTTGGCCTTTTAGGTTATCCGACCCTACAAGCAGCCGATATTTTAATTTATAAAGGTGAATTAGTACCTGTTGGTAAAGATCAAGAATCCCATGTTAATCTCTCTCGTGATATTGCCGGTCGTTTTAATAATCTCTATGGCAAAAATGTCTTTCCTTTACCAGAACCTTTACTAACTGAAACCCCGAAAATACCCCGTTTAGATGATGTTAATAAAAAGATGAGTAAAAGTGGTGGTAACTATATCGCAATCGCTCATAGTGAAGAAGAAACAGTCAATCGAATTAAAAATATGTTTACCGACCCGGTTAAAATTCGTAAAAACGATAAAGGACACCCTGATGGATGCGTTGTTTTTGCTTTTCATAAAATTTACAATAAGGCGGAAATCAATGTTGTTCGTACAGAATGTGAAGCAGGCGAACGAGGCTGTGTTGATTGTAAAATGGAACTTGCTGGAAAAATGAATAATGCTTTGCTACCAATTCGAAATCGCCGTAAAGAATTAGCTGCCCAACCGCAAACAATAAAGGAAATCTTAAATAATGGAGCGCAGAAAGCACGGTTAGTTGCTCAAAATACACTTGAAGAAGTAAAAGAAATTATGAAGCTCAATTATTAAGAGCATGTTAGATGTTTATACTTTTTTTATTAAAGAATTTAGAAAGCTATTAGACTTTAAATCTCCTTCGAATCGCTATTTTTTACCTCGTCCTTATCGAAATAGTGCGGTGCAATTCCGAAAGTGTCGGATTGAAGATTACGAAGAACGAGTAGAAATTTTAGAATCAGTTGGTCTTAATGCATTCTTTTTCCCTGCGCAAAAAATTCCCGGCTGTGATTTATTATCTGATTCAGGAACTACAACTATGACTATTGAGCAATGGTCTCAACTGTTATTAGGTGATGAAGCTTATGGTGCCAATGAGGGTTATTTTGAACTCAAAGAACAAATTGTTAAGACTTTTGGACAAGATTGGCGTCAATCTGTACCTCAAATCGAAAATATGTTTATCTTTCATCAAGGTCGTGCTGCTGAATATGCTCTTTTTTCACAACTTGCTTATCTATTGAAACAACAAGGACATAATTTAACAGAAATAATCATTCCTAGTAACTCCCATTTTGATACAACACAAGCAAACATTGAAAATCAACAAATGATCGCACTTAACCTGCCCTGTCAAGAGCACCTTACTAACAACGAACAATATCCCTTTCGTGGTAACATCGATCTGAAACGACTTGAAGAGTACTTAGAACAAAAAAGTTCCCAGATTCCGCTTGTTTATCTTACTATCACCAATAATACTGTTGGTGGTCAACCTGTCTCAATGGCTAATATTCGACAGACACGAGAAATCACCCAGCGTTACCAAATTCCATTGTTCTTAGATGCAAGCCGTTTTGCTGAAAATGCTTGGTTTATTAAGCATAAAGAAGCAGGATACCACTTAAAGACTATTCAAGAAATTATTTATGAGATGTTTCAATATTGCGATGGTTTTCATGCTAGTTTTAAAAAAGATGGTTTAGTGAATATCGGGGGTATGTTAGTCATAAAACCTGATGGATTATTCTCCCAAAAATATCCTCACTTTTGGCAAAGACTAATCGACCATCAAATTCTTATTGAAGGTAATCCTTCGTATGGTGGTTTAGCAGGACGGGATCTCAAAGCATTAGTACAAGGTTTAAAAACAGTAGTTAATGAAGATTATTTGACATATCGAATTAGACAAGTAGAAAAATTTGGCAATAAATTAATTGAATACAATATTCCAATTATCCGACCAATCGGTGGTCATGCAATTTATATTGATGTCGATAAATTTTTTAATACAAAACGGGCAGATGAAGATTTTTTAGGTATTAGTTTAACCGCCCTGATGTTAATTGCTGGTCATCGATTATGTGAACTTGGGTTATATGCTTTTGGAAAGTATCGAAATGGTCAAGAAATTTTGCCGACGCCAAGAGTTAATTATGTTCGCGCTGCAATACCACGCTTAGTCTATGAAGATCAGGATTTATTAGCAGTTGCTGAAGCAATCAAAATTTTATATAACAATCAAGATAATATCCCTGGTGTAGAAGTTATTTATGGTCGTGAATTACCTCTTCGCCATTTCAAATCAAGATTTAAATTTAAAGCAATCTTTTGCCTTTTTTGAAGACTGCAATAATTTTATTATCTGTTGTAGCAAGGGGATCTTTTTCTAAAACAATAAAATCAGCATCTGCGCCGATTGATAATGACCCGATCCGATTTTCTGCTTGAATTGCATAAGCACCATTACAAGTAAACATTTTTAGTGCTTCTTGTAAAGTTATACTGTGTTCAGGATTAGGCATGTTCGCCGCAGTGCTAATACCTAACAAAGGATTAATCGGAGTAATTGGAGCATCTGAACCACCAGCGATTATTATACCCTTTTCAATTAATTTTCGGTAGGGATTAGTATTCTGCCATCTTTGTCCTAATCGTTCTGCATACATTTTATTAGGGCCACCCCAATAAAATTCAAATGCGGGTTGCACACAGATTATTAAATTCAGTTTGCTTATTTCATCAATTAAAGCATCGGTTAGTAATTCACAATGCTCAATACGATGACGATTATGATTATCTTTAAGACAATGTTTTACAACTTTGATAACTTGTTTAATTGCTCGATCACCAATTGCATGAACCGCAGTCTGTAAATTATTCGTATCAGCGTTTAGATAAAATTCTTCTAATTCCTGATCAGAATAATATAAGATACCATAATGATTGGGTTTGTCAGCATAAGGTTCATTAAGTGCTGCAGTATGAGAACCAAACGAACCGTCAATAAGAATACACCCACCAATTCTAGGCAAATTTAATCTTTGCACTCTTTGGATATCTCGAGTTTGATAAAAGGGAATTACTTCAATCGGTAATCTTGATGAATTAGCGACTAAAAGCTCGCAGGTAAGATTGTCAAGTTCTGAACCTACCATTGTCACCATCGTAGTAACTCCCTGTTGAATTGCCAATTCTGAAGCCTTAAAAAATGATTCAATTCTTAATGCTGGATCAATTTTTTTTATAAAGATGCGGCTTGCTAATTCAAATACTTCACCACGTAAAACACCGGTCGGCTCTTTATATTGATCAACTTCAATGCCACTTTGAGAAGAATCACCATAATTTGTTAAAACTTCATTTAAGCCAGAGCTATTAAGTACTGCAGAATGCCCATCAATACGATATATTAAAATGGGATATTTTTTGAGAATTTTATCTAATTCCTTTTTTGTTGGATACCGTTTTTCTTTAATATTATCAGGGTCAAAATTATACACAATAAGATATTTAAGTTCTTGTGCTAAATTGTAGGCAGCAAAAACTCTGTCAAATAATTCTTCTAAAGATTGAATATCAGAGACTTCGGGAAATATTTTTTGTAACCCAACTCCTAAAATATGAGTGTGTGAATCAATAAAACCCGGCATTATATAATTATCAGAAAAGGATATTTTATCTAATAAAGAGGGGAGAGCTGTTGATGAAAGTTCTTTAATCATGCCATCATCAATTAGCATCCAATGATACACATCATTATTTTTGTTAATACTATATATTTTTTTAGCAGTTACTAAATATTTCATATATTATTTATTGTGCGACTATTTTAGCAATTGATTCAACATGATAAGTTTGTGGAAACATATCAATGAGATGGTACTTATCTAATCGATATCGATATTTTTGAAATATTACTAGATCACGAGCAAAAGTTGCTGGATTACATGAAATATAAATAATTTTTTCTGGTCTCATTCTAATTATGTTGGTGAGTAACTTTTCCGAACAACCTTTACGAGGTGGATCAAGGATTATCGTGTCGATATCTTTGTAGTCTTGTATGACATTTTCTACTGATGAAGCAATAAATTCAATATTATTAATATTATTCAACTGAGCATTTTTTTGAGCATCATGAATTGCATCTGCATTTATCTCAATTCCGATTACCTTTTTAGCTAATTCGCTTAACATAATCGCAAAAAAGCCAACTCCACAATACAAATCTAATAATCGATGCGCTGAAACTAAATATTCTTTAATGATATTGACCATTTTTTTAGCCTGATCGACATTGACTTGAAAGAATGCCGAAGCTGAAATATTAAAAGTCTTGTCAAGAATCTTTTCTTGATAATAATTTTTGCCATATAAAATAATATTTTCTTTACCTAAAATACGATTCGTCCGTTCAGGATTAACATTTTGAATAATACTGACAATATTAGGAAATAAATTAGGTAAAAACTTATATAAAAGAGGATTAATTGAATGAGTTCGGGTTACAAAAATTACTAAAACTTGATTGGTATTCATTCCTTGTCTAATTATAATATGTCGTAAATTGCCTTTATGTTTTTTTTCATTATAAATTGATTCCTTAATCTTATTAAGTTGTTTTCTTAAAGATTCTCGTATTTTATCAAATAAAGGTGGATGTAGTAAACATTGATCAATATTTATAACATTATGGCTAAATTTTTGATAAAAACCTATTCTCAGTGGCCGTTCACTCAGGGGATATTGGGTTTTATTACGATAGTGAAAAGGTTGTGACGATGATAGTGCTGGTAAATCTTTTAGATTCAGTTTACTAATTCGTTGGAGTGATTCAATGAAAAATTCTTGTTTAATTCTTAACTGATTTTCATATTTAATATGTTGTAAGTCACATCCTCCGCAAACAGTAAAATATTGACAGGGGGGAGTTGTGCGGAAAGGGGACGGTTCGATTAGTTTATGAATGGTTGCTT
This sequence comes from Caldifarciminota bacterium, assembly GCA_965649215.1. Taxonomy (GTDB): domain Bacteria; phylum Hydrothermota; class Tepidihabitantia; order Tepidihabitantales; family CAIPLT01; genus JAGXRL01. Next base: position 31,211 of record CBFGJZ010000006.1, read on the forward strand.
TGTAGTATGTTTTTTTGCGCTCTTTAATTTTTAATTGGACATAATCAAGGGGTACGCCATATGGGACAAAGACTTTTATCCCATTATAATTACATAAACCATACCCACCATAGACGATTTTATCAATTCTCGTTGTGAATGTGTTTGATGGATAGAGTTTTGCTTTTTGGGGGTGGTTTACCAAGCGGTAAGAACTTTTCTTAAAATTTCTAAAGATAATTTTTTGATTACTTTATTGATACCGTCGTCTTCACTTTCTTGTGAAACATCATATGTAATCCAACTAGAAACTTCACCACGATATAAAGATTCATTACTAAATTTAGTTTTATCAATTATATCAATAAAAGCACTCATTGTTATACGATAATTAATAACTTCTTGATTTGCCGTATACGATTGAGGAGACCGCTCATAATTTATAATACGACATTCTAAAATAAGATTTGCCCGCTCATTGGGTACAATTACGAGAGTTCGATCATTTGTAAAATCATCAATTAATTGATTTGTTAAAAGTTCACCTAAATTAGGCTTGACCGTTTGATTACCTACTAAGGGAATAGCAATAGATTTATACTGAGGTGGTAAAGTTGAGCGAGTACTGTAGCCACAACAACTTAAAAATAAAACTATAAAATATAATAATTTATTCATTAATTTACTATAATCAGAGAAGACTAGGGTTGTCAATAGTTTTAGATTTATTAACAGAATTAACTAAATAATAACTTTAGGGCAAACGAATTCTTAATTACCATAATAGATATAAACATTAGTTAGTATATTAAACAAATATAAATATGACGCAAGGGGCGGAACGGCTCTCGGGCTTGCCTTTAAATTAATTAATGTTGTATATAAGTGAAGATATTTTGTAAGAAATTACTCATATCTATTCCTGAATATTATATCAAAATAAAAAATCTTTTGTTGACATTCAAGAAATTTTATTTATATTAAATATATGGAAAATGAACGCAATAAGATTTTAGCAGCAGTTGGCTATATTCCTTTTTTATGTTTTATACCAATTTTCGCAGCACGAGATGATGAATATTGCCAGTTTCATGGTAAACAGAGCTTAGTGCTATTTATAGCATATATAATAATTTCATTATTTTTATGGGTGATTAGTCTTATTTTAAGAGGATTGTTAGGTCATATTCCGATAATTGGATTAGTTTTTAAGTTTTTTGGATGGATTAGCCATAATTTCATTGGAACGATTATTGGAATTGCCTATTTAATTTTGATTATATTAAGTATCATATATGTAATTCTAGGACATAAATGGGAAATTCCGATTATTTCTAAATACGCAAAATCCCTTAATATCTAATAAAAAAAATATTATTTATTGTTCTGATAATTTATCTTATGTAAACAATGATTTTTTATTAAATCTTTTCTTCTTCTCCTCTTTTTAATATCTACTTGTCTATTTTTTCGTAATTCGGTGCTTCTTTGGTGATTACAATATCGTGTGGATGACTTTCTTTTAAACCAGCATTACTTAAGCTGATAAATTTTGCTTTAGTTTGCAATTCTTTTATATTTTTTGTTCCACAATACCCCATTCCTGCTTTGAGTCCACCAATTAATTGATAGATAACTTCACTAACTTTACCACGATATGGGACTCTCCCTTCAATTCCTTCAGGAACAAATTTTTTAACTCCCTCCTGAAAATACCGATCTGCTGAACCACTCTTCATAGCGTCAATTGAACCCATAGCTCGGTAGATTTTATATTTTCTACCTTCTAATAAAACTTCTTCGCCAGGACTTTCTTCCGTACCGGCAAATAAATTGCCAATCATTACTGAACTTGCCCCTGCGGCTATTGCCTTTACGATATCTCCTGAATATCTGATTCCACCATCAGCAATTAATGGTATTTTATATTTACGCGCAAGGGTAACACAATTCATTATTGCAGAAAACTGAGGAACACCAATCCCAGCAATGACTCGTGTTGTACAAATCGAACCAGGACCAATGCCAACTTTAATAGCATCAATGTCTAATTTAATTAAATCTCTTACTGCTTCAGTAGTTGCCACATTACCAACAACTAATTGAATATTGGGAAACTTCTGACGAATAATTTTCGTTACTTTCATAACATTTAATGAATGACCATGCGCAGTATCAATAACTAAAGCGTCAACTTCGGCTTCAATTAAAGCGCTCGCTCTTTCTAAAAATTCACTACTCGTGCCTATTGCTGCAGCTACCCGCAATCGCCCTAATTTATCAACTGTAGAATGTTTATATTCTTGCTTTTTTATAATATCTTTTATAGTTATTAATCCTTTGATATGACCCTTTTTATCAATAATTGGTAATTTTTCAATCTTATATTTCTTTAAAATCAATTGGGCTTGTTTAAAGGTAGTTCCGACCGGAGCTGTAATTAAATTATCTTTTGTCATTACTTGCGATACTTTTTTAGATAAGTTATTTTCAAAAATGACATCGCGTTTTGTCAGCATGCCAATTAATTTTCCAAAATTATCAATTACCGGTAAACCTGAAATCTGATATTTATTCATCAAATTATGAGCTTCTTGAATAGTTTGATTAGGTTTTATTGTAATTGGATTTATTATCATTCCACTTTCTGCACGTTTTACTTTAATAACTTCTTTGGTTTGTTCATCAATGGATAAGTTTTTATGAATAACACCGATCCCACCGCACTGAGCTAAGGCAATCGCCATTTTTGCCTCGGTAACCGTATCCATTGCAGCACTAACTAATGGTATTGATAAGCTAATTTTACGAGTAAAATAGGTTTGGGTATCAACATCTTTAGGAAGAATTGATGATTTTTGGGGAATTAATAAAATATCATCAAAAGCAAAAGCTTGTTTTATGTTCATAAAATTAACTTCTCCCTGTTTAAGTTCGTTCAAAGGAAAAAGTTATTTCAGGGGGATTTTTTAATGTCCAAAATACTGAACAATAACGATCACGTGATAGTTCAAACACTTTTTGTAAATCAGCATCCGCAATTTCAGAATTCGTTTTAAATATCAAATTAATTTTTATAAATCGCTTGGGATGTTCTGTCGCTCTCTCACCAATTACAGTTACTGAAAAATTTTTAAGGTCTACCCTCATCTTTTTCAGGATTGACACCATATCAAATGCCATACACCCAGCTAAAGAAACTAATAGTAAATCAACCGGTTGAAACCCCATTTCAGTACCACCAACTTCCTTTTTCGTATCGATAATAAAACTATGTCCTGCTTCATCATCAACAACAAATCTTAAATTATCAATCCACTTTAATGTTACCTTTTGCATATTCTCTATTGTTCTAATAGCTCTTTTATTTTAATTTCAAGTTGTGATTTGCTTTTTTCACTAAAACCAACTTCTTTATAAACGATATTACCACTTCGATCAAAAACAAAAAATGTTGGAATGCCTTGAATTTGGTACTTTTTGGCAACTTCTTGATTACCAAGAAGAATTGGGTAATTTATCTTGTATTCATTGATAAAGGGTGGTATTGCTTCTTTATTCTGATCTAAAGAAATACCTAATATTGCTAATCCTTTATCTTTGTATTTATCATATAAATCTACTAAATGAGGAATCGCTTCCTGACAAGGTGGACACCAAGTTGCCCAAAAATCAATTAATATAACTTTTTTCTTTAATTGTGATAAAGTGATTGTTCCGCCATCAATCTTTTCTAAAGTAAAATCGGTATCTTTAAAAACCGCCGGTGATTTTGTTTTAACACAACTTATTATTAAAAATATGGTACTGATGATTATAATGATATATTTCACTTTTACCTCTTATTTTTTATTGGATAATTTTATTAATTCGGTCAATTAAAAAACCTTTTGGTACAGCGCCGATAATAGAATCAATAACTTTACCATCTTTAAAAAATAATAATGCAGGAATACTCATGATTTGATATTTTTGTGCCAACTCACTTTCATTATCAACATTCACTTTTGCAACTTTAATTTTTCCTTCGTATTCTTGAGCAACCTGATCAATTACGGGAATCATCATTTGACACGGCATACACCAACTTGCCCAAAAATCTACTATGACTGGTATTTCTGAATCAATTACTTCTTTTTGAAAATTTGTGTTATTTAATTCTATTGGCATTAGATATTATACTGTGAATCAATCATCTGTCAAGTTGATTCAATAATTCGGAAATATTATTTATTGTCACTGCCCCCAGTGAGATTATTTTCTCATTCATAATTGAATTAATCCCTTTCAAAATAAACACTTTTTTATTATATTGAGTCGCATATTCAACAGTACTTAAAGTTCCACCGCTATCACCGGCTTCAATTACTAAGAGGTAATCAGAAAGCATTGCAGTAATTCGATTTCTTAATAACGCATTTGCTAATGACCATTCACTTAAAGGGAAAAATTCGGATAATAATATCGCTTGGCTAGAAAATTCATCGGCTGATTGCTTGAGCTCTTCATGTAATCGGAACTTTAAAATTCCTGTCGGTAAGACTGCAATCGTTAACTGATTATTATCGACTGCACCGTGATGGGCAGCCGTATCAATTCCCTTAGCATAACCACTTACAATTATAAATCCATTGCGGGCAAGTTCTGAAGCAAACTTATAAGCCTGTTCTTTACCGTATTGCGAGGCATCGCGAGTTCCGATTATACCAAAAGTTTTACCGTTTGGTAAATAGCGAGAAAGATATAATAGTGACGGTGCATTACTAATTTTATTTAGAACAAAAGGATATGATTTATCGTGTTTAGTAATAACTTTAATATTACGATTATATAATTGTTGTAAAATTTTCTCCATTTCATCAAGTTTATCTTTTGCTCGAAGTATCTCATTAATAATTCTTTGATTAAGGCGAGGAATCTTTTCTAATTCATCGAATGTCGCTTCAAATACTGCTTTTGGATTTTTATAATTTTCTAAAAGATTCTGAAAAGTTGCAGGTCCGATTCCTTCGATACTCTGTAATAATAAATAATATTTTAAATTATTTGCATCCATTAAAATTAATTATCAATAACTTGTATTTAAAATTTTTGGATTTTATTTTTCATAGCAAGAACATAAGCAAGCTCAGATTTTGCTTGTTCAGCATTTTCCCCGGGCGGCAATTCTTTAATCGCTAATTGGTAAATTTTTTCGGCATTATTAAGGTCATTAAGCGTTCGATATGCACGACCCGCAGCAAGTAAAGCATCCGCGGCTAAAGGAAATTTTTTATATTTGTGATAAACTTGTTCATATATTAGTGCCGCTTTACGATAATTCTGTTGTTCTTCATAGCAATTACCAATAGCAAATAACGATGCTGGTCCTAACACATCATTATTTTTTAGTCTGCTATAGGCTTTTTCATAAAAACTGCGTGCTTTTGTAAAATCCTGGTTTTGATATGCAATATTACCTAAATAAAAAAATGCTTTTGCAGATAAGTAATGACGACCGAAACGGCGTGTAAATTCAATAAATTTCTCATTTGCCGCATCTAATTGGTCAGGACTTTGCGCTACTGAATAAATACCTAATGCTTCGGTGAAACGTAATTGTACTTCCGGATTTTCTTTTCCCCGACCGGATAGACTAATAATAATTGCAACAATAATAACGATAATTACACCAATACCAATAAAAAACTTTTGTCTCTGATGATAATATAAAGAAACAATTTTTGTTATAAATTCTTGAAACTTATCTTCCGTCGTATGTGCCATAAAAAACCTTTCTTTGTATTAATTCCTAAACTACCCCTGGTGAGATTCGAACTCACGACCTACGGTTTAGGAAACCGTCACTCTTTCCAACTGAGCTACAGGGGCTAATCATATCATTATATTAGATTAATAAATTCTGTCAATCAATTATCTTACAAACCTTGACAACTTTCTGCCTCATATTTTTCTTTGATCATATCTTCGATTGTTTTAGTAGTTTCTTCGCTTATTAATGACTTTACATGTTCAAAATCGGCTTCAATGTTGCGTGAATATTCTTCTAATTCTCTAAGTGCTTTTTTCCCACTCGCATATTCTAAACATTTTAAACGTCTCAATAGTACTTCATAAGGTTTATCCGAGGTATAGGTTAATAGCGTATATCTAGCAACAAAACTATGACAATTAGCACATTCGATGTAAACTCTGATATGTTCACCGGTTTTAACATGAACATAATTAATTAATGTTGTGCTATTGCACTTCGGGCATGCTTCTTTTTTAGCATTTTCCATTATTATAACTCCTTTAAGACTTTATTTGAAAAATAAAATTGTTATTAGTTTTATATAAAATATAATAACGATCGCTGATATTATTGCAATAATACTACCATATTTAATCATATTCCTAATTTTTATTAAACCTGAACCATAAGCAATTGCATTTGGTGGCGTACTAACTGGTAAAATCATCGCAATTGATGCTGCAATACTAACAATTAATGCAGTATCTATTGATTTAGCAGTAAGGCCGACTGCGATCGGCAATAAAATTGCAGCAGTACTAGTATTGGAAATAAAACTAGTTAATATTATAGTTATAATAGATAGCCCAGCTAAGAGTAATAAACTCGGAAATGCTTGAAAATTTAATAAATTAACAAACCAATTGGAAAGGCCACTTTTTTCGATCGACATTCCCAGTGATAATCCACCACCCATTAATATTAAAGTATCCCAACCTAAATTACCAAAATGCTCTTCTTTTAATAAACCAAAACCACTAAAAATTATTACTGGAATTAACGAAACAATACTCGTTGGAATTTTATGCAATTCTGCTGTTAACCATAATAAAAATGTAAGCCCAAATACTCCTAATACTAACTTTTGTTCAGATGTAAATCCTTGTGTCTTATTTTCAATTAATTGAACATTTTTTATCTTGGATTTAAAGCCCATCTTTAATATCAAATAAATAATGATAAAAAGTAAAATTGTTAATGGGACAGCAAATGCCATCCAACCGATAAAAGATAAATTAATATTTTTAGAACGCAATATGCTAATTGCTAATGCATTTGGTGGTGTTCCAATGGGAGTAGCAATTCCACCGATATTAGCGGCAAAAGGAATGCCTAAAGCAAGGGCGGGTATTAGCGGGTCTTCGGGAGGGATATTTTGCTTTAAGACTAATACTAAGCCAATCATTAAAGCGGTTGTTGCTGTATTAGACATCCACATTGAAAGAAATGCAGTAACTGCCATTAATCCAATTAGAACCCGATTAGAATCGTTACCAATGCGTTTTAGAATTAAGAATACAAACCATTCATCTAAATCATATTTTTTTAAAGCTTGAGCTAATACTAAACCACCTAAGAACAATACAATAACTGAATCAAAAAAAGGTACAAGAAATATTCGAAAATTATCACCCATGGGCGGAATATGAGTGAGAAATACTGCTTGTAAAAATAAGATAATAAACGAGGTAACATACAAAGGAACAACTTCACTAATCCAGAATAAAGAAGCGATAATCAAAATGCAAAGAGTCCTTTTACTTGCTTCGGTTAATCCATGAATAGGAAGTAAATAAATAATTAATGTAATTAGGGTAAATAATAAAATTAAGATTATTTTTTTTATTGTTTCTTTTTTCACAGGATAGTTTAATGTATCTTATAAGAGGAATCGGGCATCAATTGCTACTGCTCCTTTTCCCTCTTCATATACAACAAATGGGTTTATGTCTATTTCATTAAACTCAGGAAAGTCGGTTGTTAATTGGGATAATCTTTGTAAAGATTCTTCAATTATTTTTATATCCGCTGGCCCTTTACCTCTAAATCCCTTAAGAATTCGATAACTCTTTATTTCTTGAATCATATGGAGTGCTGATAAAGCTTTAATTGGACAAATTCGAAAACTGACATCGCGCAGTACTTCCACATAAATACCACCTAAGCCAAACATAATAAGCGAACCAAATTGAGGATCTTTTTTAATACCCATAATTGTTTCAATACCGCGTGCTGCCATTTTTTGTATGAGAAATCCTTCAATTCGTGTGGTTGGTTTTAGAGCTTTAATTTTATTTTGCATTTCTTTGTATTTGCTTATTAATTCGTCATCATTGTTGATATCAATTGCAACACCACCAACATCGGTTTTATGCAGGATATCTGGTGAAACTACTTTCATAACTAGCGGATAACCGATTTCCTTTGCTTTTGTTATTAATTCATCAGGAGTTTTAACTAAAGTATTTGGTAAAATAGGAATCTTATAAGCATTGAGAATTTGGTAACCTTCATTTTCAAGAAGTGCCTTGGGAGAACGATTTTGAACATTTTTAATAATCATTGCTACTGTTTCTTTGTCGACATCATCAAAATATCTTACTTCGCTTTTTGGTAGTTGAGTCCAATCATAAAATGAACACATGTTGGCTAAAGCTTTTGCCGCAGTTTCAGGAAAAGGATAATATGGTATTTTAGCTTGCCATAATGTTTGAATTACTTCTTTTGTATTTTCTAACGATAAAAGACAACCCATAATTGGTTTAGCATAATTGGGAGCAATTTTGATGATTTCTTGAGCAATCGTTTTTGTCTCAGCCATTAAAGTTGGTGTCCAGATCGCGATGATGCCATCCACATTATCATCTTCTAATAATAATTTAAGCGCTTGGGAATATCTCTTTTCGTCCGCATCTCCAATTACATCAAGAGGATTGTTAATACTCGCTGAAGAAGGTAAGAAGTTTCTAAGACTCTGTTTTGTTGTTTCGGTGAAAGTAGATAATTGTAATTCATTTCTAATTACAGAATCCGTTGCCATAATACCCATTCCACCCGCATTGGTAATAATTGCCATCTTACGAGATTTTGGAATTGGTTGTCCAGAGAATGCTTTAGCATAATCAAATAACTCACTTACTGTATCGACTCGGATAATACCACATTGATGTAAAAATGCGTTATATGCCTCATCAGAACCAGCTAAAGCACCAGTATGAGAAGATGCCGCCTTTGCACCTTCTGTAGTCCGGCCTGACTTAATTGCCAAAATTGGTTTACCAATATTTGCTGTGACATCATACGCTACATCCATAAATTTTTTAGGATACACTAAATCCTCTAAATAAAGGATAATTACAGTTGTTTGTTCGTCGTCTCGAAGATATTCCAATAAATCATTTTCATTGATATCAGCTTTATTACCAATTGAAATAAACTTTGATAATCCAATTCCCTCTGCTTCTGCATATTCTAATGCAGTTACCCCAACTGCACCACTCTGAGAAACAAAAGCAATATTACCACTCGGTGGCAATGCTTTACCAAAAGTTGCATTAAGCCGAACCCGATGATCAGAATTTATCATACCAAAACAATTAGGACCGATTAAAGAAAGATTGTGTTTCTGGGCAATTTCTTTAATTCGTTTTTCTAACTTAAGACCGCTCTCCCCTATTTCTTTAAACCCCGCAGTAATAATTATGGCACCTTTTACATTTTTTTGACCGCATTCTTCAATTATTTCTGGAACTGCCGGAGCAGGAACAATTATAACCGCTAAATCAACCTCGTCAGGAATATGCAAAACCGATGGAAATGCTTTTACTCCGAGCACGCTCCGAACATTAGGATTAACCGGATAAACAATACCTGTAAATCCGTTCATTAGGATATTAGCAAAAGTTGCTTGCCCAACACTGCCGGCTCGAGTTGAAGCCCCAATTACGGCAATTGAGCGCGGCCAGAAGATAAACTTTAAATTCGGATTCATATTTATTCTTGAAAATTAATAATTAATGTATATACACCATCTGACCATTTACTTTTAACTGGATAACCCATTTTATGAGTTAAACGATAAGCTGCAACATTCGTATCTAATACATATCCGATAAATCCTTTGATTTGTTTCATTTTGGCAATTTTTATCAAATCTGCAAAAAGCACCGTTCCGATGCCTTTATTTTGCCATTCATCTGCTATTGCAAAAGCAAATTCAGCAAAACCACTTGCTTTATCTAAACTATATCCGGCCATCCCGATAATTTTTTCTTCACCGGCTTGTTTTAACACTACTACTAATACTAATTCATTATCATAATCGACATTAACGAATTTAGATAGCCGATCATGAGGTAAGGCATTAAGATAAGAAAAAAAGCGATAGTAAATAGTTTGGCTTGAAAACTTATAAAAAAGTTCTCTCACTAATGGTTCATCAGTCGGACGTACTGGCCGAATAAAGACTTTTAATCCATTTTTTGTTTCAGCCCATGTCTCGAGTTCTTCGGGATAACGAGCATGAACTAATGGTAATTCCGGCTGGTCTTGATAAACGTAATTTAATTCTTTTGCTTTCTTGAGTAGTTCAGCACGGAATTTGGGATGCGCAATCGATATCAAAGAAAGTGCTCGTTCCCGGATAGTTTTACCATAGAGATTAGCCACGCCCCATTCGGTTACAACATAATGAACATCACCTCTCGTTGTTACTACTCCAGCGCCTTCGGAAAGAGCTGGTACGATTCTTGATTTACTTTCATCTGAGCGAATTGATGGGACAACAATAATTGCTTTGCCATCTTTTGCTCGAGCTGCACCCCGTACAAAATCAAGTTGTCCCCCAATCCCCGAATAGAATTTATATCCGATTGAATCCGCACAAACTTGTCCAGTGAGATCTATTTCAATTGCGGAATTAATCGAAACCATTTTTTCATTTTGAGCAATTACAAAAGGATCGTTAGTATAACTTACGGGATGAAATTCAAAAAAGGGATTATTATCAAGATAGCGGTACAATCTTTTAGTACCCATTGCAAAAGCAGCTATACATTTACCTTTATGAAGCGATTTTTTTCGGTTGGTAATAACACCTTTATCAATTAAATCAATTAAATTATCAGAAAAGACTTCGGTATGAATACCGATATCTTTTTTATTCTCTAAGAAATCAAGTAGTGCGGTTGGTACACCCCCATAGCCAACTTGAATTGTTGAACCATCTTCAATTAAATCAGATACATTTTTAGCAATGCGTTTAACGATTTCTGGTTGTGCTTTAACCGTATATTCAAGAATTGGTTCTTCTGAGTATACTACATAATCAATTTCATTAAGATGAATAAATGAATCGCCAAGAGTTCTAGGCATATTTGGATTAATCTCGGCAATAACAATTCTTGCCGCTTCTGTCGCAGGTTTAGTAATATCTACAGAGATACCGTAACTACAATAACCATGTTCGTCAGGTAATGATACGGTTATCAACGCAACATCAATTGGCAATCTTCCTGATAAAAATAACTTGGGAATTTCGGATAAGAATATCGGTGTATAATCAGCGCCACCTTGTTGAACTCGTTCTCGTAAATCTCTACCGATAAAAAAAGTATTGGTCCGAAACTTATCTTTTAGAGTTTCTTGTGCATAATCAACAATACCCAGATTTAAAATTTGTGTTATTTCAACATCTTCGGCAGGTGCTAAAGTTAATGCTTTAACCAAAGACTGTGGTGCTCCACAAGCCGAACCAATAAAAACGCGAAACCCAGATTTTATAGCTTTTACTGCTTGTTCAGGTTTAATTATTCTTTTTTTCCAATCAATCATATTACCTTCTTTTAAATTACATCAAAATAACCATGCTTACTAAGTAAGTATAAAATATTATTTTATGTTACATTAATTAAAGTAAGTATAAATTATAATTTAGTATTTGTCAATAATAGTTCTTGACTTAAGTATAATATTAAGTAAAATTAACAACTATGAAATTAAATAATAAACAAATTTTAGACGAAACTATTATAACCAAGGCAATTATTGATTGTTATTTAAGGGAGTTTATTGATAATTTATCAGTCGATGTTATTATTGCTGGTGCCGGTCCTTCAGGATTAACTGCGGCATATTATTTAGCTAAAAATGGAGTAAAAACAATTGTCTTTGAAAAAACACTTAGACCTGGTGGTGGTATTGCTGGTGGTGGTATGATGTTTAATAAAATTGTTGTTCAAGAAAGTTGTTTAGCTATTTTAAAAGAATTAGATATTAGTTATCAGCGGTATCAAAAGAATTATTATGTTGCTGAAGCTTTAGAAGCATTAGGGCAACTTTTAGCCAAAACGATCAAAAAAGGTGTCAAATTATATAATGCAATAACCGTTGAAGATGTTATGATTCGCGCCGAACATATTACTGGCGTTGTCATTAACTGGAGTGCCGTGATAACCGCACAATTACACGTTGACCCATTAACCATAAAGAGTAATTTTGTGATTGATGCCACAGGTCATGCTGCTGAAATAGTAAGAATTGTTGAAAAGAAAATTGGCGCCACACTCTATACTGAAACTGGGTATGTTATCGGTGAAAAACCAATGTGGGCTGATGTTGGCGAACAACTAATTATGAATAATACCAAAGAAGTATATCATAATCTATATGTCACTGGTATGGCAGCAAATGCAGTTTTCGGTGCTCCGCGCATGGGACCAATCTTTGGCGGTATGTTTTTATCTGGCAAAAAAGTAGCAGAATTAATTCTAAAAAAACTGTAATCGCTGTTTAAGCCGTGATTATCTGTGGCAAAAACAAAAATATTATCTAAACCATAATTTTAACAATTAACAATATAACTTTATTAAATAAGTATTATTTGCGTGTATGATAATTTTATTTTTAAATAGAATAAAAAATAAATATATATTAGATATAACATACTAAATTTCAAATAGATAAACCACTTTCGCTTAAAGTATGAGTATAGTGCCCTCGTAAGTCTATTTATATTCGATTGAATTCAATTTATAAAGCTACTTGGCGACTAAACGAATTATCTTTTCATCATTTACAATATCAATATCTTAATAACTTAATCAATTCTCACGTTTGTATTTTTTCTTCTTGATAGTCTTTATTTTAATTTTTTAATATACTTCAGAATTAAAACACTTAATTATATGTCTTATTATTAATGGATCAATATAATAATTTACTTACCTTTATATATCAGATATAGAGAACTTTGGAAATTAGAGATTTTACTTTTTTATCTTTTTTGAATTGAATATAACTGAGTGTACATCTTTTATGGTTTTGACAAACTTAAAGACTAACCGTTTTTTAACTTTATCTGGTATTTCAATTAAATCTTTTTTATTTTCACTGGGCATAATTACAGTTTTGATTCCTGCCCGATTGGCCGCAATAATTTTTTCTTTAATACCACCAACTGGTAGTACACGCCCTGTTAAAGTGATTTCACCTGTCATTGCGATACGAGGATTTAGTGGTTTATTCTTTAAAAGAGATAGAAGTGCTGCCGAAATTGCAACGCCTGCTGATGGACCATCTTTAGGTGTTGCTCCCGCAGGAATATGAATATGGACATCAGAATTAGTAAAGAAATTTTCATCGATTCCAAATTCTTTACTATGGCTACGAATATAAGACAACGCAGCTTGAGCTGATTCTTTCATTACATCGCCCAATGAACCAGTTAGTAAAAGACCTTTTTGTCCTTTCATCTTTGTTGCTTCAATAAATAAGATTTCGCCGCCAAATGGAGTTACAGCCAAACCTGTAGAAACACCGATTGTTCCTTGCCGCGACGCAACTTCAGAAATATATTTAACAGGACCTAAATATTTATTTAAATTTTTATCAGTGATTACAACCTTCCTTTTATCCCCTTCAGCATAGGCTCGGGCGACTTTTCTGATAATCGAACCAATTTCTCTTTCTAAATTTCTTACGCCAGCTTCTCGGGTATATTCACGAATTATCTTTTGAATAGCTTTGTCCGTAAAACTTATATTTTTTTCTGTTAGACCGGCTTCCTTTAATTGTCTGGCAATTAAGAATTTCTTAGCAATCAACAATTTTTCATCATCAATATAACCAGGTATTTCAATAATTTCCATACGATCCCGTAAGGCAGGGATAATTGTATCAGTCATATTTGCAGTAGTTATAAACATAACTTTAGATAAGTCAAATGGTACTTCTAAATAATGGTCTGAAAAAGAAAAATTTTGTTCTGGGTCTAATACTTCTAATAATGCTGAAGATGGATCTCCTCGAAAATCACTACCCACTTTATCAATTTCATCCAGCATAAAAACAGGATTATTTGTTCCAGCATTACGAATTCCCTGGATAATGCGACCTGGTAGAGCACCAACATATGTTCGTCGATGACCACGAATTTCCGCTTCATCACGAATACCACCTAATGAAAAACGCACAAATTTTCGTCCCATTGCACGAGCAATTGAACGACCTAAACTTGTTTTGCCAACCCCTGGTGGCCCAACAAAACACAAAATCGGACCCTTTGAATCTTTACGTAATTTTTTAACTGCTAAATATTCTAAAATTCGTTCTTTTACTTTAGTTAAATTATAATGATCTTCATCTAAAATTATCTTTACATTTTTAATATCTAAATTATCTTCTGAGCTAACTGACCACGGGAGATTAATGAGCCAATCAATGTAAGTTCGAACAACGATATATTCCGCTACTTGTGGAGACATTCGAGAAAGTCGAGAAATCTCTTTCATAGTAATCTCATAAACATTTTGCGGCATGTTGGCTTTCGTTGCTTTTTCTTTGAGCTCATTAATTTCTTTAGTCAAATCATCACTCTCACCTAATTCTTTTTGAATTGCTTTAAGTTGTTCTCGTAATACATAATCACGTTGATTTTTATCAATTTCGCCTTTTACTTGTTCACGTATTTTTTCACTTAATTCTAAAATTGCAATTTCTTTATTCATTAGTGGAACTAATTGGGATAAACGTTCAATTGGATCCACTATTTCTAATAATTTTTGCTTTTCTTCAAGTGAAATATTTAGATAATTCGCAATAAAATCAGCAAGTTTTGACGGTGATTCTATATTCAGAATAACCGTAGTTAGTTCATCAGGAATATATTGAGCTAACTCAGCTAATTTCTGGAACATATTTACAATATTACGCATGAGGGCTTCAGTTGAAATATCTTTAACTTCTGATTCATTAATTGTGGTTATAACTGCTTTTAAATAAGGTTCAGTCTGAACATAATTTTCTATCCGAGCACGTTTAATACCTTGTAACAGAATTCGCATAGTCCCATCAGGAAAACGAAACATTTTAATAATATAAGAGACAGTTCCTACCGTATAAAGATCGGTTGGTCCTGCTTCTTCGATATCTTGATTTTTCTGCATAACAGCACAAACGATTTTATTTCCAATCAACGCATCATCAACTAATTTTGATGCCCGTGATGTCGAAACTATTAATGGGGTTATAACACCAGGAAAGATAATTCCGCCTCTTATCGCTAAAACGGGTAATTGATCAGGAATGTTTAAACTTTTCTGTTCTTCGTCTAATTTAACTTCGGGCATTTTCTTTTATTCAATCTTTAAGATTTTTATATTCTTTTTATCTTTATTAAATGACAAAGTTAAAATTCCATTTTTAAGATTTATCATGACTGACTTCGTGGATATTCGAAATGGTAAAAACAAACGTCGTTTAAAATGTCCATACGGGATTTCCATGTTATAAAAGGTTACACCGGCTCGAAGAATTTCAGGATCTCGCCTGATACCTTTAACTATAACCATATTGGGACCAATTGCAATTGATAAATCTTTTTTTTCAACACCCGGTAGTTCCATAATTAAAAATATCTTGTCATCAAATTCAAATATATCAACCGCAGGTTCGTAATATGTCTGATTAGAAATTATTTCACATTCTTCGTTAAAAATTTCATCAATAAAACCTGAAACATCATCAAAGAACTTTATTATACTTTTAAATGATGCTCTACTCTTCACTTTAAATTATTAGACTCAATATTTACTTTTCAGATTCAATAATAGCTTTATCATATCGTTTAATAAGTTGAGCTTTGCCCGTTGACTGGTCAATCGAAAGAATTACCCCTTGCAGATGAATGTTTTTATTCGCCGGTTCTAGTTTTAAAGGAATATTATACATTATTTTTTTAATAGATAAATCAATTCGCATACCTAATACTGAGTCCATGGCACCACACATCCCCATATCTGTAATATAAGCAGTGCCATTGGGTAAAATTCGTTCATCTGCCGTTTGCACATGAGTATGAGTTCCAACTACAGCCGATACACTACCATCTAAAAACCACCCTAAAGCTTGTTTTTCAGCAGTTGCTTCAGCATGAAAATCAATTATAATATTTGGAGTTTGCGTAATAATTTCATTTAGTAAATTATGTACTGCTCTAAAAGGACAATCGATTGGTTTTAGATAAACCCTTCCTAACAGACTAATAACTGCGATTTTAGTATTATTTTTGGTATAAATATAAGATCCAATACCAGGTACTTCGTTAGGGAAATTAACAGGTCTTAAAATACGATTATCTGAAATTAACATTGTAACGATATCTTTTCGATCCAAAAAATGATCGCCTAAAGTTATACAATCAATACCTGCTGAAAAAAGTTCATTGGCAAGTTTTGGCGTGATTCCATATCCATTAGCAACATTTTCAGCTTCCGCAATAGTAAAAAAAATATTCTCTTCTTGTTGAATTTTAGGCAGGTATTTAATTACTGCTTCTCGCCCACTTACAGAACATATATCGCCTAATAATAGAATATTTATTGAATTACTGATTTCTATTTGTTCGTTCAATTTTGTTTTCCAATTATAAATTATTTTGCATATTCAATGGCTCGAATTTCACGAATAACAACAACTTTAATCTGTCCGGGATATTTCAATTCAGTCTGTATTTGCTGCGAAATTTTACGAGATAACTCTTCAGCCTGAGCATCTGAAATTTTCTCGGGTTTTACCATAACGCGAATCTCCCGACCGGCTTGAATCGCAAAGGCTTTTTCTACGCCATCAAATGAAACGGCAATATTTTCAAGTGCTTGTAAACGATTTATATACGATTCAAAATTATCTCTTCGCGCACCAGCTCGAGAACCCGATATTGCATCAGCTGCAGCGGTTAAGAAAGCGTACGGCGACCGTGGTTCCACTTCTTCATGATGGGCAGCAATGGCATTTACAATAATTTCGTTTTCACCATAACGTTCAGCTAAATCAGCACCGATTTTAGCATGAGGACCTTCAAAATGAATATCTGCTGCCTTACCAATATCATGAAGTAATCCCGCTCGTTTTGCCATCATTGGATCAAGATTTAATTCTTGTGCCATTGCGTTTGCTAATATCGCAACTTCTTTAGAATGTAATAAAACATTTTGTCCATAACTGGTTCGATATTTGAGTCGACCTAAATGTTTTATAAGTTCAGGGTCAATATTACTAATTCCGAATTCAAGAACTGTTGTTTCCCCGATATTCATAATGATACTTTCCATTTCATTCTTTGTTTTTTCAACAATCTCTTCAATTCGAGTTTGATGAATTCTACCATCCGCAATTAACTTTTCCATAGCTAATCGAGCAATTTCTCTACGAATTGGATCAAACGCGGATAAGATTATAGCATTTGGTGTGTCATCTATAATTACTTCAACACCAGTTAGTGTTTCAAACGCACGTATATTCCGTCCTTCCCGACCAATTATTCGGCCCTTCAACTCATCAGAAGGAATATTAATAACTGATATTGTCGTATCAGAAACTTGTGAAAGAGCACACCTTTGTATTGCATTCAAAATAATCTCCATAGCTTGTTTATCGGCTTCACGTTTTGCTTTTTCACGAATATCTCGGATCATTTGAGCAGCTTCTAATTGTACTTGAGCTTCTAGATTCTGCAGTAATTCTTTCTTCGCATCTTGGATACCCAAATTTGCAATACGTTCTAACCGTTGGTTCTGCATATTAATCAACTGGTCTAATCTTTCAGTCTTCGCTTTAATTATTTTCTCTTTCGTTGTAATTTCTCGTTGATTTTTAAGTAACTCGCTTTCCCGAGTTGCTAAATTAATATCCTTGATATTTAGTAATTCCTCTTTCTCACGAAGTCGTTTTTCAAGTTTTTCTAGATCTTTTTTAGTTTCCAATAATTGTTGTTCTAATTTTATTTTTTCTTGATGTATTTTTTCGTTAACTTCCAGCTGGGCTTGTCGTTTAATATTTTCCGCTTCCGTTTTTGCATCTTCAATAATTCTAAATGCCGAACGACGTGTTGTGTTAAGATAATTTTTATTTATTATCCGAATAATAAAATATGCTAAAAGTATGCAAATAAATAATAATAATACAGGCATTATAAACTTTAAAATTTCAAAAGATAACATAATTCTTCCCCCCAATTTTAATATCCTAAGACTTTTAAATAATAAAAATCCCCGCTACAATTCGTGTAAGCAGGAGTCTTTGAACCCTAAAAACAAGTGGGCGTCATCGCTAATATTTTCTGTACGCAATAAAAGCTTACATCGACATCAGCATCAGACACCCAAACAATGGGTGTTAGCTCAAGACTTCATGGCTTATCACGAAGCGAGCAGGGAGTTAATCTCTAATTCAAATAACAATTTACAAAAAGGTATTACTGTTATTTGAATCTAAACAATTCTTTCCAATTTTTCAATGAGCAAACCGATACGACGATTTATTTGATCACTTTCATTCTCTTGAGCAGTTAAAAAATCATCAACTAAATTTATACATGATACAATTGCAGTTTTTGCTAAAGAACCTTGTGGATATTGTGTATTTATCATTTTCATTTTTTCATCAACAATTTTTCCAATTTTATAAATATAATCACCGTTACGATCGGTTTTTATTTTGTATTCACTACCAAAAACATTTAAACTGTAAGTTTTCATACAACTCCCTACTAAAATATATCTTATAACATTTTAGATAAATTGTCAAGCATAATATTAATTTTTTCAATTAATTGGTTATCGCGATGTTTCAAGGACTCAAGGATATTTTTCAGACATCTGTTCTCTTCTTGTAAAACATTAATCAGATTTATTGCTTTATCAATTTTATCTTCTAAGTATCTTAAATTAGCATCAACTTTTTCGTTCATAAAATATAATTTACGACTTTTTTGAATTTTTCTTCAAATTTAACTTCTAATTTTAATATTGAATTTGTCTTTTAAATACTTAATAAGATATTCACAAATTCTATCAACTTCCATTTGATTTAAAGTTTTTTCATTCGATTGGAGTGTTATTCTAATCCCTAAATTCCTTGTTCCATTCGGTAAAGATGGTCCTTGAAAATAATCAAAAACTTCAATATTTTTTAGTAAATCACCAATTATGTGTTTAATATTCATTTTTAATTCTTGTACGGAATGCTCTTCTTTTATTAAGAAAGCAAAATCACGCGTAATTGCCGGAAATCGAGAAAGTTCACAATAGTAAAAATTAGCGGGTATTAGTTTTAATAATTCATTTAGGTTGTAACTTAATACATAAATATTTGTATTCAGATCAAATTTTTGTAAAATTGTTCTTTTTATTTCACCTAAAAAACCAATGCTATTACCTTTATATTTCAAACTTAGTGAATTCCCTGTCAAAAAATTGATATTTTCTTTAATATATTCTATATCGTTAAGCTTTAAATATTCAAAAAAAGAATCTGAAATTCCTTTGATATCAAAGAAATCGTAATACACTGTTTTTATATTATCCCAGAATAATGGTGCTCTATTACCAGCAATAAGCGCTGTAAGGTTTAAACTTTCCTTAGCTTTATCATTAACGAAAATATTGCCAATTTCAAATAATCTGATATCTATATTGCTCCGAAAGTAATTAAATTTGACGGTTTCTAATAAAGTTACTAAAAGATTTGGTCGTAATGCTGAATATCTTTCATTTAACGGATGTGGCAAATAGATGATATTTTGCTCAGTAAATAATTTTGCATTATTAGGATCGCAAAAACTAATTGTATAACATTCGTAAAAACCGAGTCCGACAAAGAAATTTTTTATTAAATGAACAATTTTATTTAACTGATCGATATGCCCAATATTTCTACAATGTAAAACATATTCTGAAGGAATTTTATCGTAGCCGTATAACCTTGCAATTTCTTCAATAAGATCGATATCCCTTATTAGATCAAAACGATAAGAAGGTATTTTTATAGAAAAATAATTTTTTTTCTCTTCTGATTCACAATTTAATTTATCAATAATTCGTTTAATTTGTTTTGTTCTTAAATTAGTTTTTAGTAATCGGTTTACTTTTGAGATATTAAAATTAATAGTTTTTTCATATTGTTTACTTCGGCATTCAATTTTATCTTGAATAACTATTCCGTTTCCTAAGAAAGCAATTAAATTTGTGGCTTCCTGTGATGCTCTATCTAAAATATTCGTATCAATACCCATTTCAAATCTTTGAGAAGCATCTGTCATCAATTGAATACTTTTGGCACTAATTCTAATTGTTTGAGGATTAAAACGAGCGCATTCTAACAAGACTTTTTTTGTTTTATAAGTAATTTCAGTATCTTTTCCACCAATAATTCCAGCTAGAGCAATAGGTGACAGTTTGTCAGAAATTAATAAAACTTGCTCATTTAATAAATATTCTTTTCCATCAAGTGCGATGATTTTTTCTCCTTTTTTTGCAAATCGTACATTAATAGTACTTTCTTGAATTCTATCGAAATCGAATGCATGAAGTGGAGTACCATATTTAAGCATAATATAGTTAGTCGCGTCCACCACATTATTGATTGGTCTCAAACCAGACGCAATCAGTCTCCATTGTAAAGGAAATGGAGAATTTTGAATCTTTACATTATAAATTAAACGGGCAATATAATCAAAACATGCACTTTTATCACTAATAACTAATTGTACTTTTCTATCCAGAAAATTTATTATATTTTGGTTAATTTCAGGCTCCTTTGGTATATTTAATGATTCAGTAATTTCCTCATAGGTAGAAAGTTCTCTCGCAATTCCTAAGATTGACAGTAAATCTCCACGGTTGGGTAATATTTCTAATTCTATAATATCGTCATCGAGATAATTTAATACATTAGAACCTGTTTCATATTGATTTGGTAATATATAAGGTAATGTATCTTCACTTAGACCAATTAAAGAGGGATTCAACCAGCTATTTTTTTGTGGTTTAAAAGCAATTTTGTCATTAATTCTTAAGTGATATGTGATTGTTGAAATGTTATAAGATCTCAAACCATCGAAAATAGTAACTTCATTTTTATTAATATCTTTGATTTCACAAACTACATATCCTTCTAAAATATTACCAATTCTATACCTGCTTTTTACTTCGATACCCTTTTGCGTAAACAAATTAACTATTTCTTCTGTTGTTTTTGATGTTGGAATAAATTCTTTTAACCATTTAATTGATAATTTCATTTGTTTAGATTAAATATTATATTTATATTTGTCAAGATATGTTAAAGTAAAAAATCTTATTCTTCTGTTTGCAAAATAATTAATTTTTGATTTTTTTCAACAGTTTGGCCTATTTTTGTTAATATTTCTAAAACTTTACCATTTATAGGGCTTTTGATTTCATTTTGCATTTTCATTGCTTCTAAGATCAGTAATTGACTATTTTTACTTACTAAATCACCAACTTTTATAGGTAATTTTATTACTAATCCTGACATTGGTGAAAAAACCGTAAAAATTTTTGGATTCTCTTTAAGAGTAATATTTTCAATTTTATCTTGATTTATTAAAACAGTTATTGGTTTTTCAAAAATACTGATTTGATATGAATTTTTTAACTTTCCTATTTTAACACTATATTTTTTGTCATTAATTATAATTGCATTTAATTCCCCATTATTATTAAACTCAGGCATGATATCAAATGATTCATTATTTATTGATGCGCGATATCGTTTATTTGATTCCATAATCACTATATTATATTCTTTATTATCAACAGTTATTTTCATAAGAGTTATAATTTACACTATAAATTTTAATATTTGCCTATTTATTAATGAAGCCTTTCTTGCCGAGCCTGAATTTTCCATTTCGATGTGTATGATGAATTTAATCTAATACTTTTAGGTAATTTATGATTTTCCTCAAGATAATTATATAATGCTATAGTTATCGCAGCTATTTTATTAAAATCATTACTTTCTTGGTTATAAGTATTTCTTTCTGTTTCGATGTTCTCTTCTACAATTTCACCTTTTAAAAATTTAATTGCTATTTGAGGAAATAATGTATAAGTCATTAAATCTTCTTCTTCATGTCCTCTTCGTAGGAGATGTAAAGTTTCTACCTCTTGTTTTTTTACAGATAATTCCGGTTTTAATAAGTCAGCGGGTCGACAATCTATTGGTTTTTCATTACCAATGATTATTTTTAATATGTCTTTTTTAATTGTTGCCGGAGGTCTGCCATATAAACCCAAACAATAATCTTTAACTTCTTTACTAATTTGTGAATATCGTTTACCTGATAATACATTCAATACGGCTTGAATACCTACAATTTGACTTGTTGGAGTAACTAAAGGTGGATATCCTAAATCTTCTCTTACTCTTGGTGTTTCCGCTAATACTTCTTGGTATTTATCTAGCGCATTTTGTTCTTTTAATTGTGCATGTAAATTTGAAAGCATTCCTCCCGGAATTTGATGAACTGCTACTGATGCATCAGTCATTTCCGCAATTGGACTAATATATTTTGAATATTTCTTCTTCATGTCTAAAAAATAATAACCAACATTGATAATCTTTTTTATGTCGAGTTTCGTATCATAAGGACTATCTTGAAGACTCACGACAATATTTTCTAATGAGGGTTGCGAACTACCACCACTAAAAACTGATACTGCAGTATCAACAATGTCCACTCCCGCTTGAATGGCAGAATAATAACTTATCAATCCCATTCCACTGGTACAATGAGTGTGTAAATTAATTGGTACTTTTATAATTTGTTTTAAAGCTTTCACTAATTCATAAGCTATGTGTGGTGAAATCAAACCAGCCATATCCTTTATACAGATATAATCACAACCCATCAATTCTAATTGATGACCCATTTCAACAAATTTTTCAATAGTGTGAACTGGACTTGTAGTATAACAAATCGTTCCTTGTACTTCGCTACCAAGATCTTTAGCGGTTTTAATTGCTTTTTCCATATTCCGAATATCATTTAAAGCATCAAAAATTCTAAAAATATCAATCCCATGTTTTTTAGCTAACTTTATGAAATTTTCAACGACATCATCAGCATAATGTCGATAACCCACAAGATTTTGGCCTCTGAGTAACATTAATAATTTTGTATTAGGTAAGTGTTCCCTTAATTTATCTAATCGAAACCAAGGATCTTCTGCTAAATAACGAATACAGACATCAAAAGTTGCGCCGCCCCAAACTTCCATTGCAAAAAATCCAATTTTATCCATTTGGTCACATATTGGTATCATATCAGAAATTCTCATCCGGGTAGCCATCAATGATTGATGCGCATCACGAAAAGTAGTATCAATAATCTTTACGGTATTCATAATTTTGTAGCTGTGATTTTTTAAACCATAGGTTCTACTGTAAACAAAGGTTGTCCATATTCAACTGTTTGGCCATCTTTCGCTAATATTTCAACAATTCGACATTTTTTTTCAGCTTCAATTTCATTCATAAGTTTCATTGCTTCAATAATACATAACGTTGAACCTGCTTCTATAACATCATTAATATTAACAAAAGGTGGGGCATCGGGACGAGGGCGAGAATAAAAAGTTCCCACCATTGGTGATTTAATTTGTTCTAATGTATGTTTAGAGGAAGGAGTTTGAATTTCATTGATAACATCTGACTGTGGCTGAGATGGTGTATTAATTTTAGTAATTATTTGTGGTTCATTTGATATTTGTTGAGTAGGAACAGCATAGGTTTGATTAATTTTACGAATTTTAATTTTGTGACCAGAGCATTCCCATTCTAATTCAGCTAAATTATGTTTCGCTGCTAATTCAATTAATTCTCTTATAACCTCCATATCATCTTTATTTTCTTGTTTCATAATATTTTTCCCCTCATCTTGTTTTATAATTTCTAGTTTTTCTGGGTTATCTCTTGTTTCAAAAAAATTTATAGCAATTTCTGGAAATAATGCAAAAGTAATAAAATCTTCTTCTTTTTTAATATATTTTGAATTAACTTCTTTTTTTATTTTATTTAATACTGGTTCCAATAAATTTGCTGGTCGTTGAGATATAGGCCGTTCATTACCAAGAATTTTACGTCGTATTGTATCTTTTATAGGAACTGGTGGTTTCCCATATAATCCTCGTACATAATCTTTAACTTCATTAGGAATTATTTTATATCTTTCATTAGTGAGAACATTGAATACTGCTTGTACACCAACTATTTGGCTAGTCGGAGTTACTAACGGTGGATACCCTAAGTCTTTTCGTACTTTAGGAACTTCTTCTAATACTTCTCTCAGACGATGTTCTGCATTTTGCTGTTTTAATTGAACTATAAGATTCGAAACCATTCCTCCTGGTATTTGATGAATTGTAACCATTTCATCAATAATTTTATCATATTTTATATCACGTTTATTTTTGATTTGTTCTAAATAATTTGAGACCTCTTCGATTAAATTTTTATTCAGTTGTAATGTGTATTGGGTATTATCTAACATTGCAATTAAAGTTTCAATTGCTGGTTGAGAAGTTCCGAATGATAATGGTCCATGTGCCGTATCAACAATATCTACTCCTGCTTCAATCGCTTTTAGATAACTAGCAACTGCCATTCCACTTGATGCATGAGTATGAAGTTGTACTGGTAATCTTATGTCCTCTTTTAAACGTTTAATCAATTCAAAAGAAATATGCGGGGCAAGAATTCCCGCCATATCTTTAATACAGATACTGTCTATTCCCAGATCAAGTTGTTTTTTAGCTATCTCTAAATAATATTCTATAGTATGAATAGGACTTATCGTGTAACATAAGGTACCTTGAGCATGCTTTTTATATTTTCTTACAAACTCTATTGCCTTTTCAATATTACGAATGTCGTTTAAAGCATCAAAGATTCGAAAAATATCTATACCGCGTTCCACACTCTTTTCAATAAATGCTTCTAATAAATCATCAGGATAGTTCCGATAACCGACAATATTTTGGCCACGCAACAACATCTGTAATTTCGTCTTTTTTACATATTTCTTTATTAAAGATAAACGTTCCCATGGATCTTCATATAAATATCGCAAACACACATCAAATGTAGCTCCACCCCACATTTCCAATGACCAATAACCGATCTCGTCAATTTTTGATAAAATTGGTAATATTTCTTCTGTTTTCATTCGTGTTGCCCATAATGATTGATGAGCATCACGAAAGGTTGTATCGGTAATTTTAATTTGTTTTGATTTTGCAAGCATAATATTTTTGTAAATTGTAAATAATTTCTTCCATTTTTAAAGCTCGAGAGCCTTTGATAAGTATTTTATCACTTTTACATGTAATGTCAACCAATTTATTAACAATATCAGAAATAGAATCTAATAAAAAAGTGTCTTTAACTTTATTATTTAATTTTGCTTGTTCTGCTATATAATGTGCATATTGACCAAAGGTGATAATTATATCAATACCATTAGGGAAAGTTTCACCAACTTTCTTATGTAATTCTACGCTTTTCTCTCCTAATTCAAGCATATCACCTAATACAACTATTTTCTTACCTTTAGCAGAAAAATTGGCAAATGTTTGAAGTGCCGCAATCATCGATTGCGGGTTAGCATTATATGCATCATTAAAAATTTCAATACCATTAATATCAATCTTTTGCATTCTCATATCTAATAATTTAAATGATTTTAAATCATCAATGATCTTCTCCCAACTAATATTAAATATTTGAGCAACACTGATTGCGGCTAATGCATTATAAATGTTATAGCGACCAGGAAAATTCAATCTGATTTTGTATTTATTAGATAACAAAAATTCACAGCCATTTTCACCAAAATCTTTTATATCAGTGGCATAAATATCAGCTGTATTATTAATACCGTAAGTTATTTTTTTTCTGAATTGAAAGATTTCACCGATTTCCATAACTAATGGATCATCTTTATTTAAAACTGCAATCCCTCTTGATGCAATCGATTCCAACAATTCCGCCTTTTCTTTCTGAACTCCTTGACGATTAGTTAAGTATAACAAATGACTATCACCAATGTTCGTCAAAACCCCAATATCTGGCAAGGAAATATCACATAATCGTTTAATACCACCATACTCATTCATTTCCATCTCTAAAATCAATACTTCTGTTTTTTTATCTATTTTAAGAACAGTTAAAGGAACACCAATATTATTATTATAACTATTTGGAACCTTAACAATATTATAACGATTCTGTAATAAGTGACTTATCATTTCTTTGGTAGTAGATTTACCATTGCTACCTGTTATGGCAATTACCTGTGGAGAAAATTTTCTACGATAATATGCTGCTATATCACCTAATGCTTTCGTTGTATCCTGAACTAAAATTATATTAGCTAAAGTCTGACTGGTAGAAAATAATTTACTAACTATTAACGCTTTGGCACCATTTTTAATGGCATCAACACAATAATCATGACCATCTAATCTTTGTCCTTTAATAGCAATGAAACAATCACCATCTTTTATTTTTCTCGAATCAATTTCAATATTATTAATAATATCTTGTTTTTTACCATCTATTAATTTTCCTTCACAAGCTTTTATTATTTCTTCTATCTTTAGTTTTTCCATTTTAGTAGATAAACATAGCATCACCGAAACTATAAAAACGAAATTTATTTTTTATTGCATAATCATAAGCTTTGAAAATATATTCTTTCGTTGCAAAAGCTGATACTAGTAATAATAAAGTGGATTTCGGAAGATGAAAATTAGTAATTATCGCATCAACTATCTTAAATTGATAAGGAGGATATATAAATAATTTAGTATTAGTATGTGCTGGTTTAACTTGCCATACACCATCTCTTTGAATATTTGCTTGTGATTCTAATGCTCTGACAACAGTTGTACCAACTGCAATTACTCTTCTTTTATCTTTTTTAGCCATATTAATTGCTTGACTGGCTTGTACACTAATTTCAAATTCTTCTGAATACATCTTATGTTCTTCGACAATTTCAGTTAAAATTGGTCGAAAAGTACCCAAGCTCGCATGTAAAGTAATCATTTCAACAAATATTCCTTTTGCTTTGATTTTTTCAAGTAGTTTTTCTGTAAAATGTAATCCTGCTGTAGGAGATGCGATCGCACCAGGTGTCTGCGCATAGACGGTTTGATAGCGATCTAAATCAGGTATTTTTGTTTTAATATACGGAGGTAAAGCAATTTCACCCTGCTCGTTCATGATCTCAAAAGCATTTTTTCCGAAAAACTCAATAATTCTTAGACCTGTTTCTTTATACTCGACAACTTTTGCAAAAGCGCCATTAAATTTTATGGTAGATCCCACTTTTAGTTTTTTAGCTGGTTTTGAAAGAGCTTCCCATGTGTTTTTTTTTATACTCTTTATTAAAAGTATTTCAATTTCTTGATTAGTATCTTCTAATTTACCTAAAATACGCGCAGGAATAACCTTTGTTTGATTTAGAACTAATAAATCACCAGGAATCAAATAATTAACAATATTTTCAAATATAGTTTCTAAAATCTCGCCGCTTTTTCTATTAAGTAATAACAATCTTGATTCGTCACGCTTTTCTAAAGGATATTGAGCAATTAATTCTTTAGGAAGAAAATAATCAAAGTCTTTAACTAACATTATAAATAGAATAAAATTAAAAAACTAGATAGTCAAGTATATTCTATAATCGCTTTATAATTTATTTATTTTTTATTCAATTCTTAATGATTTACCGTACCCAAAACCATAATTGCCATCATCAACATCTTGGGTGCTCCATAATAAATCATTGCGATAACTTGGGGAAAACGTATAACTAGATCATGATAAAAAAGTATTTAAATAATTTATTTTTAGATCCAACACTATAATTTCTTAATCTCTTTCTCCCCTAATAACAAAAAAATATTTATCTGACGTATTGATACCTTTTACAAATCTGTGCTCTTTAGTGTAAATTATTATTTTATTTATTTTTCTTGCCAACCATTTTTAAAATTTATAAATCGGATATATTTCTTTTTGATTAGTTAGTAAGCATATTTTTTGGAAAAAACTGAATTGTTATCATAAAGAAATATATTTGAATAGAGTAATATTTTATTTCATTGATAAATTCTGTTTGTATAAATCTGGATAATAAATCTTTGACAATTTATTTGTTTTGTAATTATAAAAAATTGTAAGATTATCAATATTAAAATCATAATCGGTCATCATGTCATCATATTCATAACAAGTATTGATTAAACAATAACCCTCGTTGTCGCCATTTATAGTAATTATAACTGTCACAATTAATTGCTATATTATAATAAAAGACCTATCTTCTATTACAATTTCTTCAGTAGGTGTAATTATTACTTTTTGTGATTTTCTGCAAGTGGCATTAAGTTTTATTTATAGTAATTAAAGCCTTTATTTTAATTTAATTATAATTTTATTATTAATAAATACTAATTGACTTTAAGATATCTCTTAAATATAATAATGAATTGTGAATACTGCAATTATTCTTGCGGCCGGGCAAGGTCAACGTTTTGGACGACTAAAGCAATTTATTATCCTTAATGGAAAACCAGTTGTATATTATAGTTTATATAAATTTAGCCGTTCCTCCTGTGTTGATAATATTATTGTAGTAACTCTCAAATCAAAAATATCTTATTTGAACAAATTAATAAAAAAATATAATTTCCCTAAAATATCAAATATTGTCTTTGGTGGTAAAACACGTCAAGACTCTGTGGCTAATGCTTTAAAACTAATATTATCAAAAGGCTATGTTGCTATTCACGACGCAGCGCGGCCTAACTTTCCCGAAGGATTTATTCAAGTCGGTTTTAAATTAGTAAAAAAGTTTAAAGCAATTATTCCAGTTATACCAATTACTGATACCATTAAAATGATTAATCATAATCAAGTGATTCAAACAATTGATCGTAAGTCATTATATTATGTTCAAACACCTCAGTTTTTTGAACTCGATTTAATAAAAAAAGCCTATGATGTTGCGGCACAAAAAAAGTACAATACAACAGACGATGCATCTTTAATTGAAAAATTAGGTTTTAAAGTATATACATTTAAAGGTACCAAATCTAATATTAAATTAACAGATTATGAAGATTTTATTTTATTAAAAAAAATTATATGAAAAAAATAGCAATTGTGGGTTCAACGGGTTCGATTGGAAAAGCATCAATAAAAGTAATTCGACATTTGAAATCAAAATTCTTAATTTATGCTTTAGCAGCAAAAGAAAATTATCGTATATTAGCTGAACAAATATTAGCTCTTAAGCCCAAAATAATTGTTGTTGGTGATAGTCAAATAAGAGAAAAATTATATAAATTAATTTCTCGTCATACCACAAACATTCAAATTTTAACAGGTGAAGATGGTTTAAATACAATTGCCACTGATCATAAGATTGATATAATTGTTTTTGCAATGACAGGCACTTCTGGAATTATACCCTTAATTAATGCTATAAAGCATCGTAAGCAAATTGCTTTGGCAACAAAAGAGCTTTTAGTAAGTTTTGGAAAAATAATAATGCATTATGCACAGCAATATAATATTAAAATAGTACCCATCGATTCTGAACTGGTTGGTCTTCATCAATGTTTTACTGGACATAGTATTAACCAAGTTAAAAGAATAATAATCACTGCTTCTGGTGGTCCTTTTTACCAAAGAACAAATCTAAAAAATATCTCAATAAATGAAGCACTCAGGCATCCAATTTGGCAAATGGGGAAAAAAAATACTATTGATTCTGCCACCTTAGCAAATAAAGGGTTGGAAATAATTGAGGCTGCTCATCTTTTTTCAATTCCCTCAGAAAAAATTCAAGTCGTTATTCATCCTCAAAGTATTATTCATGCACTAATTGAGTTAAATGATAATTCTGTTATTGCTCAATTGGCTATGCCGGACATGAAAATTTGCATTCAATATGCTTTGACTTATCCTGAGCGACTTCCATCGATGATAAAACCAATTGATTTTTCAAATTTACAATTAACATTCTTAAAACCTAATTTTAAAAAATTTCCTGCATTACAATTAGCGTATCAAGCATTAAGAATAAACGGTATTGCACCCTGTGTTTATAATTCTGCTAATGAAGTTGCCGTAAACTATTTTTTAGAGGGAAAGATCGACTTTACAATGATACCGAAAATAATCAAAAAAACACTACAAAACATGCCAATTATTAAAAATCCATCATTAACGCAATTATTAAAATATCAATCATTAAGTAAAAAATATGCACAGAGTTTAATATGATATCATCAATTTTTTTAGTGGCTATCGTAATTGGATCGTTAGTAATTATCCATGAATTTGGACATTTGTTTTCAGCAAAATTATTAAAAATACCAGTCGAAATTTTTTCAGTTGGTTTTGGTCCTGTTATAGTTAAAAGACGTTTTGGCTCAACTGAATATCGCTTATCAATCATCCCATTAGGAGGTTATATTAAGCTAACCGGTGATGAACCTGATGCGAATATAGGTTTTAATACTGTACCATTTATTAAAAAGGCATTAGTTATAATTTCTGGACCAATCGCTAATTTTATCTTAGGAATTATTTTAACTATTATCCTTTATAGCAGTTTTGGTGTTTCTATAATCGAACCCAAAATCATCATCGATGATGCAAACCTTACTACTTATTTACAAACCGGCGATGAAATTATCAAAATCAATGCTGATACTATAAAAAGCTGGGACGATGTTGAAAAACATTATCAATCTAACATTGGCCAAAAAGTTATATTGACATTAAAACGAAAAGAACAATTATTAAGAATTGAATATTTAATTAATAGTGAAAGCATTCCGTTCCGCCCCCTGGTAAAACCAATTATTGAAAGAGTAAAAAAATCGAGTCCTGCGGATAAAATTGGAATTAAAAAAGATGATTTAATTCTACAAATTGATACGGTACCAATATATGAATGGAGTCAATTTGTAAATCTTATTCAAGATATTAATACAAAAAAGCATTATCTAAAATGGCAAAGAGCAAATCGTATTTTTGAAGATAGCATTACTGTTTTAATCACCCAAGATGACTTAAGTAAGACGAAAATCGGAACAATCGGAGTCTGGGTCAAATTACCAGAAAAAAAATTGCCAATTTTACAATCAATTCTAACGGCTACTAAACGTTCAGTTTATGTTGCGATTCAAACAGTTGTAATATTATATAAAATCATTATTGGCGAAATCTCCAAATCAGCAATTGGAGGCCCAGTTATGGTTGGTAAACTTACTTATGAAGGTGCTCAATGGGGTATTAAATATCTTTTAGGTTTGTGGGCAATCCTCTCGATTAATTTATGTGTCATAAATCTCTTTCCAATACCAATTTTAGATGGCGGACGAGTTTTACTCTTTGCAATTGAAAGTAGCATAAGGAAAAAATTTACAAAAAAGCAATGGGAATTTGCATTCTATATCGGTTATGCTTTAATTGCCATCTTGCTGATTTTTGCTTTATCGAATGATTTAACTCGTTTAATAAAAAAATAAATATTTATGCCAATCGTTTTATATTCACCATGTTGTAAAGTTTTTCGACTTTAATATACTAGATCACCATACCTATTATTAATTATTGAAATCATAAATTCAAAGATGTGAACTAATTAGTTAATTATTTTGTTGTGTTTTTTTATATAATATATTCATAATCAATAACTAACAATAAAAATCTGTATTTTAGGGGTATAGTGCTCTACTTTAAATTTTGATATTAATAGGATTGAATGATGTAAATTAGTTTTGTAGATTTAGTATTTATCAGGAAATTTAGATATCAAAGTTCTTCTAAAGATATTTATTATTTATGATCTATGATTCAGTTTTATAATTAAATAATTTATCTCTGTTAATTTGTCTCTTTAGATTTTGATTTATTTATCATACTTACTAAAACTCCAATTACAAATCCTATAGCTGTAGTGATTATTAGTAATAATATTAAGGGCATTTGTATTGAGATAAAAAGAATATGCGCTTGGACAGGTGCTCGATTCTGAATGATTACAATGACAAGAATAATGACTAATATAATTATACTAATCAACTTCTTAATGTTCATATTATCCTATCTCCTTTTTTAGAATAAATAATCTCAATAAATGTTAATTTAATAATCAATAATGTCAATATTAAATATATCTAAATGCAGTGAATTATAATGTTAACATTACCTATTGACAAAAGTATTTTTTTTGTTAAAGTTTTATTCAAATAATGGCTATTTTATATTTAAGTCGATATAACTTAAATAAGTGGTTAGAAAAAATTGCCGTTAAATATTTAGTATACATACCCACATATCAAGAAAATAAACTACATTATAAAAAAATAACAACTATTAATGAATTGCCGGAAGAACAATTATTCAACAAGGCATTACAACAAATTCGGGTAACTGAATCATTAAAAGGCTTTTTCTTTAGTCCTAAAGTCTTAGTCGCTGGTTTAAACAAAACGGTTCAAATAGATATTAATATTGATAAAAGTCCACGTATTATTTTTGGTGCTAAAAATTGTGATTTACATCCACTACAGGTTCATCAGAAAATGTATCTAGAAAATGAATATTGTGACAATTTATATAAATCAGAATTAGAACGAACATTAATCATTGCTGCTGACTGTCCTTATCCCCAAGAAACTTGCTTTTGTAATTTAGTTGGATTAAATCCGTATCCTGAAAAAGGAGCAGATATTATCATTAGTGTTCTTGAAACAGGTTATCTTTTTGAAACTATAACTGTCAAAGGTAATGAACTTATTCATAGTACCAATCACTTCTTTCAAGAAGCATCCCTGGAAGACATTAAACAACGAGATTTATTGCGAGAACAAGCAATAAAAAAGTTGCATAGTACAAATGATTTAGTACTCAAAAAAGAAATACCTCTTTTAATTGAACAAAAACATGATGAAAAATTTTGGCAACATCATGCTGATAAGTGTGTTGAATGTTTTGGTTGTTTAATGGTGTGTCCAACCTGTTTTTGTTTTCTTTTATATGATACGCCTATTAACGATGAAGGATTTAAAAGATATAAAATTTGGGATGCCTGTTATTTTAGTGCTTATGCTCGAGTTGGTGGAGGCATGAATACACGCCCTGAATTTTGGAAACGTTTTCGCAATCGATTCCATTGTAAATTTATGAATTTTAAAAATGACTATAATTTTTTTGCTTGTTCCGGATGTAATCGATGTTATTTAGTATGTATGGGTAAAATTGATATCAGAAACATACTTAAATCACTATGATGAATCCATTTCAACCATTTGCAGTAAAAATAACTAAAATTATTGATGAAACCCCAACAATAAAAACATTTGTTTTAGATCTATTAGGGAATAAATTTTCATTTGATGCGGGTCAATTTATTGAATTAACTGTTCCTGGTGTTGGTGAAGCTCCTTTTACTCCTTCATCTTCACCATATATTAAAGATACCTTAGAAATGACAATTATGAAAGTCGGACGTGTTACTTCTGCACTTTTTGAAAAGAAAGTCGGTGATATTTTAGCAATTCGAGGTCCTTTTGGAAAACGATATCCTATTGAAAAGTTCGAAAAGAAAGAAGTTTTAATTCTTGGTGGTGGTGTTGGATTAGCGCCGTTACGCTCTCTATTTTTAGCATTAGCAGAAAATATTAAAAAATATGGAAAAATTTATATAAAATACGGGGCTAGAACTCCTCAAGATATTGTATATAAATATCAAATTCCAGAATGGCAAACATGGAAAGGTGTAGATGTTGATTTATCCGTTGATGTTGGCAACAATGCATGGAAGGGTAAAATTGGAGTTGTAACTATACTACTAGAAAACTCTTTACCAAATCCACAAGAGATGGTCGCAGTTGTCTGTGGCCCCCCAATTATGATGAAATTTGGAACTATTAAACTTCTTGAAAAAGGATTTAAGGGAAGTAATATTTATCTTTCTATGGAAAAGAATATGTCATGCGGAATCGGTCAGTGCGGACATTGTCGCTGTGGTAGATATTTCGTTTGTAAAGATGGTCCAGTTTTAACTTGGGACCAAATTAAAGACATTGAAGATCCTTTCCTATGAACCCAAAATATAAAATTTTGACAACTATTTGCCCGTTCTGTAAATATGGGTGTGAACTAAGTATTCAAGAAATGAATCAAGGAAATTATAAATTGCATCAAATAGAATATTTAAAAAGTTCAGGAATAAATCAAGGACGACTTTGCCCTCGTGGCAATTCTGCTAAAATACTGTTGAGTCATCCCAAACGATTAACTTATCCTCTATTTAATAATAAAATTTTAAAATGGAGCGATATCATTCAAGATATACAAAAATTGATCCAAAACAGTTCTCCAGAGAACATAGCAATTACATATGATTGCAATAATACACTTGAAGAATTTTCTGATATCTACAATTTTGCGCATGCCCTCAAAACTGAAAACATAAGCTGCGTTTATTTTCATCCCGAACAATTTTTTAATTATGCGGTTAGCGAAATCAAACAAATTGATATAAAAGACTTAAATAATAGCAAATTTTTACTAGTAATTGGTGATATTTTTGCTAAATCACCAGTCATTTCTAAACATATTTTAGATATTAAATATAGCGATCGAAATAACAAAATATTTTATTTTGATGTGATTAAATCAAAATTAGCAGGTTTTGCAGATAAATTTATTTGGCTAAATCCAAATACAGAACCGTTGGTTTTATTAGCCCTAATTTTAGAATCAAGTCGAGCAGCAAAGAATATTATAAGCAATAAGTACTACAATGAATTAACAAAGTTATTACCAACAATCTATGAATTTCTTAATGTCAAACAAAAAGATATTCAAGATATTTGTCAAACTTTATTGAACAATCCCCATAGTCTAGTGCTTGTTGCCACAGACTTCGGTAAGACTAAAGACCCTTTATTGCTATCTCTCTTAAGTCAATTGTTTGCATCAATAACTCCATCTAAAAAATATTGTAGTTTAGCTTTAGCATCGATTCCTTTATCGAACATTAAATTTAGCACTATCTTAAATAAGATTAGAGATAATAAGATTAAAATACTAATTCATTTTGGTGAAGAATTTCCATATTATTATCCACAATTACATCAATTTTTAATTAATTTAGATGTATTTATTTACACTTCAATGCTACGCAGTAACAGAGATCTATTAGCTAAACGAAATTACATTTTACCTGTTACTTCAACAATAGAAAAACAAGGGACTATAAATACTTTATGGTCAAAAACAACTATAAAACCAGTTATAGCTCCGATTGATGGCGCAAAATCCGTATCAGAAATAATTACTTTGCTTCATCCACATTTAAACCGAAATGCAAAAGTCAATTTAAATTATAAATCTCCTATTGATATAGAACGATTAATAAATCGTTGTATCGAATATTGTAAGAATTTCTCTATAAATACTAATTCTGATGACTTTCATTTAATTGGTGAAGAATCAGCATATAATTATCGTGGGTATTTTAACGATTGCTCAAAGGAAGTTAAAATTAATCCTATCACAGCTAAAAAAATTAATATTAAAAATAACGACAGAATCCTTCTTATTTCTAACAATTGTCAAAAAGTATTTATTACAAAAATTGTTAACTACTTGCCTTTAGATACAGTCTCAGTATCAACCGATTTACCCGATAATCGTTTACTATTTCCGATACAATTTGATAATTTAACAAATGAAATTATGATAAGCTCTAGTTTAGTAAAAATACAAAAAGAAAAAGTGTAAGTGAACGTATGGCAAAACAAAATAAAAGAATTTTTCTTGATTTAGACTATTGCATTGGTTGCCGTTCTTGTGAAACTGCCTGTCGTAGTGCATTCGGGGAATCGCGTATTTGTTATGGAGAAATTTCAGAAACTGTAACATTACCAATTGCCTGTCGCCATTGTGAAGAACCATTATGCGCTCGAGCTTGTCCATTTGAAGTTTTAAAAGTTTCAGAAGAAGGATTAGTTCTACAAGCAAGTTTCCATTGTGTTGGTTGTAAATCATGTATTTTAGCGTGTCCCTTTGGTGTCTTAGATAAAAATCTTTTTTATAGAGTATCCCAAAAATGCAATCTCTGTTATGATCGAGAAGATGGTCCAAGATGTGTCGCTAGCTGTGCTTCCGGAGCGTTAAAATATTTGACCGAAGCCGAAATAAATAAAATATTAATTAGTAAACGTTTTATCTCTCGTTCTCCCTTTTGGAGAAGAACATGAAATTAATTTATTTATTCTATTTTCTCGTTTTCCCGGGATTTCTTTTCACTTCAATTGTTGGTCTTTTGTTAACTTGGATTGATAGAAAAGTAACTGCGCGTATTCATTGGCGTGTCGGTCCACCATGGTATCAACCTTTTGCAGATTTTTTAAAATTATTAAGTAAAGAAACATTAATTCCTAGTGGAGCTCATAAAGTTATCTTTTTACTAGCACCAATTTTAAGTATTTTAGCAATGACAGTAATTGCAGTAATGCTTTTTTTGATGAACTTTTTCCCAGAAAAATCATTCATCGGTGATTTAATTGTTCTTCTTTATTTATTTGCATTGCCTCCGTTAGGACTTATTATCGGTGGCTCTGCTTCAAAAAACCCATTAAGTGCGGTTGGTGCTTCACGAGAGATGACTTTATATTTTGGATACGAATTACCATTTCTCGCAGCAATTTTAATAACAGTCATCAAAACAAATGGATTGATACAAATTGGAGAAATTATTAATTTTCAACATGTCAATGGTCCTATTTTTTATTCGATTTCTGGTATAATAGCAATGATTATTTCTTTATTTGTAATTCAAGCAAAATTAGGTTATGTACCATTTGATATAGCTGAAGCTGAACAAGAAATTATGGCTGGTCCGATCTTAGAATATTCTGGCTTAGCTTTAGCACTTTTTCGCCTAAGTAAAGCTATGATGTTTTTCTTATTACCCTGTTTTTTAGTAACTATATATTGGGGCGGCTTAACTCATTGGACAGCTATTTTAAAAGTTTTACTTTTAGTAGTAATAATTATTCTCATTAAAAATACTAATCCTCGTTTAAGAATTGACCAAGCTTTAAAATTTTTCTGGTTAATACTTTTACCCTTTGCAATAATAGGTATTATTTTAGCGTTTAATAATTTATAAAAATGATAAAACTTTTTTATATCTAAACCATGAAGGATATAAGAATTCAAGGATTAAAGAAATCACCTTGGGTATTTCATGTAGCAGCTGCTTCCTGCAACAATTGTGACATCGAAATATTAGATTTACTTACTCCACGCTTCGATGTAGAAAGATTTGGAATTGTATTAGTAGGTTCTCCCAAACACGCTGATGCTTTATTAGTTACTGGAGTAATTAACCGTAAGTCACTTCCTCGAGTATTACGTGTTTATGAACAGACGCCGAAACCATGTTTAGTAATTGGTATTGGAACTTGCACTTGTGATACACATATCTTCAAACATTCATATAATGTTGTGGGACCTTATAATAAATATCTTCCTGTTGATGTATATATTCCAGGTTGTCCTCCCAAACCTGAAGCAATGATATTAGGTATTGTTAAAGCTTTACAAAAATTATGAATGATATAATAAATCAAATTCAGCAAGAGCTAATTATAAAATTTCCCGAAGCAAATATTTATAAACATAATGACCGACGATATTACATCTCAATTCCAAAACGAAAAATTAAAGAAATGGCTTTATTTCTATATCAAGATAAAGGATTTCGGTTATCAATTGCAACTGGTATCGATACGCGGGACGGATTTGAAATTATCTATCACTTCTCGATGGATAAATTTGGTACTTATTTTAATATAAAGGTATTGATTTCTAAAGAAGATCCGATTATTGAATCTATCACGCCTATTTTAGCCGCTGCAAATTGGATAGAACGAGAAATACATGAATTATTAGGTATTGATTTTCAAGGTCATCCAAATTTAAAACCATTATTAACAGCAGAAGATTGGCCTGAAGAAAAATTTCCTTTAAGGCGGGATTATGAACAATAATCGTAGAATTGTACCAATAGGTCCATACCACCCCCTACAAGAAGAACCCGAATTCTTTAAACTTTTCGTTGAAGGTGAAAAAGTTGTTGATATCGAGATTAATATCGGATACAATCATCGAGGACATGAATATATTTCTCCAAAATTAACTTTCGAACAAATTCCTTTCTTAGTCGAACGTATATGTGGAATCTGTTCGAATTCTCATCCCTTAGCTTTTGTTCTTGCGGTTGAAGATGCTGCTCATATTAAAGTACCAGAGCGAGCTCAATATTTACGTTCAATTGTACATGAATTAGAACGCATCCATTCTCATTTGCTTTGGCTTGGATTAGCAGGACATTTTATTGGCTACAATACAGTTTGGATGTGGGCGTGGCGTTATCGTGAGCCTATTTTAGATTTATTTGAAATGATTACGGGTAATCGAAACCATTATGCCATGAATAAAATTGGAGGTGTACGCCATAATATAGAAGCTAGTCAAATACCACAAATAGAATCGTGTCTAAATCTTGCTGAACAAAAAATTGCTATGTTTACAAAAGCCATTTTAGATGACCCCGTAATTCGTGCCCGCTTAGAGAATGTAGGCATTTTACCTAAAGAAATTGCAATTTCTTATGGTGTGTTAGGACCAACTGCTCGTGCTTCCGGCGTTGCTATTGATGTTCGGAAAGACGATCCTCATTGCGCTTATGATAAAGTAAATTGGAATATGATTGTCTTTACAGAAGGTGATATTCTTGCTAAAGCTAAAGTAAGATTATTAGAATGTTTCGAATCAATAAAGATAATTCGACAATGTCTAAAACAGTTACCAGATGGACCTATTGAAAATCGGATAGAAGAAATTCCTGCTGGAGAAGGTTGTGGCCGTGCGGAAGCACCCC
This sequence comes from Caldifarciminota bacterium, assembly GCA_965649215.1. Classification (GTDB taxonomy): domain Bacteria; phylum Hydrothermota; class Tepidihabitantia; order Tepidihabitantales; family CAIPLT01; genus JAGXRL01. The sequence goes on from CBFGJZ010000006.1 coordinate 70,333, forward strand.
GCGGCGAAGTTTTTCATTATGTACGGACTGATGGTAGTAACCATCCTGTACGTCATAAAGTACGAGCACCAAGTTTTATGAATTTACCATCAAATGAATATGCTGTTAAGGGATATTCAATTGCTGATGCTGCATTATGTTTAGCTGCGATTGATCCTTGTTATTGTTGTACTGAAAGGATCGCTGTTTTCTCTGAAGGTAAACAAATTTATACTGGGAAAGAATTATTAAAATTGTCGTGGCAAAAAACAGAATATCTTAAATCAAAATATCGAAAGTAGTAATGATATCTTTAACACTTATAATTAGCATTCCTATTATTACCGCCATTTTAGGTTATCTGATTCCCAAACTACGAAATGAATTTCATTATTTAGGAATTTTTATAACTTTATATTATGCATTTTTGCTCTTTTTTAACTTAAGAAAAATAAATACAATCTCTAAAAATCTCTTTAATATTAAAAACATTACTTTTGCTTTTAATCTTGATAATTTAGGAAGTTTATTTGTATTAGCCGTTGCAATTGTTATTTTTTTAGTTTTAGTTTTTTCATTTCGTTTTATTCGAAATTGGAAGAATGCTAACAATTATTATTTATATTTATCTTTAGCAATTGGCATTACAAATGCTATGATAATGGCAAATAATTTATTTTTTTATAGTATTCTTTCAATGTTATTAAGCTTTCTTTTAATACTTTTCATATTCATTGACTCCAATTTGAATCGTAATCATACTATTTCGATTATTTCACAAATTGCACTCTATGATATTATTTTTATAATTGGTGTCTTTCTGTTATATTATAATAAAGTAGATATCGCATTATTTTCTTTATCTCCGTCTGAATTATCATCTTTCATGCCAAAATTTGGTATTATGTTAATTGTTGTAAGTATTTTTAGTAAATTAGGTTTTATACCATTTCATAGCTATATAAATAAAATTTCGTTGCAGAACAGTTTACCCGTTTATATGATTATACCCGCGATCCTCCAAAAGATTACTAACATTTATTTACTAATTAGAATTTTATATTATACAATTAATTTTAATCAGAATAATTGGTTACTAATCATTATGATTATAATTGGTATTATCAATATAATTATCGCAAGTTTTACTGCCTTTACCTCAAAAACAATTTATCATCTTCTTAATCAAAATGCTATTGTTCAAATCAGCTTAATTGTAATTTCGATAAGTCTCCTAAATCCATTTGGGTTAGTAGGAGGCATTTATCATGTCATAAGTTACTTGACCTTTCAACCTTCTTTACTTTTTACTGCTGGTTCCTTTGAGTATTGGACAAAAAATACTTATTGGGGAAATTACGAAACCTTAAGTTTTAATATGCCGATTACTTTTATTCTCTTCATTTTAGCTATTTTAGCAACTGTTGGTATTCCACCATTTAGTAGTTTTTTCTCTAAATGGATGATTTTTGAAGGTATTTTAAGTTTTTCCACATACAAATTGTTAAAAATCTTAGGTATAATTACATTTTTCATTGGATTAATTGTTAACCCGATCTATTTATTACGGTTTTATGATTTACTTAAAAGGCCTAAAACTCAATATTCCCATCGAATTCGAGATCCTGGTTTCACAATGTGGATTCCTTCTGCAATGGCGTTATCAATCTCATTGTTTTTAGGTATTTTTATTAATAAGATTAGTCTGCAATATCTTCTACAACCTATAATATCAAATGTGTTACAACGTTCAATTTTTTTTTCAATTAACATTTATCACTCATTAAAATTCGAATTTTCCTGGATAACTTTACTTCTTATAATATCGTTCAGTATTGGTATAATAATATATTACATAAAACCGATTAATAAAAAATTACGAGGTGTTTGATGACAGCTATCTATCTATTAGTAATAGCAATGCTTGCAGCTGCTTTAGTCGCTATTGAAATAAAAGATTTATTAGCTGCAGCAGTTGCTGTAGGAATTGTTGGTTTTTCAGTTGCAATTATGTTTATTTTAGTTCAAGCGCCTGATTTAGCGATAGTTCAAATCGTAGTTGAAATTTTAACTGTTGTTTTCTTTGCGGCAACTATATTACGAACCACGCATACAGATAGCACAATTCAAAAAGGTATTCAACCAGAAAGTATCTTTCCTGTAATTGTCTTTTTTATATTTGGCACTTTAATAACTGTTCTTTCGATCTATGCACTAAAAGATTTACCACATTTCGGCGAACCAATAATGAATGTCGCAAGTTACTATATTAATAATGCATTAAACCAAATTGGTGCTGCAAATATTGTTGCTGCCATTATTTTAGACTATCGAGGTTACGACACTTTTGGGGAAGCAGTTGTTTTATTTACTTCTGTTTTAGGTGTTTTAACTATTTTAAGAATTAAGGGGCGAAAATGAAAGGAATGACTATAATTGTTAAAACAATCGCGCGAATAATTGCAGGGTTTATCTTTCTGTACGGTTGTTATATAATTATTCATGGACATCTTTCGCCAGGCGGTGGTTTTGCAGGAGGTGTGATAATTGCTGCTTCATTTATATTACTAATTCTATCTTTTGGAGCTGCTGAAATTAAAGAAAGAACTTCCTATACTTTTTCCTCGATTTTTGAAAGTTTAGGTGGTATTATGTTTTTAACCTTGGCTTTATTGGGACTCTTGATGGGAACATTTTTTTTCACTAATGTTCTTGATAAAGGAATTCCTTTTAAAATTCTTAGTGCGGGCATAATTCCTTTAGCAAATATTGCGATCGGTATGAAAGTTGGTGCTGGACTTTTAAGTATTTTTATTGCATTAGCGGCTTCACATTTTATTATGAAGGAGTAAAAATGTTACCTTTTATTGGTTGTATCTTACTAATCATTATTGGGCTTTATGCCATAATTACCAAAAGAAATTTAATCAAAATTGCAATCGGGTTTTGTATGGTGGAATATGGAGTTAATCTTTTATTCGCTTTCATTGGTTTTAAAAAAGATGCTTTAGCTCCTATAATTACCTCTACTACCCAACAAATGAATTTTGTTGATCCGATCCCACAGGCATTAGTTCTAACCGCGATTGTTATTGGTTTAGGTACCACTGCAGTTATGTTATCGTTAATAATACGTATTTATCAAAAATATCAAACATTTGATATTAATGAAATTAAAAAATTAAGAGGATAACAGCATGTCACAAAGGATAAGTTATGGTGTTTTATGTTTTGTATTATGGTTGACTCTTACGTGGACTCTTAATTATTTTTCAATTATAGTTGGTTTAATTGTATCCTTAATTGTGGCAATAGTCTTTGGTGGGTATTTTTCTTATCATCCTATTAAAATTTTACAACCTCATCGTTTGTTGTGGTTATTAGTATATATACCTATTTTTGGTTGGGAATGTTTAAAAGCTAACTTTGATGTTGCTTATCGAGTTATTCATCCTGAGCGACCTTTAAAACCTGGGATTGTAAAAATTAAAACAAAACTCAAAACTGATTTAGCAAAAACTATGTTAGCAAATTCAATTACTATGACACCGGGGACAATGAGTGTTGACATTGAAGGAGATATTTTATATATTCATTGGATCTGGATTAGAGATACGGATATAGAAAAAGCATCAAAAGATATTGCAGGAAATTTTGAAAAATATTTATTGAAAATATTTGAATAGCGGGGAAATATGGAAATACTTATTATTTTATTATCTTTAGGTGCTTTCTTTTGTCTATATCGAGCATTGCAAGGACCAAGTATTTCAGATCGAGTAATATCAGTTGATATTATGAGTATAATTTTTACTTGTATAACAGCATTGATGGCATTGCGTTATAATATTGCCTTTCTAATGGACTTAGCAATAACCTTAGCAATATTAAGTTTCATAGGAACATTAGCGTTAGCAAAATATTTAGAAGGTAGGAGTTTGGATGATTAACGTCTTAGGTTGGATATTTATTATAATTGGAGTATGTTTTGCTCTTTTAGGATGTCTTGGTTTAGTTAGATTTCCTGACTTATATAATCGCATGCAAGCAGCGACAAAAGGTGTTACCTTGGGTGCTTGTGGTTTAATGTTTGGTGTTTTTCTATTAAAAGGGTTTTCAGTTATGGGTGTAAAAGCATTAGTGTGTGCAACATTTATTTTGTTAACTATGCCTGTTGCTGCGCATGTTTTAGCTCGAAGCTCTCTTCTCTTCGGAATCAAAATGTGGCACAAAACCCAGCTCGATAAATTTGGACCCGATAAAGTGAATCAAGTATTAATTGAACCATATCAGGAGAAAGAAAATAATGAGAAAGCCTAAATTACGCGAACTAGGTGAAGCAATTCGTGCCTTAATTAAAGGACCTTATACTGCCAAATTCCCCAAAGCGCCTCCCATTACAGCAAAAGAATTTCGCGGCATTATCAAATATAACGAAGAGCGTTGTATTGGATGTGGTGCATGCGCAGAAGTTTGTCCTGCGAATGCTCGAGCAATCGAGGACGATTGGGAGCGAAAAGTTCGTAAAGTAATCCATTATCAAGAAAAATGTATTTATTGCGGACAATGCGTCAATTATTGTACAACTCAGGAAGGCATTAAACACACTCAGGAATACGACTTAGCAAAACTTGAAAACAAAGGTTTTGAAAATATTATTGAAAAAGAACTGGAATTTTGCGAAATGTGCGGAGAAGTGGTTGCACCCAAAGCCCAACTCATCTGGATTGCTCACAAGTTAGGCGAACTCGCTTATGCCAACCCGACTTTGTATCTTAGCATTCATCAAAATTTAGATACAATTCAAAAAGAAGAAAAAGTTAAACTGCAAAATAAAGAACTACCCTATCGTTCACAACATCAGCGTATTCTCTGCGTAGATTGCCGACGCAAAGCATATCTCAATGAAGTTTGGGGATATTAAACTATATATAAAAAATTAAAAACCATTAAAAAGCAAAAATTAAAAATTTCAGAAAATATCATTAAAAGTTATGATACCCAGAAAACCAATCGGATTCCGCCCAATCAACGATTAACCAAAGATTTTCCAATTTTACATTACAATGGCATACCGCAATTTAACCGAGCAAAGTGGTCATTTCGTATCTGGGGTTTGGTTGAAAAAGAAAAGCGTTTGAATTATCAGGAATTTACAAGCTTGCCGCAGGTTAAAGTTTATGCCGATATTCACTGCGTTACCGGCTGGTCAAAACTTGATAATATCTGGCAAGGAATTAGTTCACAAGTAATTAAGGATTTGATTTCAATAAAGCCCGATGCAAAGTATATCCTGATTAATTGCGATGATGGTTATTATACAAATCTATCTTTTGACGATTTTTTTCAAGACGATGTGCTTTTTGCGTTTAAACATAATAATCAAGACATCACACCCGAACATGGTTATCCAGTTCGGCTGGTTGTTCCCAGACTCTATTTTTGGAAAAGCGCGAAATGGGTCAACGGCGTTCAATTCTTGGCAAAAGATGTACCCGGTTTCTGGGAATCGCGTGGTTATCATAATCATGGCGACCCCTGGCTGGAAGAGCGCTATTCGTAACAAAAATATTCAATTCTTGACAAAAATGTTTTTTTTATTAAAATATATGCGTATATGTGCATTAATTTATAAATGGATATCGATATGAAACTCTTAATTGAACAACTGCTGGATATGTTAAAAGCATTGTCTGACCAGACTCGCTTGCGCATATTCTGGGTGTTGCAAAAAGCCGCTACAGAACTCTGCGTTTGCGAGCTGATAGATATCCTTGACCAGACTCAATACAATGTTTCCCGTCATCTGAAAATACTCAAATACGCTGGTTTAGTTAAAGAGCGTAAACAAGGTACCTTTGTTTACTACTCGGTTTCAAAATTAGGAGATAAAGTATATAAGTATCTTTTAGAAATGGTCTCGGCAATTTCCGAAGACATTTTACCAGCAGATGCTAAAAGACTTAAAAAACGGCTTAGTTTGCGTAAAAACGGCATCTGCGTGATTGGCATGCGCGGTAAAAAAATAAAATAAAAAATATGGAGGTAAATATGGAAATCAAAATCCTTGGCACTGGCTGTCCCAGATGCCATGAACTAGAAAAACGAACCTTAGATACATTGGCAGAGCTGAAAATAGTCGCTGATGTTCAAAAAATAACTGATATTAAAAAAATTATGGAATATAAAATTCTGGGTACACCTGGTTTGGTTATTAACGGCAAAGTCAAATCTGCGGGTCGAATTCCGTCTAAAGAAGATATCAAAAAGTGGATACAAGAAGAAATGAATCAATGAAAGACCGCACCAAACTTTTCTTATTTATTGTAATTTTTCTTTTGTTCTATTTCGTTCCGTTCAGCGGAATTAGGATACAAAACGCAATACATGAAGCGTTTCTTATGGTTCAGGAATATGCCCGCGAACATGTTCTCTTTTGCTTGATTCCTGCTTTTTTCATTGCCGGTGCTATCAGTCTATTTATATCTAAAGAAGCAGTCATTAAATATTTTGGCGCCAAAGCTAATAAGATACTTGCCTATGGCGTTGCTTCAATTTCGGGCACGATTCTTGCAGTCTGTTCATGTACCGTTTTACCGATGTTTGCCGGCATTTATTCGCGCGGTGCTGGCATTGGACCTGCGACCGCTTTTCTATATGCAGGTCCGGCGATAAATGTTCTCGCAATAATTATGACTGGACGCATATTAGGCGCCGAAATGGGTATTGCCCGTGCCGTTGGTGCAATAGTCTTTTCAGTCATTATCGGACTTTTAATGTCCTTATTTTTCAAAGATAAAAAAACAGCAGATGACGATAATAATTTCATAGTCGAATCCAGCACTAAATCGCGTAGTCTTTTGCAAAATGCGATATATTTTGTATCCTTAATAATGATTCTCATTTTTGCGGCGTGGGCAAAACCAAAAGAGCCAATCGGCTTTTACAGCACAGTATATAATATCAAATGGTATCTCTTGATTGCTGTCCTGATTGTTTTATTTTTTATTTTGGTGAAATGGTTTAACAAACAGGAACGAAAAGACTGGGTTTTATCAACCTGGATATTTGCTCAACAGATTTTGCCATTGCTTTTTATTGGCGTTTTTATTGCCGGCTTTTTCTTAGGGAGACCTAATACTGATGCCGGAATTATCCCCTCTCACTATGTTACATCCTTAGTCGGTGGTAATTCGATTTTTGCTAATTTCTTTGCGTCCCTTGCCGCTGCATTTATGTATTTCGCTACCCTCACTGAAGTTCCGATTTTACAGGGTCTTATAGGCAGTGGCATGGGTAAAGGTCCTGCGCTTTCTTTATTACTTGCTGGACCAGCGGTCAGTTTACCAAGTATGCTGGTTTTACGAAGTATTATGGGCACTAAAAAAACAGTAACTTATGTTTCATTAGTAATTATCTTATCAACCATTGTTGGTTGGATATATGGCAGTATATTTTATTAAAAGTAGGAGGAAAAATGGCATGGCTAACCGGCTATCCACGAGAAAAAGTTGAATGGTATCCAACAATTGACCCGAAAAAATGTGTCAAATGCGGAATGTGTATGAATTGCGGAAAGAATGTTTTTGATTGGACTCAACAGGGTGCCCGAGTTGCTCGACCTTACAGTTGTGTTGTCGGTTGTACAACCTGTGCTAATCTCTGTCTTGGTAATGCGATTACTTTTCAGGATATAAATTCAATCCGTGAACTATACAAAAAACAAGGAATATGGAATAAAGTAAAAAAACAACTAGAAGCAGAAGGAAAATTGAAAATTAACGAATAACACATTAAAAAATGGAGAGTAAAATGATAACAAAAACTATTGGATTTATTGGTGGTGGTCGGGTCACTCGGATATTTTTAGGTGGGCTGAAGAAAGCCGGATTATCTCTGAAAAATATTGTTATTAGCGATACTAATGCTGAGACCTTACACAAACTCAGAACTGAATTTCCCGAAATAAATATTGCACCTAATGATAATACGCAACCAGCCACGAAAGATATTATATTTTTAGCAGTTCATCCACCAGTTGTTAACAATGTTCTTACTGAGATTAAATCTCAAATACACCAGAACTCAATTCTTGTTTCATTAGCACCACGATTTTCAATTGCAAAAATATCTGAGAGTTTAAATGGTTTTTCAAGGATTATCCGAATGATTCCTAATGCACCATCAATAATCAACACTGGTTATAATCCAGTCTGTTATTCAAAGACAATAACCGAAGCAGAAAAAAATGAACTAATTAGTCTTTTTAAGTTATTAGGTGAATGTCCAGAGGTTGCTGAAGAAAAATTAGAAGCCTATGCAATATTAACTAGTATGGGTCCGACCTATTTCTGGTTTCAATTCAATGAACTCAAAGAAATTGCTCAAAAATTTGGATTAACTGAAATGGAAACTAAAACTAGTATTGAAAAGATGGTGACCGGTGCATTAAAAACACTCTTTGAATCAGAGTTGTCGCCCAATGAGGTAATGGATTTAATTCCTTTGCGACCGCTTCATGATTTTGAAACAAACATAAAAGAGACATTTCATATTAAACTTGAATCTTTATATAACAAGATGACAAGTTAAATAGAAAACAAAAGTAGAATAATATATTGCAATATTGCGACTTATATTGTTTTTTTAGGATAACTGATAGTAAATAATATTAAAAATACGAAAGGACATTGTAATGAAAAAAAACTGGAGTAAATGGATAATTGTAATCATCCTAATCTTAATCGTGGTAGTAATCATTGTGAAAAAGAGCAATCAAACTAAATCAATAGTAAAACCAGCAATAATAAAAACCGATAGTCTCGCACAAGAAACAATACCGGTACTAGAAGGAGCTATTTATGAAAGTCTATCCGAACCAATCAAACCGCAATTAGCTCAGCTCGATAAAAACACTTTGGCAGTAGTCAATAATTTTCCAATCACCAAAAATTATTTAGACAAAGTGTATCAAACCATGCCCGACCAATTCAAGGCACAATACAAAAATGATAAGGAAGGATTTTTAGAACAACTCATTATTCGAGAATTATTATATCAAGAAGCGGTGCGACAAGGATTCAATAAAGGTCTTGATTATATTAGCGATTCCGAACAACACAAGGACGAAGCAATTAACCGATACATTATTGATTTTACCAAGAAAATAAAAGTATCAGACCAAGAAATTCAAGCATTTTATAATGCTAATATCAATCAGATGCGGGGAATGACTCTTGACCAGGTCAAAAATGATATTAAAAATTACTTAGCTCACCAAAAACAAGGTGAACTTTTCCCTCAGTTAATAGATGAATTGATTACCAAAGCTCATATTACAAGAAATGAGCAATGGTTAAAAGAACAACGAGCATCAAAACCAGAAAATCCTTTAAATAAAGCACTAAAGAATGGTATGCCAACTGTTTTGGATTTGGGCTCAGCAACTTGCGTTCCTTGCAAAATGATGAAACCGATTTTTGCCGAACTAGAAAAAGAATATCAGGGTAAGGCAAACATAATTTTATTGGATATTTACGAAAATCGGGAATTATCCAGTAAATATAAGGTGCGGGTCATTCCGACTCAGATTTTCTTTGATAAAACCGGTACCGAGGTTTGGCGTCACGAGGGTTATCTCTCCAAAGAAGATATCATAAAAAAACTGATTGAACTGGACGTTGAGTAATGTTAACTGCAATCTTTACCTGGTTAACCAATACGATTCAAGGTGTGCCGGTCATTGCAATTCTCGGCTCTTTTCTCTGGGGTGTTTTAAGTATTCTTTTAAGCCCGTGCCATTTAGCAAGCATTCCTTTGATTGTCGGATTTATCTCAGGACAGGAAACCACATCAACCAAACGCGCATTCTGGCTCGCAACCTTATTTTCGCTGGGTATTCTTGTCACAATCGCGATAATTGGAATAATAACCGGCTTAATGGGCAGGATGCTTGGCGATGTTGGCAAATATGGCAATTATATCGTTGCCGTGATATTCTTTATTGTCGGTCTCTATCTTTTAGAAATCATAAAATTACCATTCTTAAGTAACGCCGCTCAACCAGGACTTAAAAAACGGGGTTTGCTCGCATCGTTCGTTTTAGGACTTGTTTTTGGCATTGCTTTAGGACCTTGCACATTTGCTTATATGGCGCCAATGCTTGCCTTGACATTTAGCATCGCATCAACCCGTCTCTTTTATGGAATCTTTTTACTCTTAATTTATGGTCTTGGTCATTGCTCAATCATTGTTGCCGCAGGCACTTTTACGGAAATCATCGAGCATTACCTGCACTGGAGCGAAAAATCCAATGGCATAAAAATTGTCAAAAAAGTCTGCGGCGTTTTAGTAATCTTAGGCGGTATTTATCTGTTATGGATAGCATAGCTTCTAAGGAGTGATTATGGATGATACTCAAAAATCCAAAGGTCTTGGCATCTGGGAAAAATATCTGACTTTATGGGTTTTATTATGTATTGCAATCGGCATTGGTCTGGGTCGGATTTTTCCCCAAATATCAACGACTTTAAGTAATTTTGAAGTCGCTAAAGTATCAATCCCAATTGCGATATGTTTATTCTGGATGATATATCCGATTATGGTGCAGATTGATTTTAAGCGGGTTATTGCCGCTGGTCGCACACCCAAACCGATTATGGCAACTTTGATTGCTAACTGGGCAATTAAACCATTTACAATGGCATTTTTTGCCTGGCTTTTTTTAAGTGTTGTTTTTAAGAAATATATTCCATTTGAAACTGCTCAACAGTATCGCGCAGGTATGATATTACTCGGGGTTGCGCCCTGCACGGCAATGGTGCTAATGTGGAGTTATTTAGCTAAAGGCAATATGGCGCATACTCTGGTTATGTGTGCGGT
>CBFGJZ010000007.1:0-16265 GCA_965649215.1 Caldifarciminota bacterium
ATTCCATAAGAAATCATAATTGCGGTTAAGGTCAACGCCGTCGCCACTATCCCAAATGCCATTTTGGTTATTGTCTCGGCAATTTTTACGCCATAAAGTATCAATATTGGAACGGGTGATATAATGACCATCAGGATTGACCATTGGGACAACCCAAATTTCTGTATTATTAACCGCATTTGTTACTAATGAATCAGTACCATACTTAGTAACTAAATCCCACAGTATTGCCATGCATATCTCAACACCGATAATTTCACAGGCATGATGAACTCCATTATATAAAAGGCGCGGTTCATCTTCTTGGAGTTGCGGATTATCTGATACTTTCATTGCCAGAATTGGTAAATTAAAACCTGTTGTATAACCAATCGTATGAAGTCGAGTAATGGTAGGATAATTAACGGCAATGTTTATCATTTCATCGACCATCTGGCCATAAGTTCGATATGCGGGGTCGACTGCTAAGAGTTGGGTTGTGCTTAAAATTATGATGCTTAAAATTATTGGATATTTCACTTTATTTTCTTAAAAAATTGATTAATAAATTACCATTTTACGGCTCTGTTTTTTATTCTCTGTGATGAGAGTATAAAAATAGATACCTTTAGGTACAGTTTGATTGCGAAAGTCAGTGCGATCCCAATTTATTATGTATTCACCAGCATTTTGATATTGATTAACAAGAGTTTTAATATGCGTACCAACACTGTTATAGATTTTTAACTGGACATTTTGAGCAGTTGGTAAAGTGTATTTAATTTGAGTTAAATTGCTAAAAGGATTGGGTGCATTTTGATAAAGCTGAGATATTAATAAGGGTTGGGCAGTTGTTTCTAAAATCGCATTATAGATTAACATTGGAATTGAAAAGTATACAACCGCAGAATAGTTTGTTGCATTAATCTGTAAGATAAAATCTAAAATTGAGTCAGTCGGATTACTGACAACTTGAAAACGGAACGGATCGCTTAAATTATTTACAATTGCCGAAGGTGAAATTGTGCCTAAATTAGTTATTGAATCAGTAATTATAACATTGCCGTCAAGGCTGCGAATAATTGCAGAAACATTAGAAGCACTAATATTACTGCGATTTTGGAGATACATTACAAAATCGACAATCTCATTTGGTTCAGGGATGCCATTATTATTACCATAAAGTGAATCATTGATAATGCCATTATTCAAAGTTATCCATGGTGAATTTAAATTATTGGGTGATTGAGTGCTAAATCTGACTGCTCGGCCGTTGGTTAGAAAAGCGGATGTTGGATTATAGACATTGTTACGCATATATTGAATACCAATTGTTTGCGGTTGATTTTCAATACCAACTGTAACTGACGACGGATTATTAAAGGTATGGTAAATAAATTCTATTATCCCATCACCGGTTGGGGTAGGGTAATAAATTGGATTATAAAGGATGGTTTGGAAAGTGAAGATATTAGTAGCTTGATTATACATCGGTACTTGATAAAACTCAACAATCCAACGATAATTGGTAGCATCGTAATATTGATAAATATCGCCTGCTAAAGATGGGTCAAGATCACACCAAAGTGGTGCAATCATTGCGGCAGGGCCAGAAGTGTCAGGTATTGGCGTTGTGTTATTACCGAAACGATACGAAGTGCGACCCATCGCTAAAAATCCATTTGAACATACAGATATTGAATCATAATTTTGTCCATAGTACTTGAAAGTAAATGGCAAGCGTAAAGTTGTCACGGCAGCATCTTGATTGGTAATTTCCAAAATTAAGCTACCTGGTCCACCGGGTCCAATTTCAAACCAGTTATAGGTAGGTGCTTGACCCGAAAGAGAGTCAGTATTATCATATGCCCAATAGCCATAGTTATCAGGACCGGTTGGGTCATTTGTAGAACCATTCTCGGAAACAATTATGAAATTAATCGTATCGCGATAGTAATAGGTACCACCATTACCGATTAAGAACATAGTTAAAGATATTGGATAGTTTTTTGGTAAGGTCGGGCTGGCAACTATGGCAAATGGGTCTTGGCTATTACTTGCTGATGCATTATGCAGAATATTGCCAAAACCAGCTTGGGAATCAGTGATCGAAATATAAGGTGATGTTGTTCTTAAAATGGCACTGACGCGATTGAGATTTTCACCAATATTTGTAATGTTAGTGGTTAATTTTATAGCTTCATTTTGTCCAATAGTTGAATTGTTATTACCACCTGGAGGTGGGTCAATAACACTGACTGATGTTAAGTTGATTTTACCTGCATAGACTATAGTATTAATCTGTCTATCCCAAACGCGAGCTTGAGCATCTTGGATATGCAGTTGGAAAGTAATCTGTTCGTTGTTACGACAGTTAGAAGAGACCCAAAAACGATAAATTTGTTGGGAGATAACACTTTCCCCAACTGCAATCGTACCGTATTCACAAAGACTGTCTTGAATTGTAATATATGGATTATTGGTTCTTAAATAGGCCTGTACATTAGGAGCGTTGATATTACCGTCGTTGCGTAAAATAACTGATAATTGAATTTGTTCGCCGGGATTTATTTTGCCATCATTATTTCCCAGTTGTTCTGTAAAATTATAAGAAACAATATTTATATAGGGTTGATTAGCCGGTATAAAACGGATTGTATTTTCAAAAGGTATATAATTAGGGGCGGTCACCGTGATATCCATAATACCACTTGCTTGAGGTGTGAATGAAAGATTGATGAGACCTTGCATGTTAGTATAACCCCAAGTGTAAATTATGGTGTCCATACGCAGACATACTAATGCATTAGGAACCGCATTGTTGTTTTGATTGCGGACAGTAATTTGAAGACTACTTTGAGTCGAGGGAATAACGGAATCGTAAAGAACCAGCATGGGTTTGGGAGCATCGGTCCATAATTGTAAGGTTGGGTCGCCAAAAAGATTCCATTCACGGTAACGATCCGAAGAATATCCAGCCGGTTGTATAGAATCAAGAATGAATTTTGCTCTTTTAGCAGCATCACCCATCGCATAAACTTTATCTTCAAATACGGAGCGGAAAAATCCAACCGAGACGGTACCGCGTTGCATTGCTAAACCAGAACCTGAACTAGTCATTGTAGAAGCAAAAAATCCAACTGAACCTTTCGGTGTTGTAACACTGCCTGCATTGATAAATCGGTCAGCGGCATAACCAGTGCTGGATAGGCTCATTGTGGCACAAGTGCCAGAGACTACGACAGGTAGTTTGTAGCCGTTATTACAATTATTGGGTTCAGTTGAAAAAGGTGTCCACCAGTTGGTTGTAGATTGACCACGAAATAAGACATAGGCTCGACCATCTGTAATGCCATTTACAATATCAGTACTGGAATGGCCACGATTTTTTGATAAAGAATCAACATAGACATAACCATTGCGTAACCATTGCGTAAATACATAACGAGCATTTTCCCAGTAATAAGTATCAGGATATTGTGTTGGCGGATAACCCGAATAGTCTTCTCGCACAATCGTCATACCTTTACGAAACCATAATGTATCAGTAAGATAGGGATATCTTTCATAATTCAATGTTTTATTTACAATATTTCTTAGTTGATCAAGATTACTAGCTGGTAATCGACCAATACTGAGTTCAATTAAATAACTACCACCCATATCTGCAAAATAATCATCAGATGAACCTGAAGTAGCTAAAACACTGCCATGTCCTGCTAACAAAATATATTCAGGTCTTATTTGCCAGTTATTATAAGCATTTAAGATATAATTCTTAATTTGCGACGCAGAACTGCCAGTTACAGATAAAGGGACAATCATTGTTTTAATACCTTTTTTGGTTTTCCAATCCGCAAATTGTTGTAGTTCGGAGACAAAATTATCAGGTGCGATGATGAGATATTTTGCACCATAGTATGCAAATAGCGTATTGATAAGAATTATATTTATCAAGAGGATAAATAGAAAAGAACTCTTTTTCATTTTTATTGTTGCTCCTTCTTATTTTTGATAAATGATACGTTTCATATAGTATTTATCTTTGACTTTAATTATTGCTAAATAGATTCCTGAGGCAACTTGTTTATTATAAGTATCAGTTCCGTTCCACGCCAAAATATTATTTTGATAGTCTAATGTCTTAATATGTTTTCCCGAAATATCAAAGATTTGAACCGATTGATTTGGGTTAGCTTGATTGAGGATAAAGTTTATTTGAGTGCGAAACGGATTAGGTTTCACAATAATTTCATTAGAGATATTTTGAGACATTAGAAAATTTTGTTCTTGAATGCCAACATTGGCAATATACCAATTTGCTCCACCATTATGCGTGTATAAAACAAAACCGTTTCCAGCAATTAAACCGTGCAGAGTGTCGGCAAAATCTACATCAAATAATGTAGTATCAACATTACTTTGTTGGATAACCCAAGTATTACCTCCATTCGAAGTATGAAGGATAGTGCCATTTCGACCAACTGCCCAGCCATGCGTAGAACCGACAAATTTTAATGCCCGTAGGTAGTGTGCTTGATAAGGAATCGGGACATTTTGCCAACTCAGACCACCATCATTGGTTTTCATAATAACCGCTTGATTATTACGGTCATTACCACCAACTACCCAACCATGTAGTGAATCAATAAATTTGATATCAAAAAAGTCGTATATCGTATCTCTTTTGAGAAGTTGCCAAGTATTGGGATTTCCACCACCATCAATAGTACGAGCAATATAGCCCTGTCCTTTAACATATACGGTTTCACCAGCAACAGGGTCATATTCAGGATAACGGCCAGCACAAAACCATCCGCGATTTTCATCAATGAAATGAATTCCGTAAATATCACAAGAATCAGCTGAAAATGGTGGGTTGGGTAAGAAAACTCCTTCCCAAGTTGAAAAACTAAAAGTAGTCTCGCTACCGGCAATAGTCTTGGCAACGATGGCTTCACCACATGCAGCCCAACCCACGGTATCATTTATGAAAAATACTCGCGCTGCCCATTTGGATAATCCCATTGCTTGACGATACCAATTTTGGCCCCCATTTGGCGAGTAGAAGATAAATCCTTCATTACCACCAATCCAACACTTTTGACTATTAAGGGCAAAAATATCAAAATAATAGCGTTGTGAAGTAAAACTTTGATTCTGCCAACTTAAACCACAATTGGGAGTGTGTTTTACTAAACCGGTATCATTGGCAACAATCCAACCTAAAGTTGTGTTAGGTGCTAAAGCAGTACCACGCCAATTAACTGCAATTACTTGAGGTATTATTACTAACCCAGATAGGGCGATTATAAATAATATTTTTTTATACATATCTATTACTCCATTTTAATTCAAAATCATTTTTATTTTCTGATTAACTTTATTATCATTGTTTTTAATTGATAGTATGGCAAAATAGATACCAGCAGGTATTTTTTGGTTCTGCCATTTAAGTTGATATTGGCCAGCAGAATGATATTTATTGTCTATCAAATTTAACTTTATTTTGCCAGTTATATCATATACTTTTAGACTTACCATACCATCATGAGATAATGAATAATAAAAATTAGTATAAGATTTTATCGGATTAGGAAAGATTGAGAAGAACTTGGGATTATTAATAACATAATGATTGAGTTCTTTTATTGCAGTAAAGGTATCGGGTGGATTGGTTGTGAATTTTATTGCTCTACCGGGTTCAATAATTGCAGCAGCAGAGGGGTAGTGATTTGCAAAAGTGTATTCAATACCGTCTAAAAGATTTGGGCTTTCAATGCCAACTGTGGCATAATTGTGACAATCCACTGACGCAGAATCGTCATTAAACACAGTATGATATTGAAAGATAATCGGACCGTCACCGGTTCGAGTTGGATAATAAGTCGGATTTAAGAGAAGTACTTGAAAAGTTTGTTGTTCAGCAGGATAGGGATTTCGAAAGCCATGCATATGATGAATTCGGGACCATTGGATAATAAAACGATGATTAGCAGCATCATAATGATAATAAATCCCTGATGAAGAGAGTGTCTCGGGATGGAAATAATCCCAAAATGGAGCAATTAATGCGGGCGGACCCATGGGAGAAGGAATTGACCAATTATACATATCAATAATCCAAGTAGAATCCATTGCCATATAGCCATTCGAAGCAATAGAAATCCGATTATAGTTATTGCCATAATATTTAAAAGTGAAAGGTAAATTTATAACGCGAATTGAATTATTGGGCATTGAGAGTCGTGTTCCACTCCCGCCGTAGTTTGGATCGATCTCAATCCAATTATAAGTAGGACATTCAGCATATGCAAGATCCATATTATCATATGCCCAATAACCATATTGATCAGGACCTAATGGAGCAGTAAAATTGATATTGCCAATTGTGATTGGAAATTCAACGATTCTTTCATAACTTGAATTTCGTAAAACTAATTGTAGATATATTTTACGACCAATTGCTAATGATGATGCAGCATGGATTGTAAAGTAATCAGATGAATTTTGAATAGAATCACCGACATTAATTGTACCATAGTAACCAATTGAATCTAACACTTGTATTGCATAAGGATTAGCACTCCGTAAAATTGCGGAAACATTAGAAATATTTTCCAGACCGCGATTATAAACTTTAACAATCAGATTAGCAGTTTCATTGGGTTCTAAAATATTATTATTACCATCGACAACAGAATGACTTTTATACGATAATTCAGCACTGCGAACTATGCCGTTAAAACCTGCCTGCCAACTATTAGATGTGCTAGTAATGGCAATTTGAAAGTTAATACGATGGTTATTCGTACAATTGGTGGCAACAATAAATTGGAATGGTCCATTTATACTGATTTGATTAGGTGCAATATCACCAAATGACTTAGTCGAATCTAATATTGTTATATAATTGTCTGAACTGCGAAGGGTAGCAAAAGTATTATATGCAGTTTGAGTAGTACCATAGTTTTTTAGTGAGATCATTATATTATTTGTTTGGCCAGCAATGATACTACCACTATGGTTATAATAACCAACATATAAGGCACTTGGAATTATTTGGACATTACCTCGATGGGGTAAGAAATTGTGTTTGGTTACAGTGACAAATAGAGTATCTTGAGTTTGAGTTAGAAAATTAAACAAAGCCAAACCACTTTCATTAGTATAACTTATCTGTTTAACTTCATTGTTTTTGAAGATTGAAACTAATGCGTTGGCAACAGGCTGATTATTGCTATTTTGTACGGATATGGTTAATTGAGAACTACCAATTGGTAGTTGATTAGGATAATTTACCACAAATTGTTTTGGGGTTGTACCATACCACATTTCTAATGATGGGTCCCCTAAAATATTATAAGTGCAAACATGAGTTGTTAAAGCAAGAGTGTCTGATGCCATTGGAAAATTGTTGAGCATTTCAATTTTGCCACGGAATAAAGCAGGACCAAGATTAGTGATGCCTTCTTCAAAAATGCCAAAATAAACTCCATAATCATGGCAATTATTAAAGCGTGTTGAAGTTGTCGCATAAATTGGTCCATAAAATGCAACACCCCCGCGGGGTTGAGTGGGACTGCCAGCAATAAGCCAGGTTGTGCCAAAATTTGTTGTGGCCGTAAAATTACCTGTGGCGCAATAAAAGCTTGTTACAATTGGTAATTTCCAGCCATTGTTAAGATTAGCAACATCTTGGAATTTAAAATAGGGATAACTCCATCCTTCTCGATTGCCCCAACCCCGACCATTGACAAAAGTAACTCCACGATTGATGATTGTATCGATAACGCCAACACCATTTGATATTGGCGGATGAAAAACTGTATCGACTTGATAGTAATTATGATTAATAAGAAGATTACGTACCCATCTTTTAGTAACAAGGGCAGTCCAAACTGGTACACCGGATGATTGATAGGTGGTAGCAACCATTAAAGCTCGTTTATACCACAAAGTGTCCGCAAGATGAGGTGATTGTTCATAACCGATAGATTTAGCAACCATTACTGATAATTCTGAAGTACTACTAGTGGGAAAACGACCTACAAACAAATCAGGATATAAATCATCACCGTCAACGCAGGCGTATAAATGATCACCAACAGTCTGGCTACTTGAGATTGGAGGAATATCCGTGGCATTGCCGACTAATAAGACATATTCAATTTTTGGGGTCCAAGTTGCATAAGCTTGAGCAATGTAGTTTTTGATAGCAGCAGAAGTCGTTCCAATTTCTGATTTGCGTTTCACCGTTACTGTCCAACCTTTTTGATTTTTCCATTGAGCAAATGGTAAAATTGTATTATAAAGTGCATCAGTTACGATTATAAGGTAGCCTTTGGGTAGACCAGAAGAAAAAGTCATCGTTTCATCAGCTTGATAATTTAAAATCGTATTTTGGAAAAATTGCGACCAACTTGGTGAAATGAAAAGGTGATCGCGATACGCATCGAAATTATTGTTAGATTTAAGTTCAATTTCAATATTTTTATAACTAACAAGAGAATGACTGTTTTTGTCATATCGATATTGACGCACAATCAACGGCATAACTTTTAGACCATGCATTATCCCACTTTTGCCGAAATATGCAAAGGGAAGATGTTGAGATTCATCAGCGTTATTTATCTCTGGATATTTTGAGATGGGTATAGTTACGGAGTCAATGGCAACTATTTTTAATTCAATGTCCTCAGAAGATGTAGTAATTAATTTTGATTGATAGATGAGGTAATTATCGGAATTAACAAACTCGTCAACTATTAAATCGGTTATCTCATCTTGTAATAAAATGTCATCTGCAATTTTGGTTTCTATTTTTAGATAATTCGGTGCTTGATATTGACAGGTAAAATCAGTTAAGGTACTTAAAGGAATCGGTGATTTTATATTTGTTACTGCCCAGCCGATAGTAGTAAAAATACTTATAACAATAAAAAAGATGATATTTTTCATGTTATTATTCAACATATTTTACAATTAGTAAGCCCCGGTCACGGTCTGCAACATAGATTAAATTGTCTATAGTTACATATACACCTTTGGCATAATTGGTTTTTACGGTTTCAATTAATAAAGGTTGGGTAGGGTTTTTGATATTGACAATTTTCAAACCACCATCGCCACAGGCAAGATAAGCAAGAGTGTCTTTGACATAAACATTCTGAGCATAACCATCTACTTTAAGATTACCAACTTGAAATGGCGATTGGGGATTACGGATATTTAAGACCACCAAACCATTGCGTCCATCAGCGACATAACAAAGGGTATCACGAATAAAAAGATGACGAGCATTACTGGGCGTATCGCAACTACCAAGGATTTCAGCAGATACTTGTGGAGTTGATTTTATTTTTATCGTATAAACACCTAGTTGCTCACAAGCTAAATAGGCAATAGAATCGACAACAAAAAGACTGCGAGCATTGTTAGGGAAATTAAGATATGCATAAGTGGGCCAGTTTGGATCAGTGATATTAAGGATAAAGAAGCGTTCTCGGCCAGCAATACAAATAAGATTTGTATCAATAACTGCGTTTTGATAAGCATAACCAATTAGAATTATACCTGATAAGATTTCATAATTAGTAATTATACTATCGGTTCTGACTATTTCAAGCCTTACTAAAAGTTTACGACCGCATGATAGATAAGCATAATTTTCAAAAAGCGTTACTGACCAACAGGAATTTAAAGTATCCATCCATTGTCCAACTATAGTCGGTTGTTCAGGATTATCAACATTATAAATAACTAATCCCGCTTGACCTGAAGCAACAAATGCTAATCTTTGGTTGTGTAATTCTTTTATGACAAGCGATTGCGGATAACCAGGATTAGAAGTTTCTGAAATGATTGTAAATTTAGATTCAATAATTTGAGGTTCGCCACAATGAAGTAATAGTGATAATAAGACAAAAGAAAGTATTTTAATAAAATATTTATCTTTTATAAACATTTTTTTATTCCTTTTCAATTTCAATGTTACTTGTTTGTGTCATCTCAAAAATATTTCGGGGATTGAATTTAATTCCCAAAATGTATTTATTGTTATTATAGTCTTTGATTTCTTCAATGTCAACTTGATAGGGGGTATTGACTTTGCGCTGTTCGTTTTCATAACCAATAAATAATTGGAAATTTTTTGAAATATTATATGTAAAACGGAAGTTTAAATTATATTTATGGTCGCTTCGGCCAGCATGAAATGGATCAATAGCAAATGGATTTTCAGTTGTAAAGTATCTTTTACTATATTCAAATCCAAGATTAATATTAAAGAGAGAAGTTAGGAAATTAGGGATTAGATTGATTGAATATTTGTTTTCATTATACGAAATATCAGGGATTGGACCTTGTGCTGATAACTGTTTTCGCATTAATTTTAAGCTAATATCAACAAAATTTAAATATCGTAAAGTTGTATTTATACCATATCTAAGAGCAGAACCATCATAATAATTAAAATTTTTAATATAATCATTGATTTCGTATTGGAAAAATGGCGAAACTGTTATTTTAGATAGCCGATAACGAAGATTAAAAGAAAAAAGATGTTCATTAAAAATACAACCGATATAATCAGTACTCGTTCCCAGGGGATTACGATAGTAACGAATTAAGTAATTAGGCAAGAATAAATAACCAATTTGAAAACTAATTGGTTTAGAGATTTGATATGAGTTACTTAGCGATATTAATTGATAAGATTTCTGAGTATTCATTAAATAAAGATATTGTCGATAATTGATTGATAGATTGTTACGTTTTTTATTGATTTGGTAAGGAAGTTGGAGATTCAAATTTAAGCGAGTAATTAGATCATCATATGTGCGAAAGGGGAATCGATAGGCACGATTTTGACTTATAAAATCATTAAGATAGGATTGAGAATAAAGAAAAATATTGTCATCATACTCAACATGCATATCCCAATTTATGCGCGGAGATTGTTTAAATGATATAATATTAGCAGACCAAATGATTGTCGGAATGTTTACGAATGCGACAATAAATAATAACACTCTGATCATGTGTAAATGGTAGAATTTTCTATTCATATTGTGCTTTTGGTTTTACAGCAAAATGTAATGACGCGGATTTTCCTAAGCCACCTTTGAGTTTGAATTCTATAAGATAGATGCCAGGTGGTATATCTAGATACATATTATGCGGGATGGACGGAATTAAATCAGATGCATTTTTGTAAAGGCCAGTTTGTGATTTTGAAGTGCGAAATGTTTTGGCTTGCCATTCTTTTCCACTCACTGTCGCAGAAATAGTATAGTTTTGTTTGCCTTCTAGAGTATAGTCATAATTAAGACGGCAAGTTACTCGTAATGTTGCGGGTCCTTCAATTTTTACCTTAACCGGAGTTTTATCAGTTACTTCATAATAATTAGTAATACGTTCTTTATCAACAAATTGTAATTCTCGAAACTTAACATCTGGTATAATTTTGTGATAATCAACGGGTTTTTCAAAGCTAACTCGGATTGCGACAGTTTCAGATTTTGCTTCTACAAGACTTATTTTATAGTTATTTTTTCCTTGTGGTACTTCAATATAGAAAGAACGCCACTTGCTGTAGCGCTGTTTTTGCGCACCCAGCGCCGTGTTTGATAGTTCGGAGATAAAAGTTAATAATTTGTCTTGTTCATTTTCACTCACTACTAACTTATAAGTTTGTGTCTTTGCCATATCCTGGTGCCAAAGTAGTCGAGTGTAAATTCTAAGCCATGCTGGTCCATTAACACTCATTTCGAAAGGTTGGTTTTTAGTTACATAATAATATTCTTGTTCAACTCTTTTAATAACACTAATTACAGTTCGTGATGAAACTTTTTTGATTTCAATTGGTTGATTTTGAGCAGATATATACTTAGGTATCAACAATAAGCTTATCATTAAAGATAAGAATAAATATTTATTGTTCATCATCTCTCCAATCTTTATTAATTGTTATTATTAGTTTTCTTAGTTAAATAATATTCTAAATCATAACGGATGACAAAATATAGAATAATAATAAGTAGAATTGCAAATATAGCTGCGATGGTTTGAGAATATTTAGTTTCCACAAACATACTACCTTTACCAACAGGAGGTAAAGGAATTGGAGCAATTGGCAAATGATATTTCGATGCTAACCGATTAGCATCAGTAATATTTATGACAGGTACTTTATTCTCAAGCATGGTCAGTATCACAAAATCACCACTGAGATTCTTTGGCTTATTTCTTATTAGGCCTGTTGGTAGATGTAAACGATGTTCACCAAGATTGGCGATAGAACGACCAATATTAATAAATGCTTTTATTTTATGAGTAGTGTGGTAAATTGAAAGTCTTTCTTTTATATTAGAAGACAAATCATCGGTATGAATGAGTTTAATATTGTACTTATTAATTGTCTTAATCAACGCATCTCGGGCTTCAGGACTAAAACCGCGACCATTATCATCTTCGCCACCGAGTGTAGCAGCAATCGATTGATAGGTAAAAATTCCCTGCCCTCGACATATTTGTTCCATATCTAACCATGTTAGATTAATATGATTTGCGCCCCACATGGCGGAACTTAAAGTCGAGATAATAATTGGTTTTATATTCATAACTCGCAGAGCCGAAAATAATGCTAAATTTAAAGCTGGATAAGAGCCATCAATACCTACTGCGATGGTGTCGCCATCCTTTATTTTTAAATTTGATAATAATTCTATCATAACCGCAGCAAAATTAGGATTGGTTGAAGTTAACACAGACGACAGATCGGTTCGATCAATGGTAATTGGAGTGTATTGTTCACCTATGATACCAGTTTCGTTAGGATCATTAATAATGTCAATTGGAATATTCAGTCGAAGCCGTTCTTGTTTAATTTTCTGCATTGCTTCGTAACATATTTGACTTGCTTTTAATCTTAGCTCATAATTCCTAGGACGCACATTGTGTTTACTAGCGAAAGTTAAGATTAAAAAGACGAGCGAAATGATTGCAAAGATAATTAAAACAATTCGACCTACTTTCCCTTCACGTTTTTTCATAACGCTCCTACATAATTGAGATACTACCATTTGAAATAACAATTATTATCAAACGAGTAAGGACTGCTGCTATGGTCATAGTCGTGATGGTTTCAATTATACCTTGTCGATGCATCCAATAAGCAATTAAACCTGGGATAACATATCCAATGGTTGTGATGTCAAGTTTTAAATCACTGAAATAAATCGGTGGAAAGAGACGTACTGCATACCCAATCAGATAACCTAAAAGAATTGTAATTACCAATAAGCGTCTTCCAAATAATAACATAATTTTACCTAAGAGTTTCGTTAATATAAATGTGATGATTGCGATAAGTACAGTAGCAATAATTCGAAAAGGTTCGGTAAAATATAAAGCAATATATCCCGGTACAACAATACCACCAGCTGCTAAACCAATGGTTTCAGTTAAAAAAAGACTAGCTAACATTCCCAAACCAATAGTTTCTATGATCATATCTTCAATCCTTTACTAATATTCAATTTCGCCGCCTTTTGAGGCAAAATATTGTATTATTGTTTCGCCAAAACCAACTGTATTACCGGTCGCAAATACTAAGGCATCATTTTTTACTAATTCAAGAACTTTATTGTAAATTTGAGCAGGGGTTTTTTCACCTAAATCTACAATTTTTCCTTTGGGCATTCCTAAGCTTGTTGCTTTTCGAATGTATGCAGAAGTTAGAAAACCTGTTGCAACAAACCAATCGGCCTGAAATTTTGATGCGGTCAGTTCTCCTAACTGAATTGAGCGATCCGCACGGTCATCACGACAATTTACTAAGACAATCTTTTCTGGTGCTAAATGATTTACTTTTTGCCATAAGAGGTATATTGAATCAGGATCATTTGCAGCTAAAGTATTAATTAATCGCATCTGTTTATTGTTCTCACGAATTGTGTAAATTCTCATAACACCAGGGTCAGGATTAGCGCGATACATACCCAAAAGAGCCGTTTTACGGTCAATACCTAAATTTTCACAAACCAAAAGAGCTAAAGCAACATTCTCTTTATGTTCAATATAATTAAAACCTTTCATTTCGTCGTCACTAATGGTTTGGGCATCAGCAACAAAAACCTGTGAATTTGCTTTCAATGCGTTCTTTTTGAAAATGTCAAGATGGATATTTTCCGCAGTAAAGAATTTTGCATTTTTTGAAATTGTATTAGATAATGATTTAGCGACATCACGAACAGTTGGTCCCATAACATCAAGATGATCAGCGCGAGCATTGGTAATTACACTATGCGTAGATTTTATCAATCGATGGGTATGAATCCATTGATAATGAGGAACTAAAGCCATACATTCAATAACTATAACTTCAGGATTATATTTGACTGCTTGACGAAATATTTTTAATTCTTCGCCAATATTAGGTTTGCCTAATCGTTTAATAGGTATTTCTTCTTTATCAGAAATTATAAATCTTGGTTTTGTACCTGTTGTTTTGGCAATAACTTTGCGACCACTCGCTCGAATTCCACCTGCGATTAATCGAGTAACTGATGATTTACCACGAGTACCATTTACTTCAATACGAATAGGTATCTTTCTGACATTTTTTAAATGCCAGCGATACTCAATTACCCCATACCCAATAAAGATTATGGTAATGATTAATAAAAAAAACATTTGTGTTTAATTATAAATTATTACTATCATTATGTCAATAAATTTTGAACGAACATATATACTATAAAATGAAATGCAAAAATCATGCCACTAAATATATTAAGATTTAATTGAAGATGTAAACATAAAGGATGCAAAAAATTGCACTGAAGTGCAAATTTTATAAATAGTTTTTTGAGCTTTTCTAACTTACTATTTTTATCTTTGAGTTAGTTATATTTGTTTCAAAATATGAATATTTATGAGAAATTTATCTGGATACCATTAATAGGGATTTGAAGGGCTAACATAAAATGACTGTTCACTTAAGAATATTAAGATATTTTTCTTCGTTCTAACTAATATTTAGATTTAAACTTACTAACTTATCTTTTTTCTATTAAAGCAATAAGAGTTTTTTAACTTGGCAATGATCGGGCGTCTGTAATTTATAAAAATAAATACCGCTTGCTATTTTCTGTCCCCGATCGTCTGTGCCATTCCAATTAATCGTATAAATACCGGCTGGGATTTCCTGATTTATAAGCTTTCTAATAATCCGACCTGATGCATCGTAGATTACGAGAGAGAGTTTACTAGAATTTGATAAGGAGTAACGAATAGTAGTTTGTGATTTAAATGGATTGGGAAATGCATTATAAAGTTTTGTTATTAGTGAATTAGTATTGAAAATTTCATCGTCTTTTTGTTCAGTGATGCCGGTTAAAGGTAAAGGATACCAAAACCCAATTTTCGCTAAAATATTTGATGAAGAAAGATTTCCGATTGCAGTTTGACCAATCGTTGCTTGACCTTGAAAATCAGTTGAAGTTAAGGTACCTCCTCCATTACTAAAAGTATTCCACGGACATGAATATTGGCTATAAGAGATAGCAAACATCCCTACTAAAAATAGGACAAGATATCTATATATCATTTTTACTCCTTTCACTAAACTATAACATTTTTATTTATTTTGTCAAGGGGTTTTTTTGATTTATTCTCAGGTTTCTTGTGTCTTGTTTATGTTTCTTCATTATTCGAGAAATATTAGGAGTTTGCTCATTGTTCTTAAGCCGACCAATTAATAGCCAATCGAAACTTGCGTTAGCGCGACCGTTTGCTAATTCTTTTACCATAAATCCTGCTGTTGATTTATTAGTAACATAAAGACCATTGCATTCTGAATTCGGGGTAATAATAACTTTTATTGGAATTTTTTCAGATAGCACTTTTTGAATTTTATCTGGTAAAGAGATAAAGGCAATGCCATTCTCAAGATTAGAAGTACCAGATATCATAATTTCTTGATTGGGATTTATCGTGGCAAAACAAATACTATCTTGGATAGAAGTCGCCCACCCACCCGTAGCAAAACCATGTCCTTGAATATAAATTCCTTTAATATCAGAACCGGTTCCAGAATTATTAATAACTTCTAATGTATAGTGATCGTTATTGTAATTAGCAAAATAGCCACCTCGTTCACCAGCGCTGTCAACATAAATGCCATCATAGTTAGCATAACCAACATGTAAACCGTTTCCTTCTACATGATTTACAAACACACCATTTCCCTCAGCGCTATTAACATAAAGACCATCTAAGTT
>CBFGJZ010000007.1:16360-28989 GCA_965649215.1 Caldifarciminota bacterium
ACCTCGTTCACCAGCGCTGTCAACATAAATGCCATCATAGTTAGCATAACCAACATGTAAACCGTTTCCTTCTACATGATTTACAAACACACCATTTCCCTCAGCGCTATTAACATAAAGACCATCTAAGTTCGCATGGCTGACTTCAAAACCATTCCAATTGGCTTCATTTACCCAAATTCCTGAATAACCCGCTTGTTGGATTGAAATCGCATCAAAATTAGTATTATTTATAGAAACACCATTTTCAGCTTGATTGATATCCAAGCCACTTAAATTACAACTGTCTATATAAATACCGTTATTTTCAACTTTTGAAATAGATAAACCATTAGTTGCATTTTCAATATAAACACCTGAATTGTTTGCTTTTTTAACGACTAATCCATTTTCAACTGCTTTATTTATAAATATTCCACTGCTGTTAGCACTATCAATATAAATCGCTTCATTATTCGAATTTGCAATATAGAGTCCACACCAATTTGCATTTCCGACAAAAAGCCCATCTTGTCCAGAATTATTAACTGCCACACCAGCACCATTTGCATTGTCAACAATAATTGCGTCGCTGGTACTATTTACTTTAAATGCATAACCGGTGCCTGAATTATTAATATTCAAGATAGCATTGGGTTGAGCAATATTAGCACTAAGTGTACAGGGAATAGCAATTTCAGAACCATTGATTGGTGGCGAAAATGGTCTGATTGCTGGCGTGAATGATAAATCTATCGGTTGAATTGTTCCGTCTTGAATTTTTGAAGAAGTTATCGCATTATCTTGAATTTCAGCATTATTAATAGGTGGTGTAAATGGTCTTATTGCCGGGGTGAACGCTAAATCACTTAGTTGAATTGTGCTATCTTGAATTTTAGTTGTTGTTATTGCATTGTCAATAATCATAGGATTAGTTATTGCATTTAGTTGACCTTCATCAACAAACTTATTACTTAAGGCTAAAGTATCTTTTCCTTGTAACTTATAGGTATTTGTACTGATACGAGCACTGTCAACATAATTATGAGTATGTCCAACTAAAGCAAAAGCCGAACCATGTTGACCGTCAAGATAATCAGCATTTAAGAACTGTACTAGCGAACCAGTGCCGGTAATCTTATTATCAGTAATGCCCGCTGTCGTTGAAATATCGGCATTTGTAATTGTGCCATCAACAATCATACCAGACGAGATTGAATTTGTTTGACCTTCGTCAACAAACTTGTTACTTAATGCAATTGTATCTTTACCTTGTAATTTAAAAGCGTTATAAGCATCAACTGCAATTCGAGCACTATCAATAACACCAACGGGAGGAGTTGACCGAGCATAATCTGCAGTGTCAGAAAATGGTGCTTTAAAAGTTATAACAACATCATTACGGGTTATTGTGCCGTCTTGAATCTTATCTGATGTAATTGAATTATTAGCAAGCATTACATTGGTGATTGAATTCGCTTGATTTTCGTTAACATATCTTAAATCAAAAGCAAGTGTATCTTTACCTTGTAGTTGATAGGCATTAACAGCGACTCTAGTACTATCGACATATGGAATTTGAACATGTTGAGCATAATCAGCTGTATCAGCATATGGAGATTTGAAATTTGATGCTACATCGTTACGCGTAATTGAGTTATCAATAATCATAGCAGATGAGATTGAATTTGTTTGACCTTCGTCAACAAATTTGTTACTTAAAGCTAAAGTATCTTTACCTTGTAAGTTATGGGCATTAACAGAAATCCTTGAACTGTCAACGTAGCTAATGCTAATATTTCTGACATAATCAGAGGTATCAGCATAAGGTGCTTTAAAAGTTGAAATAACATCTTGTCGAAGAATTGTGCCATCTTGGATTTTCGAACTCGTTACCGCATTATCTTGAATTTCGGTATTACTTACTCCAGGGATTAATGGTCTAATTGCAGGAGTAAATGCTAAATCAATAAGTTGAATAGTGCCGTCTTGAATTTTAGCAGAAGTGATTGAATTATCTACTATCATTGTATTTGTAATTGCGTTGTTTTGTCCTTCATCAACATATTTATTGCTTAGCGCAATTGTATCTTTACCTTGTAATTTATGGCTATTGGCAGATATTCTCGCACTGTCAACATAGGCAACATTAGCATATAGAGCATAATTAGCAGTATCTGATTTTTTTGATAAATAAGCATAAGCAGAACTGACTAAACGTATTCTCGGTGTCATTGCTGGATTGGGATATATTTGCATTTCTAAATAACAATCACCACTCTGAGGAATTGAGTCGATAGTGGTATTAATTCCTAACAAGACATTAAAAATACCTTGATTGGTAGTAACGTTTTGTGTTTCGCTCCAAAATGCTGTACCACCGGCTGCATTATTAAACATTCGAAAAGTTATTGAGTAAGTCGAATCATTAACTGGTATACCAGCCAGGTTTGTTAATTTACCTTGATAATTTAAAAGTTTGGGTATTGTGATAGCATCAGAATTTTTTACATTTTCATTTATTATTTGATTTGGTGAAGCTAATGAAATACTAAACATCAGAATACAAATAATTAAATATTTATGGCGAGACATAAAAACTCCTTTCTTTATTTTATTTGAATCAGTATCAGTTAATAAGTGTTATTTGTCAATAGTTCATGACTAAAAAGATCGAACTTGAAAGAAACTTAGTTTCATTATATAATTTATTTTCAGATGAAAAATGATTATATTTTTATAAAAGGCGCACGGGTACATAATCTTAAAAATATTAGTGTTAAAATTCCCCGTAATAAACTGGTTGTAATTACAGGTATTTCGGGATCTGGTAAATCATCTTTGGCATTTGATACAATCTATGCAGAAGGTCAGCGGCGATATATTGAATCTTTATCTGCGTATGCTCGCCAATTTCTCGGTATGATGGATAAACCAGATGTTGATTACATTACAGGATTGTCACCAGCAATTGCTATCGAACAACGCTCAGCCGCCAAAAATCCTCGTTCAACAGTTGGTACTGTGACAGAAATCTACGATTATTTACGAGTATTATTTGCTCGGATCGGTGTACCCTTTTGTCCAACCTGTCAAAAACCAATTCAATCCCAAAGTATTGATTCAATCGTAGATGCAATTATCGCACTACCCGACAAGACCGCGATTGTTATTTTAGCGCCAATTGTTCGAGGTCGAAAGGGTGAATATCGGGAATTACTAAAGAGTATTCAGCGTAAAGGGTTTTTACGGGTGCGAGTTGATGGTCAGATTTATGAAATTGACCAGGTACCAGCAATGCAAAAATATCAAAAGCATAACATTGAAATTGTGATAGATCGTTTGACTATTAACAAGCACAGTGCAAAAAGTGATGAACAGTTATCGTTAAGAAAAAGAATTGCTGAATCAGTCGAACTGGCGTTAAAAGAAGGACAAGGGCTTGTTTTAGTTTCATGTAGCGAAGTGAAAGAATTAAGTAGCAGAACCGAAGAAAAAATATTTTCAAGTTCATTTGCATGTGTTGACTGTGGTTTTAGTTATGGTGAGATATCACCACGATTATTTTCTTTTAATGCACCTTATGGTGCATGTGCAGTGTGTCATGGTCTGGGTATTAAAATGGAGATCGATGAACGGCGAATAATCGCCAACCCAAATTTAAGTATTGTTGATGGCGCTATTGCATCATGGGGTGAAGTTAGCAGTGAATGGTTTTTATCTCAATTAGAAGAATTAGCTGATACTTATAATTTTGATTTAAAAACATCGTGGAAACAACTGCCAAAACATATAAAAAATATTATTATTCATGGTACGGAAGATGAGTCTTTTGAAGGTGTAATGCCGCACATAATGCGACTGTATCACGAAACCGAATCCGATGCTATTCGCGAATGGGCAGAAAAATATATGTCGATTTTACCCTGTCCGGAGTGTCAAGGTAGTCGTTTAAAAAAAGAGGCATTATCAATAAGGATTAATAATCTTAATATTGCAGATATAACAAGAATGTCGGTAAAACAAGCATATGAATTTTTTACGCAAACTATAAAACTCACAGAGAAAGAAACTCTAATTGCCAAAGAAATAATTAAAGAAATTAGCCGACGCTTGCAATTTTTAATTTCAGTGGGATTAGATTATCTAACATTAGACCGCCGAACCGACACTTTGGGAGGAGGTGAAGAGCAAAGAGTTCGTTTAGCAACTCAAATCGGATCGGGTTTAGTTGGTGTTGTTTATATTTTAGATGAGCCAAGTATTGGTTTACATCAAAGAGATAATAAAAAGCTTTTGGCGACCTTGCATCAATTACGCGATTTAGGTAATACGGTAATTGTTGTTGAACACGACGAAGAAACAATTCGAGAAGCGGATTATGTAATCGATTTAGGACCGGGCGCAGGCGAAAGTGGTGGTTATGTCGTTGCAACAGGAAATCCAAAAGAAATTATGACAAATCCAAAATCAATCACAGGTGCTTATCTCAGTGGTCGAAAAGTAATTGCAATTCCTTCCCAACGACGTAAATTAAGCAATAATTATATTTTAATCAGAGGTGCTCAAGAAAATAATCTTAAAAATATCGATGTTAAGATACCATTAGGACTTTTTGTTTGTATTACTGGTGTTTCAGGCTCGGGTAAAAGTACTTTATTGTTTGACATTCTTTATAATAAATTAGCCGAAGTATTTTACAATTCAAAAACGCCGGTAGGAAAACATCTGACGATTGAAAATATTAATAAGATTGATAAGGTTATAAATATTGATCAATCTCCAATTGGCAGAACGCCACGTTCTAATCCTGCTACATATACTAATGTTTTCACACCCATTCGGGAATTATTTGCTCAAACCAAAGAAGCGCGAATACGAGGATATAAACCTGGTAGGTTCTCATTTAATGTTTATGGTGGAAGATGTGAAACTTGTCAAGGGGATGGTATTATTAAAGTAGAGATGCATTTCTTACCAGATGTGTATATTCCTTGCGAAGAATGCAAAGGTAAAAGATACAATCGTGAAACACTGGATATAAAATATAAAGGCAAAAATATCTATGAAGTTTTAAACATGACTGTTGTTGAGGCGTACGAATTTTTTTACAACATACCACCGATCAGGCGTAAATTAGAATTGCTTAAAGATGTAGGACTTGGATATATAAAACTGGGACAACCTGCACCAACACTCTCAGGTGGTGAAGCTCAGCGCGTTAAACTTTCAAAAGAACTATCGAAAATTGGCACAGGTAAAACACTCTATCTTCTTGATGAACCAACTACGGGTTTACATTTTGAAGATGTAAATTTACTTCTCAAAGTATTGAATCGTTTAGTTGATAAAGGAAATACTGTCGTTGTGATTGAGCATAATTTAGAAGTTATTAAATGTGCGGATTGGATAATTGATTTAGGACCAGAAGGTGGTGATAAAGGTGGTCAAATAGTAGCTCAAGGTACTCCCGAACAAGTTGCAAAAACAAAGGGGTCTTATACCGGCCAGTTTTTAAAAAGTTTACTAAAAATCTAATTTTCAGCTGCATTAAATTTTGATAATTAACGGCATCTAATATTGACTATGAACAGTATTATAATTAAACTAAAGTTTATATGAAAATTGTGAAATTGCCAAAGAATTTTAAGCCAATTTTCATAGATTGGGCGATTACGACTAAATGTTATCTGAAATGTACGCATTGTCGTTATCAAGGAAAAAAGAATACTCCCGAGAAGGGGAGTCACAAAGAATTAAATAAGAATCAAGCATTAGAATTGGCTAAAGAGATTAGCAAATTAAAACCACAATGGATTTTAATTGAAGGGGGAGAACCATTTTTAAGACCAGATTTATTTTCAATTGCAAAAATCTTAAAATTTGATACGCGACCAATTTATATTATCAGTTCCGGAATGGGTTTTAATCAAGAT
Source organism: Caldifarciminota bacterium (assembly GCA_965649215.1). GTDB lineage: Bacteria > Hydrothermota > Tepidihabitantia > Tepidihabitantales > CAIPLT01 > JAGXRL01. The sequence goes on from CBFGJZ010000007.1 coordinate 22,276, forward strand.
TTAGCAAAAAAGTGTCAAGGATTGGGTTTAAAATTGATGATTAGTATTGATAGCGCGATTGCGAATACTTACAAGAAAATTAGAATTGGCGCAAGATTATCCGATGCTAAAAGAGCAGTTAAAATCGCACAAAAGTTCGGAATTCTGGATTCAATCAATTTTACTTTACAAAAATTAAATGCATCGATTAAGGAAATTAGGGAAATCGGTAAACTTGCGAATGAGTTAAAAGTAAAATCAATTAACTTTTTAGGTTTGAAGCCTAATGCGGGTTGTGCAAATAACAATCGATTTATTATTGATTTTGATAAACTATTTGCAGAAATTGTTGCGATTAGTAAAAAATACAAGATTGATGTAAAAGTTGATGAACCATTTTTCCAACCCTGGCTTATAAATTATAAATGTCCAACCATAAATTCCAAATTAAAGAGCCAAGGTCCGATTGTTGCGGAAGATAAAGCAGGGTGTATTTTTGGTGAGTATTTATTTATTGAACCAGACGGAACCTTAAAACCATGTAGTTTTTCACCATTAAGTTTTAAAGAAATCGGATTGGACTTGATTAAGAAAATTCAGAACAAGAAAAATCGTAAGGGAAAATGCGGACAATGTAAATTTCAATTAGTATGTGGTGGTTGTCGAGTTAGAACTTATGCGTTGACAAATGATTGGTTTGAATCTGACCCTTATTGTACATTATGTTAATAAAACAGAAAGCAAAAAATGTAAATAAAAAATTAACAAAAATAATTGGAATCGACCCTGGCACAAAAAGTTTTGATATTTTGGGAATTAGGTTTATCAGTAAGCAAGAAAAGATTTTTTTAGATAAGTCAATTCCATCCGAACAAGTAGCAACAAATCCTGAGATCTTATTAGCCGAAATTAAACCATATTTACCTGTTGATGCGATTATTGGTCCATCTGGATATGGATTACCTTTAACAAAACTTGCTGACGCAGGAGACAATGAATTGAGCCAAATATTGCCTATTGAAGGTGAGAATACAGGTGGTGTCTCTGTTAATGAAGGTATTAAGCGATTATTTCGCAAAATGAAAGAGATGGACTTACCGGTCTATTTTACGCCAGGGGTGATTCATCTACCAACAATTCCAAAATATCGTAAATTAAATCATATGGATATGGGTACAGCAGATAAACTGTGTTGTGTTGCTTTAGCAATGAAAGACCAATCCTTACGACTTAAAATCCCTGTTAGAAAAACTTCTTTTATATTATTAGAAATGGGCTTTGGTTTCACCGCTGCGATGGCGGTAAAAGATGGGCAAGTAATTGATGGGTTAGGTGGAACACTTGGATTTGCGGGATTTCTTGGCAGTGGTCATTTAGATGGTGAATTAGCAATCAGAATGGATAAAGCTCCGCAAGGAGTTTTATTTACAGGAGGTGCTTCAAGTCTTATTGTTAATCCAATCAAGGATATTAAAGAATTACCAAAATATAAACAAGTGTTTAACTTATTAATTGAAAGCGCATTAAAAGATATTGCTTGTATGTTAATTAGTCAACCCAAGCCAACAGAAATTATTTTATCGGGTAGATTATGTCGTGACCAATGTATAAATAAGGAATTGAAAAAACAGATACATAGACATTTTCCCAATATATGTATATCGCAAGTTAAACGAAGTGCAAAAATTGCTAAAGAAGCAACTGAAGGCGCTGTTATTTTAGGGGCAGGAATCTTGGGTGTAAAATATACTGATATTTTTAATTCCCTTAAAATAAAAGAAGCAAAAGGGACAATGTATGATTATATAACATTAGCAAATTTCAAATCAAAATTATAAACGATAATAAAAAAATAAATTATTTTATTTTATGGCACGGATTTTAGCAATTGATTTTGGAAAGAAGCACATTGGTATCGCAATTTCTGATGAAACAAAAACAATTGCAACGGGTTTAGATACTATTTATTATAAGCATCAATATGAAGTTATTACAAAACTTAAAGCAATAATTGAGGAGAAACCAATTGAAAAAATTGTACTTGGTTATCCACTATCAATGTCAGGTAAAATGACTTCAATCGGTTTGGTTGTGCTAGAATTTAAAAAGTTATTAGAAAAAGAATTAAAGGTTAAAGTTGAATTATTAGATGAACGTTTAACAACCGAAATATCCAAACGCATTGTTGAGCAAGTAAGAAGAAAACCAACCCCTCCAAAAGCAATTTTGGATAAATTATCGGCAGTGATTATGTTACAAGATTATCTAAGTCAACAGAAAAAATGAAAAGTAAGATAAAGAAATTATTTTTATATTCAATAATTATTTTATTTATATTGTGTAAAATCTCTTGTAATTATCCAATTAATAATTCAGAGTATAAACAGATAATTATTCGTCCTAACGAAACTGCTCATCAAGTGGCATTACAATTAAAAGATGCTGGTATAATTAATGATCCAAAAAGTTTTATCTTATGGGCACGACTTTTAGGTTATGATAAGAAAATTAAATCGGGTCGTTATCGACTAAAAGTCAATTCTCGTGCATATGATGTGTTAAAGATTTTAAATCAGGGGGGAGAGAAAAGTTCATTAATTACAATTCCGGAAGGATATACGATCAAACAAATTGCTACTTTATTGGAAAATGAAGGAATTTGCCGTCAAAATGAATTTATTGAAGAATGTCGTAATAAAGTATTATTGGAATCACTGAATATTAAAAGTTCCTTAGCAGAAGGTTATTTGTTTCCTGATTCATACGAGTTTTTATTTAATAGTGAACCGAAAATAATTATTGAAAAGATGGTAAATCGGTTCTGGCAAGTTTGGCGAGAAATAAGTAATGTAAATTCAATAAACCAGAAATCTCTGGATACAATATTAATCATCGCTTCATTAGTGGAGAAAGAAGCAAAATTAGCAAATGAACGGGGAATTATCGCATCAGTCTTTTACAATCGTCTCAAACTAAAAATGCCATTACAATCCTGTGCCACAGTGCAATATGTCTTACCAAATCATAAAGAAGTTTTAAGTATCGAAGATACCAAGATTGATTCACCATATAATACTTATCTTTATTTAGGTTTGCCACCAACGCCAATTTGTAATCCAGGAAAATCATCTTTAATTGCAGCGCTAAATCCGGCGAGAACCAAATACTTATATTTCGCAGTCTCTAATAATGGAACGCATCATTTTTCCGAAACTTTTAGTGAACATCAACGTTTTTTACGAAATAAAAAATAGAGTTATTTTGCTACAATCTAATTGACAAGCCGATAATTCTTTTTTAAGATTATACAATAAAATTTGTGAAATTTAATAGCAATGATGAAGAGAAAACGAACTTATCAAAGTACCAGTGCCTCAAAGTTAAGCACTAATAATGATTTTTTAAAATATGTACATCAGATTCAAACTGGTCGGATTGAAACAGTTTATATTCTTTTTGGTGCTGATCACCCCGGTAAAAATGATTTTATTAATGAATTAAAAGGAAGCGGTGAATTTAAAATTGAAGAATATACAATGTCAGAAGCAATTAGTCAGAATACAGAAAAAGTGAATGATTTATTAAGTAAAATTTTTACCCTTTCTTTGTGGGGTGAGAGATCATTATTTATTATCTATGATTTTCAAAATCTAATTTCTAAAACTCAACAAGATATTCTTGACCGTTTAGCAACCCTACCACAAAATTATTTTGCGACGGTTGTGATTGAAAGTAAATATAGTAAAGCATTGCAGACTTTATTCAATCAATATAATTTCCCTGTCCTTAATTTTTTTCAACCTGATGAGAAAAGAATTATTCAATTCGTTATGGAGAGAGCTAAGAATTTAGGTTTAATTATTGAGTATAATGCAAGTAAAATGCTTATTGATTTGATTGGTAATGATTATCAAGCAATTCAACAAGAACTAAATAAAATTAAAACTTACTTAGGGAGTGAAACAAGGGTAAATGTAGATACTGTACTTAATGCTTGTGGTTTAATTAAAGAAAGTAGCATAGATGATTTAGTAAATGCAACTTACAATCGGAATTTAAAACAATCGTTGATTAATTTGTATCGCCTGAAAAATGACAATATTATGCCCGTAATGATTGTTGCTTATTTAGCGAATAGTGGTTTTCAGTTATTGCAGATAATTTTAGGGGCAAGCCAAGAGTCGATTGGTGAATTCGGCGTTGGTAAATTGCGTTTTCAGGCTTTATTAAAACAAAGCAAACACTGGAGTTCAAAAGAATTAACTAATTTTTTATTGGAATTAAGTAAGATTGATAAGAAAATCAAAACAGGTTATCCCGAACCTTATGTTTTATTAGAGAATTTGATAGTTAGAACAACAGGAAATTATGAAGAAAATTAAATAATTAAGGAGTTAACGAATGAACCAAGATTATAAAGAAATTGAAAAACAAATGCAAAAATTCTGGCAAGAACGGGGTTTGTTTAGAACCAATCCGAATCCAAAGAAAAAATATTATGTATTGGTAATGTTTCCTTATCCATCGGGCGATTTACATATTGGTCATTCTCGTAATTATACAATTGGTGATACAGTGATGCGTTTTAAGAAACTAAGGGGTTATGATGTCTTACATCCTTTTGGCTGGGATGCTTTTGGACTGCCCGCTGAAAATGCAGCTATTATTCATGGTATTCATCCTGAAGATTGGACAAAAGAAAATATTCGTATCTCAAAACAGCATTTAATGGATTTGGGAATTGGTTATGACTGGGATAGTGAGGTAACATCATGTGAACCTGATTATTATCGTTGGAATCAATACTTTTTTATAAAGTTTTATGAACGGGGCTTAGCTTATCGTAAAGAGTCATATGTTAATTGGTGTCCGAATTGTCAAACCGTTTTAGCAAATGAACAGGTTAAAGATGGACATTGTTGGCGTTCTACTTGTAATGCGATTATTGAGAAACGAAAATTAACCCAATGGTATTTTAAAATTACTGATTATGCCCAACGACTGCTCGATGGTTTAAAAGAATTAAAAGATTGGCCAGAACCTGTGAAGATAATGCAAGAAAATTGGATTGGACGTAGCGAAGGAGTAGAAGTTAACTTTACTTTAGAAGACGGAACTAAGGTACCGATCTTTACGACCCGACCAGATACTCTTTATGGGGTAACTTTTATGGCATTAGCACCAGACTCACCTTTAGCAGAAACAATTGCTATCGGCACTCAGCAAGAAAAAGCAGTCAGAAATTATATCACCGAGGCGCTTAAAAAGTCTGAAGTTGACCGAACTGGGACAGAAACAGAAAAGACAGGTGTCTTTAGTGGTAAATATGCAATTAATCCATTAACCAATGAAAAAGTACCTGTCTATATCGCTGATTTTGTGTTAGCATCTTATGGTACGGGTATGATTATGGCAGTGCCAGGACACGACCAACGGGATTTTGAGTTTGCTAAAAAATATAATATTCCGATAAAAGTTGTCATCAATCCCCCTGCTCAAAAATTAGACCCTAAAACTATGGTCCAAGCATATGTTGATGAAGGGGTTATGACTAATTCAGGTCCGTTTGATGGTTTGAATAATTTAGAAGGTATCAAAAAGATAACCGATTATTTAGAAGAAAAGGGTTTAGGTAAACGGACTGTCAACTATCGGTTAAAAGACTGGCTGATTTCTCGACAACGTTACTGGGGTACTCCAATTCCAATGATTCATTGTGAAAAATGTGGTATTGTGCCCGTGCCCGAAAAAGATTTACCAGTACTTTTACCCAAAACAGTTAAAGATTATCAGCCAAAAGGCAAATCAGTGTTAGCTGGTGTGCCTGAATTTATTAATACGACATGTCCAAAATGTCATAGCAAAGCACAAAGAGACCCTGACACCATGGATACCTTTGTTGATTCGTCATGGTATTTCTTACGCTATACCGACCCCAAAAACGATAAGATGCCATTTGAAGTTAAAAAGGCTAATCAATGGATGCCAATTGATGAATATATCGGTGGCATTGAACATGCCACAGGCCATCTTATTTACTTTCGTTTCTTTACTAAAGTCTTACATGATATGGGTATGCTTGAAGTAGATGAACCATGTCAGATTCTTCATACGCACGGAATGGTAAAAATGGGTGGCATTACAATGTCCAGTTCAAAACGACATGGTGTTTGGCTTGGTGACTTCTTAAAAGAACACGGTGCTGATGTCTGTAAACTCGCTGTATTATTTGCTGCACCACCCGAAAAAGAAATTGACTGGTCAAATGAGATGGTTACGGGCGTAACTCGTTTTTTAAGTCGTATCAAAGCATTATATGAGCAATACACACCAATCTTTGACAGTTCTGTTATTATCCATAACAAAACAAACTGGCAAGCCAACGAACAAAAACTTTATATACGCTTAAATCAAACCATAAAAAAAGTGATTGATGATTCAGAAAAGATTCAATATAACACTGCAATTGCGGCAATTATGGAATTTTTAAATGACTTGACGGGCTTTGAAAATAAAGAGAGTTTGGTTTTTAAATATAGTCTTGGTCTAATGCTACGCTTGCTCGCACCATTTGCCCCGCATATTTCAGAATATTTATGGCTAAAATTTTCAGGTAAAAAACATAGTATCTTTGAAGAAACATTACCTGAACCAGACCCATCGGCTTTAAGATTTACAACAATAACAATTCCAATACAAATTCAAGGGAAACTTCGTTCTAAAATTGAAGTTTCC
>CBFGJZ010000007.1:29087-63694 GCA_965649215.1 Caldifarciminota bacterium
TTTTCAGGTAAAAAACATAGTATCTTTGAAGAAACATTACCTGAACCAGACCCATCGGCTTTAAGATTTACAACAATAACAATTCCAATACAAATTCAAGGGAAACTTCGTTCTAAAATTGAAGTTTCCATTGATGTATCAGACGAAGAGATCAAAAAACAAGCACTTGAAGATGAGAAAGTTAAAAAGTGGGTGGAAGGTAAAAATGTTAAACAGATAATTTATGTTCCAAAGAAATTAATAAACATTGTCCTACAATAAAGAACAATACTTTATATTGCAAAAGCATAATAATATTAAAAGTTAATAATATCTTAATTATTTCAGTTCTGTCGAGTAACGACATTAGAATATTTTATGATTATTCTTTAGAAATTAAAAGTGATCAATTGTAATATGAAAGTTAAGAGCCTGCTTAATTTACTCGGCTGTTATTAGGATAATCTACTCTCCTATCCTTTTGATTATCCATTTTATGGTTAATAGTTAGTGTAATACATAGTGTTTTAAGCAGTCAAGAGCATGGACAGGGGGGATATCCCCTAGGATATCCGAAAGGTTATCCCAGGGATTGTCTGAAGGATTACCTATTTGATGACCTTTGGGATTACCGAGCACGTAGCGTAGATTGTTAGGAAGAGCGATTGTCTGAATGAAAAAGATTAAACATCAAATTACAAAATAAATGCGAAAGAAACCAACTGGTTTGTCATTCCACACTTGATGCGGAATTTAGAATTAATTTTAGATATCTGAAATTAGCCACAGGTGAAAACTGAAATAGCATTTGTCATTTGACATTAATTTGATATTTAAGATTAGGAATTTTGAAATTCTTAAAAGTATCTCAATACATCTCAATGTTTCTTTCTGCAAAATAATCCTTGACATTTAAAGAATTGGAATTAATATAAAGAAAATGAGAAATATTAGGGAAAATTTATCCCGTAAAAATATTGATGAAAAAATTTTAGAGGAAAAAATCAGAGGAGTTCCTAATATTGAAATCGGACGCAGATATAAAGTTAGTTTGAAATATATTGAGAAAGTTGCCGTGGATTTAATGTATGTGCATATGCCGAATGCGAATCACTGCGTGAATGCAAAAGAAATAGGCATAATATGAAAGAAGATATGATATGAGAGAAGAGAAATACACTTGGAAAGAAATTGTAAAGAATGCTTTAAAAGAGTTAGGTAACCAAGGGCATCTTTCTGAAATTAATAAAATAGTAGCACGTAATCCAATAGCCAAAATAAAGATTGCAAATAATCCTACTTGGCAGGCAACGATAAGAAGGGTTGTGCGGCAATATAGAATTTTTGAACCTTTAGGAAAAGGCGTTTATAGGCTATCAGAAGAAATTTCTATAAAACCTGAACCGCAGGAATTTACTAAAGAGCTAGAAATTAATCACGGGATTGCCCAAGGAATGTTATTGACATTAGGGAAAATTTATGGTTATGAAACTTACACCCCGCCTCGTGATCAAACTATTAGAACTTTCCAAAATAGACTATTAAGAGATTTTGTAACTGTATCTGATTGTACCAATATTTTTAAGGGCCCAAACTTATCAAAAATTAGAGAGATAGACGCGTTATGGTTTAATGAGGATGATTATGGGTTATTTCCTTCTTATGCTTTTGAGGTAGAAGAGACGACCAAAGTAAAATCAGGTTTAGATAGATTACTAAAAATACCAACAAGATTTCAGTGCAGACTTTTTGTTATCGGCCCGAGCAACAACGAAAAGAAATTATTTGAGAAGTACATCTGCCAGACACCATTCAGAAATTTTAAAGATAGATTTCAATTCAAACTTTATATAGAATTAGAAAGATTGTATAATAGTGCCCTAAAACATTGTGAGTATCGAGAGCAATTTGGCATTATTGAAAGACGGAGGTAATTATGATAGAAGTTGAAAGTGATATACTTTCTGAAGTTATTGAATGTAAAAGTTACCACCAGCCTGTTCCGGAGTACGGAGAAAGAGCATGGGTAGCGAAAGGCAAAAGTGTAGATGTTGTGTATTGGGATACCGGTAATACTTGGTGTACCATATTAGATGTTATTCCGAAAACTAGAAAAGGACAAAGGGAAGTTTTGAAATTTTATAAGAGACTTCAAAGTGTGATAACTAAATGCTATGACAACAATGGATATCGGATTGTTTAAACTTAATATATGACTCTGCAAAACATTGAACCAAATACTGAAATCATAAAACTAAGGTAGTTTATTGGCGATTAGTCTATTATGTGATATCTGTAACGGCACGCATCCAGTTAAAGCATTACTAAAAGCCAATTTAGACATAAGACCAAAGAAAATTCCGGAAAGAAGGTAATTTCAAGTAGGAGTTTTTAAGACAATATTTCTCAATTAAACCATATAATAAATTTTCTGAGAATCTTAGTAATATTCATTTAGTCTAAAAATTATATGAAACTTGATAAGTTTACACGAAAAACTGCGGAAGCATTGGAACTGGCGCAGAATACCGCAAGTGAGTATAGGCATCAGGAGATTGGAAATATCCATCTTTTGTATGCTCTTTTAACCCAAGAGGATTCGTTAGTCCAGCAGATTTTATCTAAAATTAATGTACCCATTACTGATTTTCAAGCACGAGTTAAAAATGAACTTGCTAAATTACCAAGTGTAGAAGGTTCGGGGCAGTTTTATCTGTCACGAGAACTTAATACGGTTTTATTAGATGCGGAAAAAGAAGCGAAAAAGATGGGCGATGAGTTTGTTGCAACTGAACATATTCTCTTGGCAATGTGTAATCTTAAATCCGGGGAAATTGCAAGATTATTTAAAGAATATAATATCTCAAGAGATAGTATTCTCAGTGTCCTAAAATCAATTCGGGGTAATCAAAGAATCACTGACCCAGAAGCAGAAACTACTTATCAAGCATTGCAAAAGTTTTCCAGAGATGTCACTGAACTGGCAAAACAAGGTAAATTAGACCCGGTTATCGGTCGAGATGATGAAATAAGACGAGTTATTCAAGTTCTATCAAGACGGACTAAAAATAATCCAGTTCTAATTGGTGAAGCCGGTGTTGGTAAAACTGCAATTGTTGAAGGTCTTGCACAAAGAATTGTTAGGGGAGATGTGCCAGAAAGTTTGCAAGACCGAAAAGTTGTTGCGCTTGATATGGGCGCTTTAATTGCAGGTACAAAGTATCGCGGTGAGTTTGAAAACCGCTTAAAAGCAGTTCTAAGGGATGTGGCAAGTTCTGAAGGTAAAATTATTCTGTTTATTGATGAATTGCATACCGTGGTTGGCGCAGGCGCAGCAGAAGGTGCAATTGATGCAGGTAATCTGCTTAAACCAATGCTTGCTCGTGGCGAATTGCGTTGTATTGGTGCGACTACTCTTAATGAGTATCGTAAATATATTGAGAAAGATAAGGCATTGGAAAGACGATTTCAGCCAGTATTTGTATCACAACCAACCGTCGAAGATACAATCTCAATTCTAAGAGGATTAAAAGAGCGATATGAAATTCATCATGGCGTGAAAATATCTGATTCAGCATTAGTTGCTGCAGCAGTTTTATCTAATCGCTATATAACGGATAGATTTTTGCCCGACAAAGCAATTGATTTAGTTGATGAAGCAGCAGCAAAATTAAAGATGGAGATTACATCAAAACCATTAGCATTAGATGAAGTTGACCGCAAGATTATGCAATTAGAAATGGAAAAATTGTCTTTGAAAAATGATATTGATGCCAAAGATAAAGTTAAAGAGATTGATAAAGAGATTAGTGAATTAAAAGAACAGAAAAAACATTTAGAATTGCAATGGCAACAGGAACGAGAACTTTTAACGTCAATTAAGAATTTAAAAGCTGAGATAGAGAAAACTATGCTTGAGATCGAAAAAGCAAAACGGGTTTATGACTTGAATTTAGCAGCACAACTGGAATATTCAAAGTTAACAGAATTAAAGAACGAATTGAAGAAAAAAGAAGAAGCATTGGCAAAGTTTCAGAAGAATGGCAAGACTTTACTTCGCGAACAAGTCACAGAGCAAGATATCGCTGAAATTGTTTCTAAATGGACAGGTGTTCCCGTTCAGAATATTTTAGAATCAGAAAGAGAACGATTGCGTCATTTAGAAGACTATTTACATCAAAGAATTATTGGACAAGATGAAGCGGTTCAAGCAGTTGCTGATGCGATTCGACGAGCAAGAGTTGGCTTGGGTGATAGAAACCGACCAATTGGTAGTTTTATCTTTTTAGGTCCAACTGGCGTTGGGAAGACTGAACTTGCAAAGACACTGGCTGCATTTTTATTTGATTCAGAAGATGCAATGGTGCGTTTAGATATGAGTGAATATATGGAAAAGCATACAGTCTCAAGATTAATCGGCGCACCACCGGGTTATGTGGGCTATGAAGAAGGTGGTCAGTTAACAGAAGCAGTAAGACGAAGACCATATCGTGTTATCTTACTTGATGAAATAGAAAAAGCACATCCAGATGTGTTTAATATCTTACTACAGATATTAGATGATGGTCGTTTAACTGATGGACAAGGTAGAACCGTTGATTTTAAGAATACAATTATCATAATGACATCTAATGTTGGTACTGAATTATTGTCAGCTAAAAAGATTGATAAAGAAATGCTTTATGATGTCTTAAAAAAGACATTTCGTCCTGAATTTTTAAATAGAATTGATGAGATTATTGTGTTTAATCGATTGTCTAAAAGTGATATGCGTAAGATTGTTGATTTGCAATTAAATCTACTTGCAAATAGATTAAAAGATAATGATATTGAAATTAGTATCAACAACGAAGTTAAAGAAAAACTTGTCGAAGAAGGTTTTGACCCTGAATATGGAGCAAGACCATTAAAACGGACGATCCAGAGATTAATCGAAAATCCACTTGCTAAATTCTTGCTAGAAGGTAAACCTAAAAAAATAGAGGTAAGTATAAAGAATAATCAAATTGTCTTTTCTCCTCTCTATGATTAACAAATTGAGACATTATTTGACATCCCCTTTCAATCTCATATTACAAAATATGGTTTCAATTATTTTATATTTGTCTATGTGTTTATTAATGAATAAGTTGAATAATACGGAGAAAGTAAATTGTTAGGTTTTTTGGCTTGACAAGAAAAATGCTTTCTATATAATATAATGCTGTGGGCATCCGTGATATAATGGTTTATAATAAAGTAGCATCCAAAACAAAATTTAGGGATGTGATATTAATTTGTGGTTGGTGTGGCACCATCCTAAATATTGCCACAATAAATAAAAAATGGAGGAATCTATGAAAAAATATATACCAATAATGCTTATATTACTTATAAGCGGAACTTTATTGGCTCAAACTCATGCAATTAATGGAATGGCGTCTACGCCCAGTCCGACCGCAGTAGTAATTACCGAAAGTTTTGAAGGTACAACATTTCCGCCAACTGGATGGTCACAACTCGATCCCGATGGACCTAACAATACAACTGCTGTTTGGTATCGTGAAAATCTTGGTACTAATGCATATGACGGAAGTTGGGTTGCCGCTTTACGACGAGATAACGATTGGTTGATTACACCTTTAGTTAATATTGTTGATGGTAGTTCAATATCCTATTGGGCTAAGCTAAGCAATAATAATGACGGTGTTTATGTTCAATTTAAATACAGTACTGATTATGTCAACTGGTATGACATTGGACCATCAGAAAATATTCCTGGAAGTGTAATTGGTTGGACATATCATTCTTATACTTTTAACACAAATATTGGTCCAGCTTATATCGCTTTTGCTGGAACAGGGAATGCCAATGGTTGGATGTATATTGATTATGTACAATATAACGAACCAGGTATTGACATTACATTTGATTACACAGGTATTAATCCGAGTTATACAGGAACAGTCCTTACAGTTACAACTACCGCAGGAACCACAAATTATACTTTAGCAAGTAGCTGGCCTGTAACTATCAATGTTGCCGCTAATAGTAATGTTACTTATAGTTGGCATTCGCCATTAGTTGACGGTGGTACGAGAAATTTATGGAGTTCGACTACGGGTACCTTAGGTCAAACTCTACAATCTAATACCTTTACGGTAACAACTGCAGGTACAGTGATTGGTAATTATTCAACACAATATTTAGTTCATTATACCGCAAATGTACCTGTGACAGTACCACCAGATGAATGGGTAAATGCAAACGATCCTGCAACTGGTGTTTATACCTCGCCTCAGTATAATATGGCTGGTACTATTAAATATGTTTATGTCTCAGATGACCGACCGAGCTCAATTACTGGCCCAACCACGATTAATGCTACATATGACACTTATTATTGGGTGACATATACGACGAATCCGGCTGGTTTAGTATCGCCATCAGCAGAATGGGTTAAGCATGGTGATGCGGCGACAGGTGTATTTACAACTCCGCAATATGATATGGCAGGTACAACCAAATATGTGTTTACAGGTGATGATCGGCCAGCAACAATTACTGCACCGACATTAATAACTGGTAGTTTTGATACTTATTATTTATTAGCAGTTGACGTGAACCCGACAGGTGTTAGTACTCAAACTGGTGCAGGTTGGTATTTAGCTAATGCTAATGCTCCAATCACAACTGCAGATGAATATGTTGATATTATTAGTGGTTCATCACGATATCATTTTACAGGATGGACAGGTAATGGCATTGACGACCCAACACTCTTGTCTACAACGGTCCTTATGGATGCTCCTAAAACCGTAACAGCAAATTATGAAATTGAATATAAATTAACAATGTCTGCTAATCTTGGTACAACAGACCCAAGTATTGGTGAACATTGGTATCCAGAAGGTACAGTCTTAACTATTGAAGCATATGCACCAGGACCAGGTTATATATTTAACGGTTGGACGGGCACAGGTTCAGGTTCTTATACAGGACTTGATAATCCGGCGATCAATGCGATTACAATGAATGAAGCAATTACTCAATATGCAGAATGGATTAGCGATCAACTCTATACTCTAACACTTATTACTGATCCATTAGATTTAACATTACCAAGCGGTGGTGGCGATTATATGCCTGAGGCAACTGCATATATTAGCACAGAGAATCCTGTTGATAGTACACCATATTTCTGGTTTTTCGCTGGTTGGACAACAGATGATATGACCGAAATTGACGACCCATGGAATCCTTCAACAAGTGTTTATATGGATAAAAGCAAAACCGTAGTTGCACATTATCAAGCAATGATGAGACGGAATTGTGCTCGAACCATTGGTTTCTGGGGCAATCGAAATGGATTAGCATATCTAACGCTTGATGATGCAATTTACTTTAATAGCTTACCACCTTATGCTACTTGGACAAATTATCCCAAACAACCTGCAGGGTCAACACCATTTAATACAACTGATTTAGCTACTTTCAGAAATCAAGTAAATGGCTATTTGAGAAATGCGAATGCCCAAAATATGGGTTATATGCTCGCTGCTCAATTACTAGCAACTTTGCTTAGCGAAAAGTATTTCTGTCTTGATGTTTCAGATGTAGTTTGGGTTGATGATAATGATATGGTATATGAACCAGGTGAAGGTTGGTTAATTGGCGATATTATTAGTGGTGCAATAGATGCTTGGGTGACTGGTGAAAATCAAAACTTCTATAAGAATCTTCTTGATAAAATCAATAATAACTATTTATGGTTTGTTGTAACTCCAATGCCGATTACAAAAGTAAATAATAATACAACACCCGCACCAATGATTGATAACACCTTTAATGAGATGAAACCTTCGATTACCATTGCGCCAAATCCGATTCGAAACAATGCGACAATTCGTTATAATGTTCCTGCTTCTGGAAAAGTCTCAATTAAACTCTATAATAGCAGCGGAAGATTAACTGAAATAATTCATGATGGTTATTTGCAGACAGGAAATTATTCTAATTCTCTATCAACGCAGAAACTTGCAAAAGGCATCTATTTCTTACGATATGAAGATGCAACTAATCGACTTGAACTCAAGATAGTAGTACAATAAAATATAAAAAATAACATACGGGGGTTCATTAGAACCCCCTTTTTTTATGTATTGACCACATAATTTTTTGCGGTTAAGATAATTATGTGACAAATTTTAATAGTAGAAAAATTAATCACTCATATCAATGGATATTACCGACATTAAAAGCAGCCGACGAAAATATTTCAGAAATTAGTAAAATGTTTAATCATCAATATCCAAAATTTATTATCGAAATTCTTTACAATCGTGGCTATACAACTTATCAAGCAATTTATGATTTTTTAAATCCTTCTTTATCTCAATTATATCAGCCCGATTTACTACCAGATTTTAATAAAGCAGTTGAACGCATTGTTAGAGCAATTAAAAACCAAGAGCCAATTCTTATTTATGGTGATTATGATGTTGATGGTATTACAGGTACTTCATTATTATTAAATATATTAAGAAAGATCGGCGCCAAAATATCTTTTTATATTCCTAACCGGGTTAACGAAGGTTACGGATTATCAGAAACTGGTATCTTGTACGCCAAATCACAAGGATTTAATTTTATAATTACCGTAGATTGTGGAACAGTTGATTTTTTAGAGATCCAACTAGCCAACAAACTTGGTATTGATATAATTGTTTGTGATCATCATGAACCAAAAGAAATATTGCCAGCCGCTTATGCAATTGTAAATCCTAAGAGACATGATTCAACATATCCCTTTGCTGAATTAGGTGGAGTTGCAGTTGCTTTTAAACTTATTTGGGGGGTATTAGCGCTATTAAAGTATCCTAAAGAATACTTAACTGAACACTTAGATTTAGTAGCATTAGGTTTGGTTGCAGATATTGTTCCTTTAATTAGTGAAAACAGAATTTTAGCTAAATTTGGTTTAAAACAGATTTCAAAAACAAATAAAGTTGGTTTACAATCATTATTAAAGGTCGCTGGAATTTTAAAGCGAGAAATCAGTCCTTATGAAGTTAGTTTTATTTTAGCACCTCGTATAAATGCCGCAGGAAGAATTTCGAATGCCGAGAAAGTTGTTACTTTATTAACCACAAACAATCGACACGAAGCAGAAATTATCGCTCAACAGTTAAATCAAGAAAACACACAAAGACAGGTAATAGAAAATCAAATCTTTGAGGAATCAATTAAAATCATTGAAGCACAAAATCTATCAAAATCTAAAATTATTGTTTTAAGTTGCGATAAATGGCATGAAGGTGTTATTGGTATCGTTGCTTCAAAGATAGCTGAACGTTACTACCGTCCTTCTATTTTATTAGCAATAAAAGGTGATCGTGCAAAGGGATCAGGTAGAAGTATTAGTGGTTTTAATATATATGAAGCACTAAAATATTGTAAAGACACGCTTATCGGCTTTGGAGGACACAAATATGCATGTGGGATTGAGATTGCGAAAGATAAAATTGATAGCTTTATTGAAAAAATTCAAATTTATGCTGATAACTATCTGAATATTAATTGTCTACATAGAAAAATCTATATTGATGCCGTTTTAAGTTTTTCTCAAATTAATGATAGAACTGTGAAATTATTAAAAATATTTGAACCCTTTGGTCAAGAAAACCCACCTTTACTTTTTGCAACACATAGTTTAGAAGTAGTTGGTTATCCTAATAGAGTTGGAAAAGATCATCTAAAATTCCGTGTCCGTGAAAATAAAGATAGAGTTTTAGAAGCAATCGCTTTTGGACGGAGTTCGGATATTTTAAATCTACAAATTGGAAAAGAAGATCACGTTGATATTGTTTACAGTTTCAATGAACAATATTTTGCTGGGAAAACAAAGATACAACTGAATGTAAAAGATCTTAAAATTAAATAGTATAAATTTATAATTTATATTGACATGTTTTTATTATCTTATAAAATCTAACAGTGAATTTAAGGATAATATTTATTGTATTTATTTTATTTATAACAATTACGAATTGTGTACCTGAGCGAGATAATCCTTATGATCTTAGTTCACCAAATAAACCGATAAGTACTATCTATGGAAAAATAACAAAAAAAAATGGTATTAGTTTAAATAATTGCCACATTACACTTTCTTTCTTAAAAGTTACAGAGTTTATAACTACCTCAAGTGACAGTAATGGCAATTATTTATTACAATATTATTATAAAATGACTTATGGCGATTCAGCAGTATTGTATATCTATAAAGATGGTTTTGAGACCTCCGAGAAAAAAATATTCATTGATCTTAATCGAAATGATACAATAAATTTTACCCTTGATGCATTACCACAATTTAGCGCTGAGTCAGTTACTTCTTATCACGAAGCAGCCTTGTATCCGCAAGAAATATATAAGGCAAATTTTTCTGTTAAAGTTTATGATAGTGATGGAATAAGTGACATTGATACTGTATTTATTACAATCCCTGCTCTTAATTTTAAAATTCCGATGGATTATTATCCTAATAATATTTACAAGAAAACAATATCTTCAGAGATATTACCAGATTCAAACTTAGAAATTCTTATCGGTCAAGAATGTTATTTTGAAGTTTATAACCAAAATAATTTTATAAAGCGATCAAAAGCAATGTATCTAACTCGGATAATAAATGAGATACCTCAGCCGATTTATCCTTATGGTGATACCGTTAGTCAACCAATAAATTTCGTCTGGGATCAAGCGATACTTAATTTTCCTTATAATTATTTCTTAGAGATTTTTTTACTCCCAAATAATTATGTACCACAATTAATTTATCAAAAAGATAATATTTTATCTTCTGATAGTAACTATGTTTTACCTGTTTCGTTAGAAAAAGGACGTTACTTGTGGCAAATAGGTTTAAAAGATAATTTCAATAACATTTCTAAATCATATCAGACACTATTCTATATTGAATAAATACTATTATATTGTTTAGTAAATTGATATATTAGTTCTTCTTTTACTAGTTTCATATTGATAGGTTTGTTTAATTCTTTTTCCATTGAAGTAACTTTAATATTTTTCATACCGCAAGGATTTATCAAGTCAAAATAAGATAAATCATTTGTGACATTAATGGCTAATCCATGGAAAGAAACGTATCTTTTTATTGCAATACCAATTGAGGCAATTTTTCGATCATCAATCCACACGCCAATATAAGGATGTCGAATTTGGGCAAAAATCCCAAATCTTTGTAACGTGTTTAAAATAATTTGTTCAAGACTATAAATGAAATTTCGAACTTTTATAAGATTGGATTTGAATTTAAAGATTGGATAAGCAACTAATTGGCCAGGTCCATGAAAAGTTATATCACCACCTCTTTCAATACGATAAATCGGAATATTTTTTTCTTTTAATAAAGTTTCTGAAATTAGAAGGTTTTCGATAGTTCCATTTTTGCCCACTGTAAATACAGGTTCATGTTCAACCAAAATTAAGGTGTCAGGTATTTGATCATCAATTCTGTGTTGCCATAATTCTTTCTGTTTATTAAGCGTTGAAGAAAAATCACAAATACCTAAATCAACAATATTCAGATACATTTTAGACAATCTATTTATTTATAATATGAATTGCTTTTTTTTCAACAGCAGCGGCAGTTTCTTGAATTAATTCAGAAAGTGTTGGATGAGGATGGACAGTTTCGATAATTTTACTTATTTCAAGATTTGCGTTCATCGCTAAAGTAAATTCATTAATAAGATTTGAGGCTTCCGGCGATAAAATATGTGCCCCTAATATTCTTTTAGTTTTATTTTCTACTAAAATTTTAGCGAATCCTTCAATCCGATTTAATGTGTGAGCTTTACCAATTGCAGACAAAGGAACTTTACCAACGCTAAACTCAAAGTTTTTAGCAATAGCTTCAGATTCAGTAATACCAACAAATGCAATTTCTGGATCAGTATAAATGCAATTTGGAATATATTGAGGAATTGAAATATTTTTAAAATTACAAATCTTTTCCGCAAGGTATATACCTTGAGCCATTGCTTTATGAGCTAAAAGGGGTGGACCAATTATATCACCAATCGCATAGGTACCTTTTTGTGTGGTTTCAAAATTTGTATCAACCTTAATAAATTTTTTTTCATTTAGTTCAATGTTTGTATTATTTAAATTTAGAATATCAGTATTAGGAACTCTACCAACTGCTAATAATATCTTATCAACTTCTACTTTTTGACTATTATTATTGGATCCGATTAAGACTTGTAGTGTTTCTTGTTTAACTATATTTAAAACTGTTGAATTAAGATAAAATTCTATGCCTTGTTTTACTAGAATATTCATCAATTGATTTGCAATTTCTCTGTCAGTGCCAGGTAGTATTTGAGGCATCATTTCAATTACTTTAATTTTACTACCTAATCGGTTATATATTGTTGCAAATTCCAAACCAATTGCTCCCCCTCCTATTATCAGTAATCGTTTGGGTATTTTGTCTAAGATCAATGCTTGATCAGAAGTTATTATATTATTATAATCAGGAATTACATTCTCAAGAATTACATTTTCGGAGCCATTTGCAATAATAATAATTTTAGGATTGATTTGGATACTTTTTCCCTCTTTGATGAGTAAAATAACAACAGAGTCATTCAAAAACTTTGCTTCTGCTTGTATGTACTCTACTTTGTTGTTTTTCAACAGAAACTCGATTCCTTTGCGTAAACGCAGAGGGATATTTTGAATAGCTTGATTAAATTGTGTTAAATTAATTTCTGGTTTATTGTATTTTATTCCGACACGATTTAAATTATTTATCTCAGACATCAATTGGGTATAGTGTAAAAGTGCTTTGGTTGGTATACAACCCCGATTTAGACAAACACCACCAATTTTATCTTTATCTACTAAAAGAACATTTCGACCTAATTGAGCAAGTCGTATAGCACAAACATATCCTGCCGGTCCAGCACCAATTATTAGAATTTCAGGATTTTTCATAGATAAGTTGCTGATAAAGACTTCTTGCTTGATTAAAAAAATCTATGTTATCTCGATAATCAGGATAAGTCCAATCTAATGCTTGGAAGGTATGATCTTTGTATATTAATGTGACTTCAGCATAAATTGTATCTTTTAAATAAATACGGTGTGCATAATTTTTTGTGGTAACTAAAATGAAATTCGATAATGTTAAAAACCCAGGATCAATATTGATTTTCCTTTTGTTATTACTCTTATATTTGTTTTCTAAATTTATTGCGTATAATTTTATATTAGACATATCTTGTAAATCAATAATTTTTTCTGTAACTAACCATTGACGATTTAAATTTTTACCCATTTCTAATTCATAGTAATTTGTATAGTCAAATGGTATAATTCTACTTCGTAAAATAATTTTTCCAAAATCTAAGCTAATAATAGTTGCAATATTATTTATAAGATTAATATCATTAGTGATTACCCCCCAAACAACAATTCCCGAGTGAAATTTAACTGACGTCATCATATCGAACCTTGCTGTTTAAGAAATGATTCTAGTTCTTCTTTCTGAGGTAAATCGTTTAAACTTGTTAAACCAAAATAACGTAAAAATTCTTTACCAGTTCCATATAAAAATGGACCACCAGGTTTTTGGGCTCGTCCTTCTATTCGAATTAGTTTACGTTCTAATAAAGTTAGAAGAGGACCTGAGCAATCAACACCTCTTAGCTTTTCGATTTCAGGTCGTGTGATAGGTTGATTATAAACAATTATTGCTAGAGTTTCTAAAGCTGGTCGTGAGAGCCGATGATATGATGTTTTGTAAAGCATAGATATCCATTTACTATATTCAGGTAGCGTATAGAGTTGATATCCATTTGCAACCTGTTCGATGCGAAATGAATGATTATATATTGTATAATCGTTATTTAATTGATTGATAACACTAACAATCTCTTCAGGAGTTGCACCAGTTATTTCAGATAAACGACTAATTGTCAAAGGATTGTTTTCAGCGAATAGCAGAGCTTCGACAATATTTTTTAGAGGCAATCTTTTTTCATCTTTTTGATTGTTACTATCAGATTGATTGAAATTTTTTATAATACTTTCGTTAGATGAAATTGTATTATCATTCATCATTTTTAAGAAGATTAAATTTTTTTAATAAGGTTTTAATTGCTAGATATGCATCTTTTCGTTTTAGAAAAAATGTTATTTTAGTCTCTGAAACTGTAAAAGCATCGATATGGATACCCATTTTATGTAATACTTCGAATAATTTGCTATTAATTTCTATATCGTTTCCGATTCCAGCTCCAATTAGTGAAACTGAAGCTAAATTTTTGGCAATAATATATTTTTCTGCATTAACATCTAATGCTGTATTTTTTATTACCGATAAAGCATTTTTAAAATTACTTTTATGAATTATAAACGATAAATCAAATTTATTCTGATAAGGAATGCCATGAGCAAAAAATAATATGGGTACTTTTGCTTCCGCAAATTTTACAATAACTTGATGTAAACATTTGGGTAATTTTGGTACTGCTACTAAAGTGAGACGACACAAATCATATGAATGGGTAATAGCGCGAACAAAAGCTTTCTCATTTTTTGTCAGACTTTTTTTTGAGTTATTAATCATTGTGGTTACTTCCTTTCCAAAAAATGATTTAATAACAATGGGAATATTATTTTTGTAAGCTATTGTGCAAGCACGGGGATGTAAAATATTTGCACCCGCAGTTGTTAATTCAGATATCTCATCGTATGACATACGATCGATATGTTTCACCGCTCGAAATATATTGGGATCTTCTGTAAAAATACCTGGTACATCTTTATAAAATTCACAACATTTTGCCTTAAGATATGCAGCTATTGCAACTGCTGTAACATCTGAACCACCCCGTCCTAAAGTAGTAATTTCTTTTTGTTCACTCATTCCTTGAAAACCAGCTATTATTGGTATTTTCCCTTGCTCAATAATTTTCTTTAAACGATTACCTTTGATATCAACAATACGTGCATTAGTATGTTCGTTATTAGTTATTATACCGACTTGTGAACCAGTTAGTGAAATTGCTTCATGACCATATTTGTTTATTGCTAAAGAGAGTAATGCCATTGTAAGGCGTTCACCAATTGTTAATAACATATCTTTTTCACGACCTGGAGGATGCGGGTTTATTTTATGAGCTAATTTTATTAATTGATCAGTTGTGTTTCCCATCGCAGATACTATAACGACAACATTGTTATTTGATTTTTTAGAACTAATAATAATTTTCGCTGCCTTATTAATTGCTTTTAAATCTGTTAAAACACTTCCTCCGTATTTCTGAACAATAACATTCATACAACTGCCGATAATCTTTCAATAACTTGTTTAATTTTATCTTCTGTTTCAATTACAGAAAATCGAACATAACCTTCGCCGTGCTTGCCAAAACCAATGCCTGGGGTAATGAGAATGCCAGTTTTGCTTAAAATTTCATAACTAAATTGTAATGAATTTTTTTTATATTCTGTAAATGGTATTTTGCACCACAGATAAAAAGTAGCAGGTGGCATATTACAATGCCAACCTAATTTTTGTAAACCTTTAACTAAAATGGTAAGTCTTTTCTTATATTGAAGACGAATTTTTTTTGCAAATTGTTCATAATTGTTTAGAGCAACGATAGAGGCGTCTTGAATTGCTCCAAAAGGACCAGAATCGACATTTTGTTTTATATTAATAAGTGCTTTTATTAGTTTGTGATTGCCTACCGCAAAGCCAATCCGCCACCCGCAAATGCTAAAAGATTTGGATAAAGAATGAAACTCAATACAACATTCTTTGGCACCTGGAATTTCTAATATACTATGTGGTGGATTTTGATAATATATTTCGGAGTAAACGTTATCATTACAACAATAAAAACCATATTTATAAGCTAGTTTTATTATTTCTTGATAGAATGAATATGGCGCAATTGCGCTAGTGGGATTATTCGGATAATTAAGACATAGTAATTTCAATTTCTTATGTGGTTTGATATCACTAAGGTATGGAAGAAAATCGTTCTGTTCAAATAGAGGCATAAATTTTGGAATTCCACCACTTAGTAAAATCTGATTATGATATACAGGATAGGAAGGTGATGGGACATAAGCAATATCATCTTTATCAATCATCGCCCAAATAAAATGAGCAATACCTTCTTTCGAACCAATAAGCACTGTTACTTCGGTTTCTGGATTTAGTTCAACATTAAAACGTTTCTTATACCATTTGGCGATTGCTGTACGCATTTCTATCTTTCCTTGATAGGAAGGGTAACGATGATTAGTAGGAGATTTTAATGCTCGTTTTAACTCCGTGATTATTCTCTGGTGAGGCATAAATGCGGGATTTCCTTCGCCTAAATCAATAATTTTTTGCTTCGTTTTAGTTTCAAATTCAATTTTTAGTTTATCAAGTTCAGCAAAAAGATATTTGGGTATTTTGTTAAGACGTGATGCTTGAAAAGGAAAGGCCATATTTACTTTATTTTACAGCCGGTATTTTGAGCATTGTAACGATAAAGAGACCATGTATTTGTCATTGGTGGAGCAAAACCGTTAAATGCAAATAATTTACCTTCCCATGAGCCGATATATACCGTACCATTTTTATCAATAATCGGAGATGGACTATACATTATTTCTTTACTATCTTCCGCTATTTGCCATTTAAATAATAATTTTCCATCTTTATTGAGACAATAAAAATAACCATCATCAGAAACTAAATAAATATTATTCAGTTGGTCAATTGCGGGCGCTGAAAAAATATAATAATCAGTTTCATAAAAAAATTCTATATTGTGATGCATTCTTTTTTTGTAGATAATACCATTTTCGTCACCAAAGAAAATATTTTGATCTTGATCAATTACTCCTGAAGCACGAATTTCATCTTCATCTTCAGTGTATTCTTTCCATTTTAATCTGCCGTTATTAGTAAGTGCATATAACGCTCCATCAGTGCCAGCAATGTAAATAGTATTATCGTTTCCGAGGAAGGGGGAAGCATAAAAATAAACATCATCATCTTCAGAGGGTTTAAATACCCATTTCCTTTTACCTTTTAAATCTAATGCATAAACTGCGTCTGAAGCACAATAAATTGTTTTATCATCACTAATAATAAGAGAACCAGCAATTTCATCGCCAGTTTTATATGACCAACTTTTTTCCCCATTTGGAGAAATACAATAGATATTTGCATCATCACAACCAAAATAGATATTATCTTTGTTATCTACAGCTGGTGTCGTATATATTGGATTATCGACATTATATTGCCATTTTTCTTTACCATTTATATCTATTGCATATAAACGACCATTGGTAGTGGTAATATAGATTGCTTTTTTACCAACGACAGGACTTGAATATATTGAAGGTAGTAATTGAATTTTCCAACGAAGGGTTCCGTTTGAATTTAGACTATGTAAGGTACCATCTTCACAAGTTATATAGATTTCATCATTGAAACCAATTGATACTGCTGAATAAATACCACTATTAGTTAGATATTGCCATTTTAAAAGATTAGGGATTATTGTGATTGGAAAAGATTGTGACCAAGAAGAAATATTATTATTTTTATCTTTAACACGTATTTTACAAGGATACATACCTGGTTCTTTATATAGATGGTTTTGATTATAACCATAATTTATTGAAAAATAATTAGACCATTCAGTTATTTTATCACCCCAATCTATTTGATAAGATAGTTCTTTACTTTCAACATTAGAGACGATAAATTGGAATTCAACAGGTTGTGTCGTATCACCGTATAGAGGATATTCTGCTTCGATAATTATATTTTCAAGTCCATTATTAGCGAATAAATATAAAATAAATGAAAAAAACATTGTGGCAATTTTTTTTATTTTACTTTGAGAATTAATAAAACATATTCTTCTTATTATCATATGGATAATGTATCTTGAAAAAAACACAATGTCAATATAAAAATAACCCCCTAATATTAAATTAGGGGGTTTATGTTTATGATGATTTATTATTATTTACTACCACCAACTCGACCTGTATTTCGTATATCATGACGGAATTTTGGCCATGCAGTATTAGCAAGAGAATTATTAGTAGTACCTTTGATAGCGAATACTCCAGCTTGAGCTGATGCAACATAAATAGTACCGTCGGGACCAATAGTTGGAGATGGTGAAAATGGTTCGAATAGTTTATTAGTTTTTTTGATTTTCTTTTTACCATAACCCGGCAGAGGAACTTGCCATACTATACTTCCCGATGGACTGATACCGTAGACCATATCTTCATTAGTATAAACGACAATCGTTCCGTCTAATGCAATCGCGGGAGACGAATTAATTTCTTCGTCACTCAATTGAACTGGAAATCCTGATTTTATTGTACCAGCAGTTGTCAAAGCATATAATTTCCCATCGTTACAACCAAAATAAATGTTGTTATCAGTACCTATTACTGGAGAAGAACGAATACCATCATCAGCAGTATAACGCCATATCTGTGCTCCTGTATTTGGATTTAATGCATATAAATATCCATCATCAGTGCCAATGTATAAGCGGTCGGAAGTAAGAGTTGGCGATGACCAAATTGAAATACCATATTTAATCCGCCATCTTACTGTACCTGTTGATGTTAATGAAGTAACATAACCTGAATCATCAGCAAAATATACATTTCCGGCTGCATCTATAGCTGGCGAACTACCAATTTCACTACCGGTATAATAGGACCATAATAAGCTGACGCTAGATATATTATCCTGTAGACAATATAACTTATAATCATCACAGCCTACATATAATCGATTTCCACTGAAAGCGACTGAAGAGCCAAATTCATCATAAGTTAAACTATCGAGGATTTTTCCCGGGAAACGCCACTTTCTAGTACCGCTAGTACTGATGCAATATAATTCACCTTCGTCACTTCCGATATAAATATGACCCAGACTTTGATTCACAGCTGGAGTGGCATTAAAACAACATTCTTCCCAGTGATCATCGGAAGTTGTGACAGACTTTTCACGCCATACTTTATTACCATTTGTAGGATTAATACTATACACACATCCATCAATTGCTCCAATAAAGATACGCCAATTACCATTAGCATCTTGACCTAAAGCAGGTGAACTATAAAATTCATAATCAGTTGTATCCGGATCTTCGCCACCATAGGCTGGGGTTACTGTCATAAATCTCCAAAGTGGCCCGCTGACAATTACTATATATGGATTAGTCGTATCTGATTGTGAGCCTTTTGAATCTTTTGCAATTGCACGGATTATATAAGTATCATTAACACTAAATACTAAAGAATCACGGAAAATACTTCCTGAAACTTTTGGGCCAATCCAAGCTCGTTCAGTAAATCTCTTTGCACTTGATTTACGATATATAAAACGAACATATACGCTATCAGTGGAATCTGAAGCCACAGCAGCGAATCGCAACTTTTTATCTTTCAAAGTTATATAAGGACTTATTCCTGGTCCTGCAAATGAATCAATTATGGGCGGTGCGTTATAGATAATTTGAATACTAGTAGGATTAGACCATACAGAAACTGAATCTTTGTCAATTGCCCGAACTTTTACTGAATAAGTTCCGGGATTTTCCCAAGCATGATAAGCATACATGGTATCAGAAATTGCCAGATATTCATCATAAGGTAATGTATCGATTGTATTATCACCCCAATCCCATATATAACGAACATCATCATTTTCAGGATCAGTAGTAATTGTTTTAAAAAGTTCTGGTTTATTATTATAAGTTGATGGTGCATGAATGGGTGTTATTGGTTGATCGGGTGGTCGATTCTTTTTCTTAGGGCAATTTAGTGACAAAGTAACTGTTAATAATAATACCGAAATGAATAGTATTTGATATTTTTGTTTATATTTATATAACATCACTCCTCCATCTTATTTTACAACAACTGGTCCATAAAAGTAACCAGTTTCGGGAAAGCGATAACTGCCTCCTCGTCCATCCTCACAATAAAAATAATAATTGTGATAATTTCCAACAAAGTGAGAATATTTCAAATAATAAATACCGTTGTACGGTTTTCCTTGTTTTAGTTTTAAATCGTATGGTTGTTCATTAATATAAATTTGCATTAATGAAGGTGGGTCATTATCTTCGTCAATATATGTTACATAGTATGAATAAGTATTGGCTTTATAACCAATTGGTGGTTCGATTTTATTATCCAATAATTTGGGATTTGAATTTTGATGTGATATGACATCTGGACCACGAACAAAACCTTGTTCTGGGAGAGTAATGCAGTTACCTAAGGCGTCGTATGCTTTAAAGTAATAGGCATGTTTTCCTGTTGGTAACGTTAATTTAGCAAGAAATATACCATCATAAAGTTTTCCTTTGTGTAGTTGCATTGGATAAGAAATTCCATCAACAACAACACGAATCTTCTTAGGTGGTTTTTCGTTTGGGTCTTTAAATCTAACAGTATAAGTATAAATACTTTTGTTAGTTCCAATTTTTTGATAAAGTCCACCTTCCATTAAAGTTGCTGGTTGCTGATATGGTCGATTAAGATTTACAGTAGGTCCTTTTATGACCCCATATTGTGGATATTTAATAGAAAATCCATGATCATCTTCGGCATAGAAATAATAAGAGTGTTTGCCAGCGGGTAAACTCAATTTGGTTTTATAAACACCATTATTATATTTTCCAGAACTTTTTTTCAGATTGTAACCATTCTCATTAACAAAAACCTTTATTTGAATGGGTTTTTTACCATCGGGATCATAATAACGTACTGAAGCAATGTAAATATTACGAGTAGTGCCTGATTGGGGTTCAATTACACCATCATACAAACATGGTTGTTTATTAAGTGTTAGGTCTTGGGCATAAGTTTTTGCAAAAATTATTAACAAAACACTCATAAATATAACAAGATATTTTAATATCTTCATACTGCCCCCATACTTTATTATTGATAACAACATATTTTATTATATTATCATTAATATTTTATATGTCAATATGCTCGTGTTATAAAATACAGCACCAGATACAAAATTAAGCTTACAGAAACACCTGGTATAAAACCATGAATACCAAAAGGATTTCGCAACAGTAGCCAAATAAATGAAGTTAAAAATCCACTTATCATTGAAAACAATGCTGCTTTTGGAGAAGGGGTTCGTAGATGTAAGCCAAAAACAAAAGGCCAAAGATTAGTCGAAGCGATAACTGCCCAAGAAAAAGCTGTTAAAACTAATACCATAGCAGGTGGTTTAACTGCGATTATTAATGAAAAGATTCCAATAATAACACTTGCAAATCTTGCATATCTGAGATGAATTTGACTATCAAGTTTTTTTTGAAAACCATCTTCTAATAAATCTTTAAGAATGGTTGAGACAGAAATTATTAAGACTGCTGAGAATGAAGACATGCCTGCGGCAATAACACCGACTAAAAATATTGCTTGACCAACAGGTGGAAGCACCGTTTTAACTAAATTAGGTATTGCTAAATCGGCATGATTAAGATTAGGAAATATAATTCTAGTTAAAGCGCCATTGAAATAAGGAAGTAATGCCATACTTGCACCAATTGTTGCTAATACTGTACTTATGCGAATTACAGACACATTAATTATTGAATAAAACCGTGTCATTAATTGAGGCATACCCCAAACACCAAGACTGACAATTAAAGAATAAGAAATGAGTCCTGACCACCCCCAAATACCAGGAGTTTTAACAAAATTATCATTTAATATAGATAATTGAGAAAAGGTCGCGGAAACACCACCCACTTTCATTAATGCAAAGATTGTTAGTAAAGATAAAGCAAATAACATAATCCAAGCCTGAAAAAAACCTGTCCAAACTACTGCTAAATAACCACCTAAAGCAACATAGATAATGATAATAAGTCCTGATATTAAAAGCCCCTGTAAGTAAGTGATACTCATCAACACTTCAAGTGTATTAGCCATGCCTTTCAAAATACTTACATTGTAAATAACCATAAATACTGTTATAATCAACGCAGAAAACATTTGCAACAGTTTTGAGTTATAACGTTTCCTAAAAAATTCTGGCATGGTTACGGTATTCAATTCTTTAGTCATCTGCCGAGTTCGTTTAGCTAAAAGCATCCAAGCTAAAGCAGTACCGACTAAGACATTGATTGCACCTATCCATATTGTGGACATCCCATATTTATAACCAAAACCACCTCCACCAATAATTACAACCGAACTGAAATAAGCAGCAACAAAAGAAAACGAAGAAATCCAAGGACCAATTTTACGACCTCCAATATAAAAGTCTTCCACTTGATTACTTAATCGAGTACGACTAACTAATCCAATAATTAAAAGTATTAAAAGATAAATAATTATTACAATACTGTAAATTAAAAATAGTGACATTTTATTTTTTATTATTAGTAAATAGCCAAATTGCCCATATAATGGAAAAAATTATGGTCACAAATGTAATGATGATAGCTAAAAAAGTACTAAAAGGACAGTTTAAAATCTTCACGAAATGTATTGTAATCATAAAAAGTAGGTTGTCAATAAGAATTAATTTCTTTTTATATACGTCTTAATAACTAATAATATTATTGTTTGAATTTCTCTGAGAATTATTTTATTGTTAAATAATAACTAATTTAAATTTTTTTTATTATATCTCGTTGTACATAGAAATAGCTAAGACATTAATCGATGTGAAAATCTATAGTTACGTTTATGTTCAACTAATAGAACTATTTAAATCGGTACATTTTTTATTGCTTATGTAAATTTATTAGAATACTAATAAATTCAACATCAATTTATACAAAATTAAATGAGCTATATTGATTATGAATAATTGACTAAATAATATTTTTAGGTTATCATAGTTATATTTCTTGATCTTTGAAAAATAGCTAAAAGTAAATATGAAAAATATTCTGAAAGATGTCCATATATTAATGGACTCAGTTTTTGAATATATAGACTGAGCAGGGAAGGTTGTGAAAATCAACCACGGTCCCACCCACTGTAGACGGTTTTTATTATTTGTCACTGTTTATGAACGGGAAGGCAAATAAAAATAATATTGTAACTAAAAAGCACTTAAGTAAATAATACCGTAAGTCAGGAGACCTATCTTTCAGAAAATTATTTATAAAAAATAAATCGCCTTGTGCGGAAAGGATTGATTTATGTTAAAAAGGATTTTGATAATTCTAAGTATTCTCATATTAATAAAAATAATTTGCGCTCAAACAATTGACACTGTTTTTATATCGGCAAGTAGAATATCAACTAATATTCTTGATCTACCACTTAGTACTAGTTTAATTTTAAAAAAAGATATTATTTCGAAAACAAATGGTGACGTTGCTTCTGTTTTTTATGGTTTAGCAGGTATAGATACAAAAAGTTATTCATTTATCAATAGTGCTGCATCAATTAGTCTTTATGGTTCAACAAGTCAACAGGTTTTGGTTCTGCTTGATGGTTTACCGATAAATTTTGCTTCATCGGGAATGCCTGATTTAGGCTTAATATCTCAAAATAATATTGAACGCATTGAAATAGTCAAGGGTGCAATTTCAAGTGTCTATGGTGCTAATGCACTTGGTGGTATCATCAATTTAATTACTCAAGATCCTTATGATATTTCAAATTCGACATCATATCAAATAAACTATAAATTTGGTTCTTTTAATACATATCAGTTTTCATTCACGGATAAAATAAGATATTTAAGTTCAATTTTCAACTACTTTTTTCTAAAATCCGATGGTGTGCGAACGAATGATGATGTTTTATTTCAAAGCGCAAATGTAATAAGTAGTTATGCTATTGATTCAACAACCACTTATCGTCTAAACTTGACTATGAATTCTAAAGAACTCGGTTTACCTGGTCCCTTACCTGATTCTTCTCAACATCCTTTATATGGAGATCAAACTGCTTTTTCAAAATATGATCGCCAAAAAGATATATTATTTATTATGAAATCAGCAATAAATAAAAGAATAAATTCCCGATGGAATATTAGTGTAAATACTCATTATCTTTTAAATAATTCAAATTATTTATGGATAAACCAATGGAGTTTGGATACTTCATTATATAATGACTATTACCAATCAAAAACATTTTTTATTAATTTTATTAATAATTGTTATTACAACCAATCCATAGCATTGGCATTTGGTACAGATTTAGAATATAATCAATTTGATGCATTTACTGAATATCCATCAGATACAAACTGGCACCCCAGAATCAATAAATTTGGTATTTTTGCGGAAGGTTCATTTAGATATTTTAATAATATAAAGCATTTTATTAGTGTAAGATATGATTATAATTCTAGTTTTGGATATTTTGTTAGTCCATCAACTGGTTTAAATACTAATCTTACAGATAATTTTAAATTACGTGCTCATTTTGGTCAAGCATACCGAGCACCAAGTATGAATGATTTGTATTGGCCGATTTCTGGCAATAAAAGAATTAAACCTGAAATTGGTAATACTTTGCAGATCGGATTTGATTATATTATGCATCAAAAACTCTTTGTATCATTGACAAGTTTTAACCGAATAACTAGAGATCTAATTAACTGGTTACCTGATACTTCAAATGTTTGGCGACCAACGAATATTGATTCATCAAAGATATTCGGATTAGAACTCACGACAAAAATTAATCTTTTTGAGAATTTACAGATTGTATCTAATTTCACTACTCAAAAAGCAGAACAGATAAAAAAAGAACTTATCTATTATGATTGGTTAACTCAACATTCTGAATATGATTTTATTAAAAGACAACAAGCATTTGTACCTAAATTAAATTTGTCATTTGATATCCATTATCAACTAAATCTTTCCACTAAGATTATGTTTTACGGAAATTATGTGAGCAGTCGAATTAATTATTATGTTGATTACTCTGAATTACCAAATATAAAAATGAAATCTAAAACATTACCTGCACATTTTGTACTATCAGGAATTATCAGTAAAGAAATTAATAAATATTTTAAATTAAAATTTAAAGTTGATAATATTTTCAACAGTCATTATGCAGAACAGTTTGGTAATAGCATTATTGATAAAGATTATCCCCGTTCTCCCCGAACATTATTTGTAGAGATGGAATTAAGTAATTAAAAAACAGAATAAACTATTAACCAGTATGTCCAAATCCCTTTTCGTTTCGGTTGGTTTTAGAGAGTTTTTGTTTTTGTTTTAATTTAACACGGATTATTTTTGAGAAAACTAATTGAGCAATTCGATCTCCTTTTTTTACACGATATGGCTTTTTGCCAAAATTTATAAGTATTACTTTGATTTCACCTCTATAATCAGCATCAATTGTACCCGGACTATTTAGGACACCAATACCATACTTAGCAGCTAAACCAGAACGAGGTCTTACTTGTGCTTCTAGACCTGATGGCATTTCAATCGCAATACCAGTATCTATTGTTTTAAATTCTAAAGGATTAATAGTCGAATCATGAGCAGCATGTAGATCGATGCCAGAAGCATCTTGAGTTTGATACTGAGGTGTTAAATTAGATTTTAATTTAACGAATTTAACGATTGTCATATTTATAGATTCATATCTTGTTACTTGTTAGAAATATTTTCAAATACTTTAGAATTATCTACTATGGTGATTGATTTTTTAGCTAATCTGTCACAAATTTTATTTTTGGAACGAGGTATTAGTGCCAATTTTACAGAAGGTAAAGATTTCATTAATTTTATTGCTTGTGTATATAATTTTTTTATTATTACATTCTTTACTTTATAACGACCCGAAATTTGATAAAAAATTAATTCTGAATCGGTATTTATGATTATTTCAGAAACATTAGTTAACTGCCACATAAAATACATTTTTTTAAGTATCTTTAAGGCATAAATTAATGCTTCATATTCTATTTGATTATTTGTTTTTATTCCCCGATATTTTGATATTTGTAATAATTTTCGGTCTTTGTCGGTTTGAAAATATACTCCTATACCTGAGGGGCCTGGATTACCTTTTGATGCACCATCAATAAAGCCGATTATTTTATTAACGATTGGCAAAGTTATGATGAGTTATTGTTTTCAATATTAGGAGCAATTGTGATGCGTCCGCAATATTCACAAAAATGTATTCTTTCATTTTTCATAATCTCTAAAATTTTTTGTGGGGGTAGTGGGTTTAAACAACCTTGGCAACGAACATCATCAATTTTTACAACAGCTATACCATTTTTACCTTTTCGTATTTTTTCATATATCGATACTGTTTCTTGTCCGATTTGTTGACATAAAAATTCACGTTGTTTAATTCGATCATTAATTGCTTTTAAAACATTTTTTTGATCATTTTTTATTAAATTAATTTTATTTTGAGTATCTTGTTCAATCTCAATTAACTCATTATTTAATTTTTTAATTTCTTTTTCGTAAATCTCTATTTGCTCCATAATATCAATCATTTTATCTTCAATCGAATTTTTTTCTTTTTTTTGATTTTCGATTTCTTTTAAAAATGCTTTATATTGTTCATTAGTTTTAGCGGAGTACAATTGCATTGAATAGTTATTAATTTTATCTTCAGCTTCTTTTAAGTCAACTTCTAATAATTTGTATTTTTTCTTTAATTCAACTATATTTTGTTGAAGAGTATTTAATTCATTTTTCTTGTTTTCTGTTAATAATTGTAGACCCTCAATCTTTTTCGGTATTTCTTGTTTCTTTCGTTCTAAAATTGATAATTCATTATCGATTTGTTGAAGTTTAAATAAATTTTTTAGAAGTTCTAGCATAACTGATTCAAATAAAAAAGGGTATGTCTTTTTTGACATACCCCCGCTTCTATGGGCGATACCTGACTTGAACAGGTGACCTCTTGCATGTCAAGCAAGCGCTCTAACCAAAGCTGAGCTAATCGCCCGAATACGTTACTCATTTAACAGTAATATAGATTATTTTATAAGAATTGTCAATAGGATTAATACAAATTAATAATTTCAATTGACTTGAAAATTAATCTTATTATAATAGAGTATATTAGTATGAAATTTATTTATTCAGATAAATATGAGGTAAATTTTGGTCCCCATGTATTTGCAACAGAGAAATATAGATTAGTAAAAGAAAAATTATTGAAATCAAATTTAATTGATATCTCTAACATTATATATCCTACATCTGCTTCAAGAGAAGATGTACAGTTAGTGCATGATAGTGCTTATGTCGATGATATGTTAAATCTGAGATGGACACAACGAACAGTTCGTTCCGAACTGCCTCTGACTCAAGAAATTATTACTGCTTATTTCACTCATGCGCAAGGGACAATTATTACATGTCAACAAGCTCTGAAAGATGGCATTGCTGTTCATTTGGGTGGGGGTTTTCATCATGCTTTTGCAGACCACGGAGAAGGTTTTTGTTATATAAATGATATTGCTGTTGGTATAAAAAAAATGCAAGCGTTAAATTTAATAAAACGAGCAGCCGTTGTTGATTGTGATTTACATCAAGGAAACGGAACTGCAAAAATCTTTCAAAATGATGATAGAGTATTCACTTTTTCAATTCACCAAGAACATCTTTATCCGATCAAAGAACAATCGGATTGGGATATCGGTTTAGCTGATGGTACAGGAGATAATGAATATTTACAACTAATTAGCAATGCAATTTCTAAAATCTTAGTATCGCATAAACCCGAGTTAGTTGTCTATGTCGCAGGTGCTGATCCATATCAAATGGATCAATTAGGTAATTTGAAACTTACAAAGGAAGGATTAAAGAAAAGGGATTATATTATTGTTAGTGAATGTTGGCAAAGGAAAATACCAATAGCAATAACATTAGCTGGTGGTTATGCATATAACGTTAACGATACCGTCGACATTCATTTTAATACATGTCTCGTTTGTTTAGAAATTAAAAAACAACACTAAATTGATATCTCACTAAAAAGCAATAAGTGACTATAAAAATAATTCATATTTTACATCATTCGCCATACTGGACTTCACGTAAAGAAGAAGTTGAAGATATCTTAGATGGTTGGCACGTACGAACCGCCAAAGCAATTCAGAAACTAAATATTAATTCATGCAATATTGAATGTTGGCTTCCTAATAAAAAACAATCGAAAATAATCAGTTTTGAAAAAGATAATATTACCTACCGTATTTTTCCGTCGTTTGCATTTAGTTATGGACGTGAATTTTCACCACTTATGATAAATGTTTTAAAATCCGAAAATAGGAATAAAATTCTTATACATTTGCATGGAATTTTTAATTACCTTACTTATTACATTGCTTATAGATTTGCCGACAAACCTATTATAGCTCAACATCATGGTGATTGTCCTTCTTTATATCTTTTAGCGAGAAGAAAATTACTATATTGCATATCACCATTTTTAATATCTGAATATTTTTTAAATAGCCATACACTCAGGAATATAGATTATTTCTTTTGTCTTACTAAATATTCACAAAACATATTGCATAAATTAGGAATTAAAAACAAATCTTGCGTTCAGACAATGGGTGTTGATTTTAATAAGTTTTATCCGCCGATAAATAAAACAGAAGTTAAAAAACAACTGAATATACAAAAAGATAAAAAGGTCATACTTTATGTTGGACAATTGAATCAGTATAAAGGGAGTAATAAGGTTATTGAAGCTTTTAACCAACTCAAAAAGAAATACATGATAGAATGTCTAATGGTCGGTGTCAATGAATCAGATCGTTATTACTCATATGCTAAAAACAATGATGTAAAACTTTATAACAGACAACCGCATCAATCGCTTATAAAGTTCTATCAGGCTGCTGATGTACTTGTGTTTCCAGCTTCTGATAATTTCATCAAATGGGGTGGTCTGGGAGTAAATGTTATGGAATCATTAGCTTGTAATGTACCTGTTGTTTCTGCTACATTAATTCATTTCCCCAATGATTACAATAAAGTTGGTATTTATGCAGTAAGCATAGAACAGATTATAAATGCTGTTAATCATATTCTTGACAATCCAGGATATTTTACAAAATGTCGAAATGAAGCAAAAAAGTATTACGATTGGGAAAAAATTGCTATTAATACTTTTATTATTTATAACAGATTATTTAAAAAATATTATAATATAACTTTAGACATCAAACATGTCCTATAAATTTGGATTTATTGCTATAAATACAACAAAACGTACTAAAATACTAGCTGAATATTTAGACGCAAAAATAATTTCAAGCCGTATATCAACAAATTTATTTATTAGATTTATTCAATACCCGATTATTCTATTACTAATGTTTATCAGATTATTTGTTAGAAAATTTGATGTGATTTTTGTTCAAATTCCACCTATACACTGTGCATTAATTGCTTTTTATTATTGTAAATTATTGGGCAAAAAAATTATCTTTGATACTCATTCAGGAATTTTTTTTTACAAAGGCCTACACCAAAAATTATACTTAAAATTATATTGTTATTTAATCAAAAAAATAAATTTAAATATTGTCCACAATGAAGATATTTTAAATAACAATTGTTTTAAAAAAAATAATACCATTGTCTTAGAAGATAAATTAAGTTTTGACCCAACTGCATTTATTTCTGACGAACCTCGATGTATTGGTATTATTACAAGTTTTGGTAAAGATGAACCTATTGATAAAATATTAATAGCAGCAGAAAGACTACCTCATATAAAATTTTATATGACCGGTGATTATAAAAAGATAAAGAAAAAAAATCTGCCAAAGAATATTTATTTAACAGGTTATTTATCGGACATTGAATATGAAGATCTCTTAAGACAAATGAATATATTAATGGTATTAACAAACAGAACTGATACCGTTTTGTGTGGAGCATATGAAGCAGTGAGTTTAGCAAAACCACTTATAACATCCGATACAATAACTTTAAAAAAATATTTTAATAAGGGAACGATTCACACAGCAAATAACTCTGAAGAAATTATTCAAGCAATAAATAATGCCATAATTAATTATCCCAAATTATATCAAGAGATGTTAGAATTACGTAATGAAAAGGAGAAATCATGGGAAATTCAATATCAAAAAATTGAGAAATTACTTAAATAAATATGAAAACGATCAAAAATTTCATTATTTTATTTTTTGGTGATGGAATAAGCTATCTTTTAAATTTTATAACTACAATCTATTTAGCCCGTATCTTGGAAGTTAATAATTTTGGGAAAATAAATTTTGCTTTTGCATTTTTCTCTTTTGGTTCGTTTTTAACAAATTTAGGTCTTGTTTCAATTGCTACTCGTGAGATTGCCCAGAGGAGTGGGTCTTCATTTCTAGAATTTTCTAATTATTATGTAATAAATATAATATTGCTTAGGCAAATTTTAGCTATAATTGTATTTATTATTTTATCTATAATTACAATACTTATTAATAAATCAATGGAAGTTAAAACATTAATAATTTTATATGGCCTTTCTTTATTTCCTTTTGCTTTGCTTTTAGAATGGTTGTTCTTAGGAATTGAAGAAATGACAATAATTACACTTAGTAAAGTTATTCTTGCGTTAAGTTATTTATTATTAATCCTCTTTTTTGTGAAAACTCAAAAACAACTTACTCGCATTCCAATAGCATTTTTTGTAAGTTATTTATTATCTGCCATTTTTTTTATAATATCGTATCTAAATAAAATTAATGTATCGAAAATACAATGGAATTTTTCTTTTCAATTTAAAACTTGGAAAGAATTATTAACAAATGCAATGCCAGTCGGTATTGGAGCAATATTACTTCAATTTTCATTTAATTTTAATATCATTTTTCTTGGTTTGGTCAGAAATAGTTCTGACGTTGGATTGTTTAGTGCTGCTAACAAAATACTTATGTTTATATTAATATTTGATCGAGTCATGAATAATACAATATTCCCCACAATTGCTCGATATTATTCAACAGGAAAAGAAAAATTATCTGTATTTTTAAATAAATTAAATAAATTAATTTTTGTCGTCGCATTACCTATATGTGCAGGAGTATTTTTTTTAGCTAAAGAGTTAACTGTATTTATATATGGTTGTAATTACGAACAAAGTTATAGAATATTGAGGATTTTAATTTGGTTTTTTTTATTTACTATGTTAAATAGTATTTATACTTCAACTCTTATTGCAGGAAGGAAAAACAAAGAATATATATCCACAATTAGTTGTGGTGTTATTGTCAACGTTTTTTTAATACTTATTTTTACCCATTATTTTGGCGCTAGGGGAGTAGCAATAAGTTTAGTAATTAGTGAATTAATAATTTTTATTCTGTTACGTTGGAGAATTAAACCAATCGTAGAAATAAAATTTAGCTTAATTAATATTTCAAAAACAATAATTGCTACCTTACTAATGATAATATTTATTAATTTCTTTGTAACTAAATTAAACTTTTTTATTCTAATCATTTTAGCAGCTTTATTGTATTTTATTCTAATTATTTTAATCCAAGCTATTCGAAAAAATGATTTATCATTAAGCTAAGAAATGTCAAAATGATTGGGATTTTGAAAAAAGATTTTGGTTGGTCTGAAATTTTAGAACAAGAAGGACTTTTATATGAGGTTTTAAATATTATACCAAATGATTATCACTATCCAATCATTGTAAATCGAGAACTTAGAGCAGAGGAGATACAAAAGTTAAAAAAAATGATTTTAGATGGACTTTGTATACTTGTTGAATTTCCTGTTTTAGTACAATTATCCGAAAATCAAAAATATCGTTTTGGTAGAATTAATTATCTGTTTAATGATAGTTCAGATATATTTAATAATATTATAGCAATTGATTTATATCTTTCTGGTTATATCACTAACCCCTCAGTTATTCAGAGGCGACTTGGTAAAGGTTTTATTATTGGATTACCTTTTAATATTAATAATGCATTATTAGATTGTCGTAAAGAACGAAAACCATTTTTTTATACTTCTAGAAAATATCCTAATGAAGTTGTAGCTAAGGTTAGTAAAGGAGCGGTTAGAAAATTAGTAATTAATTGCGTTAGAAAATTATTCCAAATGATGAACTTGTACTATTGTCATCTTTGGTATTATCCTAATAAGCTAACAACTTCTTTTGCTTTTCGGATTGATACAGACTTTGGTGATGCAGATGCATTACGAGCTACTTATGATTTAGAAGAAAATGTAAATCTGAAATTTACTTATTTTCTTAACACAGCAGTGCACACTAATTATAATAAAAGCAAAGACATCCAAATTCATTGTTATCATCATAAAGTTTTCCGTGATTACAAGAGAAATTTTGAGAACATTAAACAAGCCAAATCTATCTTAACAAATAATGGTATTAATCCAATTGGTTTTGTAAGTCCATTTGGCTTATGGAATAAGAATCTTCAAAAAGCCATAGAAGATTGTGAAATCGAATATTCTTCTGAATTTTGTCTTGCTTATGATAGCTTACCCTTCTATCCAATTATCGATAATCGAAGATCAAAAGCATTGCAAATTCCTGTCCATCCAATTTGTATTAGTAGATTGTTACATGCAGGACTATCAAAAAATCAATGTATTGATTACTATTTGAAATATTTTATTAAACAGTATCAAACTAATGAACCAATATTTATTTATGATCATCCTCATCGAGTTGCACAATTTAATAAAATATTTTATGAGGTTATAATGCATGCTAAGGATCTTTCGAATATTTGGTTTACAAGCATTACAGAATTTTATAATTGGTGGAAAACTCGTTTAGAGGTGCTAAATCATTCGTTTTGGAAAATAGAAAAAAATAGTAATTTACAAATTATAACACCAAATAATGATGAACGTTTATTTCTCCATATTATTACTCCTGACCAGAATGAAGTTTTTCTCAAATTAGAACAAAATAATTATGACTTGCAAAAATTTACATTTCAAAAAATTATTCCCAATAAAGTAAATAAACTTGACATAGATAATTATTTAAGATTAAAAGCCACAACAACAAAATTTTCAATTGTTTTTTATCAAATTATTGATAAAATATTAGAAAAATTAAAATTAAATTTTATAAGATAATGCTATAAGAGATGAAATTTATTTTTGGAAGTTATCAAGCAATATCAATTCTAGAAGGCGGTGTAAAAACTCAAATATTATCATTGAAAACAGAGTTAGAAAAAATTGGTCATCAAGTAATTTTATTTGATTGTTGGGAAAATTATTCATTTAAGGACACTGATTCTATTCATTTGTTTTGTGCTCATATTGGTACTTATCATTTAGCAAAATCCATTAAAGCATTGGGTGTCCGTATAATTCTTACACCGGTTATATATAGTCGCCGCCCTCCAAGATTAATTCGCACTGCCTTACCATCTACTAAATTTTTAGCTAAAATTGGTATCCTTCATCCTTATCAAATCGCATCAGAATTATGTGAAATGTCATATATAATTACACCAAACACTCAACAGGAGTGTTTACTTATAAAAAAGGGATTAAATATTGATGCTTCTAAAATATATCTTTTACCAAATGGTGTAAATGAACGTTTTTATAATGCTGATCCAACAATATTTACCAGTAAATATAAAATAAAAAATTTTATTTTATATGTTGGTCATATTGGCTGGCCTCGAAAAAACGTTTTAAATTTGCTTAAGGCAGTAAAAGATATTGATTTTCCGTTAGTTTTAATTGGTAAAATAATTGATAATGAATATGGTTATGAATGTTTAAATATAATCAGGTCACGAAAAAATACTATATTGATAAATGATCTTGAACATATAAGTCCATTATTAGCTTCTGCTTATGCAGCATGTGATACTTTAGTGCTACCATCATGGTACGAAACACCAGGTTTAGTTGCATTAGAAGCAGCATTAGCTGGTGCTAAAATTGTCATAACACCATACGGTGGAACTAAAGAATATTTTAAAGATTATGCCCAATATTTAAATCCATTCTCAATAAAATCCATTAAAGATACAATTATTAAGTCATTAGAACAGAAAAAGGATAATTTACTAAGAGAATATATTTACAAACATTATTTATGGTCTAATGCTGCGCAAAAACTAATAGATATCTATAAAAAAAATAATATTGCAAATTAAAAACGAAACGAATTTATGTATTTAAAGTTATATATCAAAAAATAATAATAAAAACAAAGAGTAATTATTTATTTTATTATTATAGTTTATTATTCAGAATATTTAATAAACACGTATTTTAGAATATAAATGTAATATATATATTGAAGCTATTATATAGATATCATAGAACTTAGTAAAAAGCACAAATAAATTCAATGAAATACTTTTAAATATTATTAAATATTAGGTTGTGGAAATTCGTAATTAATATATTGTTTATTTAATTAAATAATCAATTGGTGTAGTAGGGGAGAGGTATCCTTGAATTATCGGGAAATTCAAGTAATTCTTTTTCTCCATTTCCAGCATGGCATCGGCAATTATTTTAGCGTCTTTTAAAGATGCGACAAAGATTAAATCGCTATCCTGA
>CBFGJZ010000008.1:0-52669 GCA_965649215.1 Caldifarciminota bacterium
TTCAATAAATAATCCTAATGGCTTTCAACATTTTATCAGTCTCTACAATGAAATCTATGATACTTTAAAGATAATCTGTCCTCAATTAAAGATTTTCTGCACATTTGCTCGAGAGATAACCTCCCAATATCGGGAAGCCGATTTAGGAGTCTTAAATCTCTTTGACGCTAATAAACTCGATTTGTTAGTTTTTACCACTTATCCGCATGCAGTCCAAACTATTAATCGACCTAGCGATATTCCCATCAATTACTATTCAAGAATTGAAAGTATCCTACCTAATAAGCAATTTGGGTTTAGTGAAATTGCTTGGCCTTCAATGACTGCTTTTGGGGGCGATTCAGCTCAGGCTGAATTTTTAACTTTAGTGGTTAACCAATTGACTCGCAATCAAGGGATAGACTTAAAATTTTTCGGTTGGGCATGGCTCACTGACCTTGATACAAATGATTATCTGGGACTGATTAGGAGAGACGGCACGGAAAAATTAGCATACAATGTCTGGAAAAATATATCTCTGGGGAGCAGATATAAATAGTTTAACAGTCAATAAACAATACGCTATTTAAGACTTATAATAGAGAGATTCGTTTGTAGATGAAGAGGTAGTATAATTGAAAAGTATATCAAAGCAGAGATACTGTATAGGGGCTTGGAGAGGGTGGGAAGTTTACTAACCAAAGGTTTGAGATAAAGCGTACCAAGTAGTCGCTATTAGGCAAAGAC
This sequence comes from Caldifarciminota bacterium, assembly GCA_965649215.1. GTDB lineage: Bacteria > Hydrothermota > Tepidihabitantia > Tepidihabitantales > CAIPLT01 > JAGXRL01. The sequence continues at coordinate 727 of CBFGJZ010000008.1, forward strand.
TAATTTTAAGATATCAACTGAAAATTTAGATATTAAAGATTGTGTATTTCGAATCATAAATTTTATTGAAATACACTTTGATTAACAAATAGAGCTTTGGTCAGGGGTAATTTCCGAACAAATAAATAAGCAACTCGTTTATGATTTTAGTTTTAGAATGTCTTGATTTATTTATGAGAGCAGTTAGAATGGAGTGTGAAGATCTACTTTTGGGTGCTATCTTTAATTATCTTATTTTTTCAATGTGAATGTCCCAATATTTCTAATAAGAATAAAATCAATAAGACAGAAGATAAGTTTCTTAAGATTTGTATTATTGATGTTGATCAAGGAGATGCAATTTTAATCATAACACCAGATAATAAATATATTTTGATTGATGGTGGTAAAAAAACTTATGGCAATAATGAAATTAATCCGCTTTTAGACAGTTTACAAATCACGCATCTTGATTATATCTTTGCCTCGCATTTTGATGCTGACCATATTGGCGGATTGGGTGAGGTAATCAATCATATCACCCGTGAGTCAATTATTAATTATTGTTATGACCGTGGCGATACTTTTTTGAGTCAACAGTTTTGGGATTATAAAACATCAATTGGTAACAAGCGAAAGACCATTGCGGTTGCGGAAACGCTGATTTTGGGGGAAGTAAAGATTATATGCGTTTGTGTAAATGGTAAACTCATAAATGGTGATTCTGTAAAAGTTAAAGATGAGAATGATTTTTGTATCGGTCTGGTTATTAAATATCGGGATTTCGAGTTTTTTACGGCTGGTGATATTAGCGGTGTTGATATTGGAAATCATAAAAATGTGGAAACAAAATTAGCACCGTTGATTGGTGATATTGATGTTTATAAAGTGAGTCATCATGGCAGCAAATACAGTTCTAATTCAGCATTTCTCAATATTATTAAACCAGAAGCTGCAATTATTTCGGTAGGAACTAATAATTATGGTCATCCTGCCCAAGAGGTTCTCAATCGCTTGATTAATATTAAGTCGCGGATTTATCAGACCAATTCTTCTGATTATGGAAATATTGCTAAAGAGCAAGGTTGCATATTAAATGGTGATATCTGGATAAAAGTATTTAATGATTTTTATCTGGTTGATAAAGATACTTTTTTATTTAGGTAATGTTCAATAGGGTTTAAGCTGCTTTAATTTTTCAATCAGGACTGTAAAATCGTTGTCATCAAATGCATCGTCGGCAATGCGAATCCGTTCGCCTTTAAATAAAGTTATGCCCGCAGCGGGTTTAATGACTTCACCGCCTAAGATGATTGTGACAATTCTTCGGTTTAGTTTCTTGAAAATATTAATATCAGTTATTTGATTGCGCTGAATGCTTTGAATAGTTTTATTTTTACCACGATATAAGGTAATGCCATCTTGATCAATTTCAATAATGCGGATACCGCGGTTTTGCCAGATTAAGTAATCAGCAAGCATATAGATGATTAAAATGCCAATGCCAACTATCAATAGTCCAAGAGTATAGCGATGACGAACCATCAGCAGTAAAAGTAAGAGAAAAACGCCAAGAATAATCCCGCCGAGATTGACTGTAAGCAGATGTTTTTTCGATGCTTGGATTCGGAATTTTTCTTGATGGTTCATTTTTTGTGTTTTGGATAGTCGGCTTCAACGATACTACGCATCCCTCCACGGATATTAAATTCGCCACGCACAATCGCCCATTTGGGTTTAACTGCCGAACAGAAATCTTGTAAGATGCGATTTATTGCATTCTCATAAAAGATGCCGAGATTACGATAACCAAGGAGATAATATTTTAATGACTTAAGTTCGGCACAGAATTTATTGGGTTCATAGATAATGGTGATTTTGCCAAAATCTGGCAAATTAGTTTTGGGACAGACCGAAGTAAATTCAGGAATTTCTATGGTAATCGTATAGTTTTGATATTGATTAGGCCATGTCTCAATGGGCGGTAATTTTGCTTTAATGCCTGATTGGGCATGGTCTTGAGTATAACCCAATTCGGTTGTTTTAGATTTTCTCATTTTAGCTCCTTTATTGGGATAGCTCGATTCTTTCATTTTTGGTTAATATTTCAGATATTGCCTGGGGTAATGTTTTTATCAAATCGGTTGCGAGTAATGAGTATTCAGTCTTTTTCTTGACCGCAATATCTGCCGAAAGGCCATGTAAGTAAACACCCAGGCAAGCGGCAATTTCCGGTTTTACACCTTGCGCTAAAAATCCGGCAATCATTCCGGTTAAAACATCACCCGAACCGCCTTTGGCAAGACCTGAATTGCCAGTCGGGTTGATATAAATATTACCAGTCGGTGTCCCAATAACCGTTGGTGTCCCTTTTAAGACAATATGTAAGGAAAAATTTTGAGCATACTTTCGGCAGATTTCGATACGGTTTTGATTAACAATTGAAGTCTTAATTCCAAAGAGTCTTTCAAATTCACCGGGATGGGGGGTAATAATGATTTTTGTTCGCTGCAAGCGTGGGATTTTTAATAATAAGTCAGTTGTAATATTATTTAATCCATCTGCATCAATTACCATTGGCAATCTAATTGAAGGGATGAGCTGTTGAGTTAAGGTTTTGGTTTCTTGATTAGTAGTAAGGCCAGGACCGATTGCGAAGACAGTTGAATTAAAAACCAATGATTTGATTTTATGCAAAGCACTTAATGCGATCGACCCATCTTGAGTTGATGGCAACGATATTTTAATTACTTCAGTAAGTTTTTTTTCGACTGCGGGTTTAATATTTTCAGGATAAGCCAAACGAACGATACCGGCGCCGCTGACTAACGCACCAACACTGGTTAGACAAGCCGCACCTGAATAACCGTCGCCACCCGCAACAACCAGCACCGAACCAAAATTGCCTTTGTGGCTATTGGGTTTTCGCAATGGGAGATTTTCTTTGATAAAAGCAGGATCTAAAAGAAAAGTATTGCCTTGGAATAAAGAAGTATAATTTATACCAAGATTGGCAATTTTAATTTTTCCGCAATACTTTTGAGCAGGAAACAGGAGAAGGCCAGTTTTTAGAAGGCCCATCGTAACTGTGCAATGCGCACAAACTGCGTCACCTAATACTTCACCGTTATCGCCATTAACGCCGGAGGCAATATCAATAGCAATTTTATAAGCAGGCAGTTTATTAATAACTTGAATTGCCTGTTGATAAATGCCTGTGGGCATACCTTTGAACCCGGTTCCAAAAATTGCATCAACTACAATATCAAATTTATAATTTGAGATGGCGGAGAGTTTGTTTTCCACAATTTGGATACGGTTATCGGTCTTGGCAATCTGTTTTATGATTTCATAATTAATCAAAGCATCGCCCTGATATGATTTGTTCTTGATAATAATTAGAGTTATTGAGATTTGTTGTAAAGATGCGAGCAGATGCCGACCGACAACAATTCCATCGCCGCCGTTATTGCCAGGACCCGCGACAATTAGTATTTTCGGGGCTTTAATTTTATTTGTTATGATGTAATTAATAATCTCCCGCGCGATTTCTGCCCCGGCGTTTTCCATTAGTAAAATTAGGGGGATCTTGAATTTTTTTGATGCTAATAAATCTAACTTTCTCATGAGTTGATTATTGACTACGATTTGCATATTAATTTTCCTTAATTAATTTTATAAGTTCGTTAACTAAGTTTTGCTCCGCACTTTTTTTGATAACTTTACCACTTTTAAAAATAACGCCTGATTTTTTGCCACAAGCAATGCCGTAGTCCGCGGTTTTGGCTTCGAGTGGCCCATTGACAACACAGCCCATCACAGCAATTTTAATGGGATTCTTTATCTCTTGGAGCTGTTGGTTTACGGCATCGGCAATCTTAATGAGATCTACTTGGCAGCGTCCACAGGTTGGACAACTGATTAGCATCGGACCAAATTGTCTTTTATCAAGGCTGCTTAAAATCGTTTGCGCTGCTTTTACTTCTAATATTGAGGGAGCGGTTAATGATACTCTTATGGTATTGCCAATTCCTTGTTTCAATAATATGGAGAGAGCAGCAGTTGAACGAATGACACCTTCAAAAGGAAGTCCAGCTTCAGTAACACCAATATGCAATGGATAAGGATATATTTTGGCTAATTTTTCGTAAACTTCAATAGTTTCAATTGGGTTTGTAGTCTTGGCAGAAAGAACTAAGTTAGTGAAATTAGCGGTTTCAAAGATTTCTAAATTTTTTTTGAGGGTATCTAAAAGAGCATGTACAGTAGGTCTTTGATATTTTAAAATCATTTCCTTAGGTATTGAGCCGGCATTGACACCAATACGAATCGGGATATTTTTATCTTGAGCCGCTTTGATAATCTCTTGGACTTTATATTTAGCACCGATATTACCCGGATTAATTCGGATTTTGTCAGCCCCGAGTTTAATACTTAATAACGCTAATTTATAGTCAAAATGGATATCGGCAACGAGTGGGATTGTTGTCTTCTTTTTAATGATGGGAATGTTTTTCGCAGCAGTTGAATTGGGTATGGCAAGTCGGACAATTTCACAGCCAGCTTTTTCTAATTCTTTAATCTCGGCAATTACTGCTTTTAGATTTGCGCTTGGGGATTTTACCATTGATTGAACAGCAATAGGATTGTCCCCGCCAATTTTTATCCTGCCGATCTTTACAACAATTGTTTTCATTAAAATTAATCTTTACCTTTGGTTCGCTCGATTTTGGCGCCGAGGGAGGTTAATTTCTTTTCTAAAAACTCATAACCGCGGTCGAGATGATAAATACGAGAAACCTCAGTTTCTCCCTCTGCACAAAGACCGGCAATGACTAATGCAGCCGAGGCCCGCAAATCCGATGCCATAACTTTTGCACCCGTGAGTTTCTCTTTGCCTTTGATAAAAGCTTTGTTGTCATCAATGATGATATCCGCTCCCATGCGATTAAGTTCTAAGGCATGTAAAAATCTGGATTTGAAGATCTTTTCGGTAATATAACTAGTGCCGTTCGCAATCGTTAGCGCGGCCATAAATTGTGCTTGCAGGTCAGTAGGAAATCCTGGATAAGGAGCAGTAGTAATGGCAACCGGTTTAGGCCGGCCGTTAGTTTTAATCACAAAACTATTATCAGTTATGGCGAGATGGCATCCCATTTCTTTTAAAGTTAATAAGACCGCGTCTAAATGTTTAGTTTGGCAGTTGACAATTTCAATAACGCCTTGCGTCGCAACTGCGGCCGAGGCAAAAGTTCCTGCTTCAATACGGTCTGGAATTGGAGTCCATTCCGTACCATGCAATTTTTTAACGCCCGTGATTTTTATTCGAGAAGTTCCCAGACCTTTGATTTGGGCACCCATCGCATTTAAAAAATTACCTAAATCAACTATTTCTGGTTCTAAAGCGGCGCCAATAATTGTGGTTGTTCCTTGGGCTAAGGTTGCCGCCATCATAACATTAGCCGTAGCACCGACACTGGGCCCGAAACTGCCTTCCAGTAAAATTTCACTGCCTGTTAGTTGATGAGCAAAACTATCAATATAACCGTGTTTAATGGTGATTTGGGCACCCAGACTTTGCATACCTTTGATGTGTAAATCAATTGGTCGGGGACCAATCGCGCAGCCACCTGGCAAATATACTTTGGCTTTGCGAAAACGAGCCAAGAGCGGCCCTAACACATAGTACGAAGCACGCATCTTTTTTACAATCTCATAAGGCGCTTCGAACGATGATATCTTTTGAGCGGATACAGTGAGAGTGTTATTTTCTAAGATAACTTCAGCCCCTAAAGCTTTTAGAAGACTGATCATTGTTTTAACATCTTGTAATTGAGGAACTTCTTTAATCTTACATGGTTCATCCGTAAGCAAGGTGGCTGCGATGATTGGTAAAGTTGCATTTTTAGCTTTAGAGATACTAACTTTACCAATTAAGGGCAGGCCGCCTTTAATAATTAATTTATCCATAATCGATATTCAATTAACGGAGAGGGCGGGATTTGAACCCGCGGTACTGCTTTTAACAGTACACACGATTTCCAATCGTGCTCCTTAGGCCACTCGGACACCTCTCCGCTATGTTTTTCAAGCATTGTATCTTGAATTATCAAAACTGTCAACATCACTTATATTATTCATTTTAAGTTGAGATAAAAAAGATCCTACTCGCCATTGCAATCTAAAACTTAAGGTTTAGGATCGGTTAGAGAATTATTGGGTTTCTTTTTTTAAAATTAAGATATCAGAAAATTCCGTTGCCTGAAAAACTTTTACTTCGCCGAGTCGAATGAGTTCTAATAAAGCGATAAAGATGACGATAATTTCAATTAACGATTGCGCGTGCTTCGTAATTTCTTGAAAATTTATTTTTTTATTCTCTACGAGCGCGGTTCTTAATTCATTTAATTTATCTTCTAATTTAATTTCAGGAATAGGTATTTCAATGCTGGGGCGGGGCAAATTTTTTGATAAAAGTTGTTGAAAAGCAGAAATTAACAAATAAACATCTTCTTGGCTATCGTCGGATGCTTCCCAAATTTGACTGCGCCGAGGAAATAACTGGGCTCGTTTATTTTCTAAATCACTTAAAATATTAGCAACGCTAACATATTTCTTATATTCATTAACAATCTCTTCCAGACTTAATTTTGTCGGTGGTAATTCTTCGGTTGGAGCAAGCGAAGGCAATAACCGCAACACTTTAAGACGCAATAACACGGTCGCCATTAATAAAAAATCAGAACTCAGTTCAACATTAAATTCTAAAGCAGAATTTAAGAAATTCAAATAATCTTCGGTTATTTGTTTGAGCGGGATATCAAAAATATCAAGTTCATTTTTTCTAACTAAAAATAAGAGCAATTCAATTGGTCCTGAGAAAATTTCGGTTTGGATTTGATAATGATTAGACATTATGGCAATTCAATAAGTTGGTATCCTTTCGCGCCCAAGCCAATTGCTTCAGCATAATCTAAAAGCAATTCGGGATTGAGGGATGGATAAAGATTATAAATATTATCTTTTGTGCGCTCCCAAACTGCCATATCAGCCGCAACAGGATCGAGCGAAGCAAAAACTCCTAAATCGGATATGATTGGATTTTCGGTCATATTCATACAGTCACAATTAGGGGTTATCTTTACGGCAAAATTAAAATGCAGACATTTTCGGTTATGTAAAATTGCCCAAGCATATTCGGCCATTTTTTTCATAATAGATGACGAGGCTTCATTCCAATTAAATTGAATTGCTTTTTCGGAACAGACTTCAATACAACTCGCACAACCAATACACTTTTCCGATATGACCGAGGCATTCGCCGTGATCACAATTGCATCATTAGGACAGACACCAACACAACTTCGACACTTTTTACAGATTTTTTGTTTGATATATGGTTTTGTTTGAGAATGCATTTGTAATTTACCACCTTTAGCAGCGAGTCCCATCGCAATATTTTTCAGAACCCCGCCAAAGCCAACGACAAAATGTCCTTTATAATGGGCTAAATTGACAAGACCTTGGAAGGTGTTAATTCCTTTCGCAATTTTTGCATATTTCACTAAAGAAAAATCAGTTTTAATAAGTTCAAATTCTTCACCCCGTTCGCCATCAACTATTTCAATCGGTGCGCCGATTTCAATTTCGGAAAAACCATGGGTATACGCAAGTTTGATATGAGACGTGCGATTTTGACGAGCACCGCGATATAAAGTAGAGGTCTCAATCAAGCTCGGTTGCAATTGATTGCTTTTTACGATTTCAACAATCGTTTTAACATATTGGGGATTGAGATAATTGTAATTGTTTTCTTCTCCGAAATGTAATTTAATCCCAATGCGGTCGTGGGCATAAAAATTTTTTAAAAAATTGGTCCTAATAAAAACTTCTTGTAAATTGGCTTTATTTATGCGCTGGGGTGGAATAAAATAGACAATCGCCGACATTGGTAACTAAGAAATAGGGGTAAGTAATAAAAATTTATGTTTTTTATTTAAAAACGCCATATATTTTATGACCGCAGTATTTGCATTTATTATCTTGAATATGGTTTTGCACTACCATATATCCTTTGCGTGCAATTAGTAATTTATGACATTTAGGGCAATAAGTATTTTCTAATTGATGGCCTAAGACATTACCCAAATAAACATAATTTAAACCGACTTGCTTGGCAATCGAAGCCGCTGTTTCTAAAGTAATAATTGGCGTCGGGGGTAAATTTTGTAATTTGTAATTCGGGAAAAATCGGCTGAAATGCAGCGGAATATCAGTGCCTAAATTATCTTTTATCCATAAACACATCTGTTTAATGGTTGCGGTGTCATCGTTCAGCGTTGGGACAATTAGATTTACGATCTCCAAATGGATATTGCTTTGAGCAATTATTTTCAGAGCGTCTAACACAGGTTGTAATTGCGAAGCACAAACTTTACGATAAAAATCTTCTTCAAACCCTTTTAAATCAATTTTAATAGCATCAACAACTTTACACAATTCCAATAGTGGTTTAGGATTAATAAAGCCACCACTCACAACCGCAGTCTTAATTCCTGCTTTACGAGCCAATACCGCAATATCATACATATATTCGTAAAAAACAATTGGTTCCGTATAAGTAAAACAGATAATCGGAATTGATTCTCTTAACGCATCTTGAACTATTTGGGAGGGCGTTAAGTAATAACTTTTTACATCTTCAACATTTGCCTGAGAAATCGGCCAATTTTGACAGTATTTACATTGTTGGTTGCAACCCGTCGTGGCAATTGTGATTCTCATTGTGCCCGGCAAAAAATGATAGAAAGGTGCTTTTTCAATTGGTTCGCGATGATAACTGCATGGTTTATTATAAACTAATGTAATAAGTTTGCCATTTTGATTTTCCCGATTACGGCATAATCCTCGTTTAGCGACATCAATAATACAATGATGGGGACAAAGTTCACACCTTACCTTCTTATCAGGAAGTTGGGTGTAAAACATTGCTTCTCTTTTTGACAATGAATCGGGCTGATTTGCAAATAAAAAACAAAACAATATCCAAAGCAAAAAACAAGCTTTCAACCACGGATTCATCTTATCAAAGAAGCCACCAGATAGCCTAAAAAAAATGCAAAAGAAAAACCACCGGTGATACAGCAAGATAAAGTGATTTTAGTTTTTTGGGGTGCCTTATTAATTCGGGAAAGAGAAAAGAAAATTTCTGTTTTTTGATCGCTTAGAATTTTAACTTGCTTAGTGCCAGCTCCAACCTTTGCCAGATCTGCAAAACGATTAAACTTTGATTTGAGTGGTGAATTAGCAAGTTGCCAATATTTTGATTCGATCGTATCAGAAGGGAATATGCTAACTGAATATACTCCTGCTGTTATACGGTAATTTTCAATGGGGGTTATGCCGATCGAATCTCCTTCTAAATAAATAATAACTCCTAACGGATCAGAATTTACGGTTAAATAGCCACTTGGCGGGTTTTGGGAAAAGCCATTTGTTAATATCATAGCAAAGAAGATAAATAATAAAAATGAGATTTTTGTCATAACACTCCCTTACAGTCAGTCCGACACCAAAAAGCAATTGGCACTGATAATATGATTGTATCACGAATTAAGGGTTTGATATCAAAATAATCAGTGCTATGATACTCACGAATAAAGTCTTCTTCTTCAAGTTGGGCATTGAATTTGATTGGCCGTGAGATTTTAATATATTCTTGATATATTTTTTCTTTGAAATCGCGTTCAAAATTTTTTAGGCAATTGACACAACAAAGGTTTAATCTATATGAAATAATGCCTGATAGAATAACGGTATCTTGATTTTTATTGAGTTCGCAATCAAGGATAATCGGACCAATGAAATTTAGATTTTCAATTTCTAAATCTTCTTTATTAAGTTCTAAATTTAATTTTTGAATGCCGGTTTTTAGTTTTTGCCGATTGATTATTAACTTATTGGTTTCGTGTCTCCTGCTGGTATGAATGGCGATTTTATTTAATTGGTGGCGCATATTGTTTAGCTTTTTAATGTCTCAAGCAGGCGATCGATGATATCATCGGCTTTAATGCCATCGGCTTCGGCATTAAAGTTTGTTACCAAACGATGGCGCAAAACGGTTTTACAGACCGCATTGACATCTTCACGGGTTGGCGTATAACGACCATCTAAAATTGCATGGGCTTTGGCTCCTAAAATCAAATATTGCGAAGCTCGTGGCCCGGCACCCCAATTAACCCAATCTTTAATAAACTTAATATCATTGTCATTAACAGGACGGGTGGCATTGACAATTTTTACCGCATATTTTATAACATCATCAGCAACGGGCACTCGTCGAAGTAGTTTTTGTAATTCAATGATTTCTTGAGCGTTTAGCACTTTATTTAATTGTGGCAGATATGCAGAAGTGGTTGATTTAACGATTTCAAGTTCTTGATCAAAGGTAGGATAATCAACATAAATACTGAACATAAATCGGTCGAGTTGCGCTTCGGGTAGCGGATAAGTGCCTTCTTGTTCAATCGGATTTTGGGTTGCTAAAACAAAAAAGGGTTCGGGCAGAAGATGGGTTACTCCGGAAATTGTCACTTTATGTTCTTGCATAGCTTGGAGAAGAGCGGCTTGGGTTTTGGGAGGCGTACGGTTAATTTCATCGGCTAAAACAATATTCGTAAAAATTGGACCTTTGATAAAGCGAAAACTTCTTTTTTTAGTCACCGTGTCTTCTTCAATGATTTCTGTTCCCGTAATATCTGACGGCATTAAATCAGGGGTAAATTGGATGCGATTGAAAGATAAATCAAGGACCGAGGCAAGAGTGTTTACAATTAATGTTTTAGCTAAACCAGGCACACCAATTAATAGACAATGACCGCCAGAAAGTAAACAGATGAGAATATCTTCAATTACTTTATTTTGGCCAACGATGACTTTGCTTATTTCGTGCTCAATTTTTTTTCGCGCTTGAGCTAAAATAGTTACGGTTTGAACATCGTTTGATACACCCGCTTCATTTTTAAGGGGATTAATCATTTATTATCCTTATATTTTTAATTATTTAAAACACAGAACTCAATTTATTCTAAATAAACTTTTTCCATAACGACAGGTACTATCGGCTTATTATTGCCGGGCGTGGTTTTAACTAAAGCAATTTTATCAACAACATCCATTCCTTCAACGACCATTCCAAATATTGTATAATTTCCATCAAGATGTGGTGCGGGAGCATGGCAGATATAAAATTGGCTGCCGCTCGATGCTTTAGTGGGATTAACCTGATCGCTGAGCCGAGCGGTTGCGACCGCGCCCCGGATATGTTTTAAATTCGCGTTGATTTCTGCCGGTATCGTATAACCAGGGCCACCGGTACCATCGCCTTTAGGATCGCCGCCTTGAATTACGAAGCCCGGAATCACGCGATGAAAAGTTAAGCCATTGTAAAAGCCTTGATTTACCAACTTAATAAAATTCTCCGTGGTTTTAGGTGCTTCTTTTGTATAGAGTTTGATTTTGATTTTTCCTAAGTATTCATCTGCGGATTTTACTGAAATCACAACATATTTTTCGGCTTGGTTCGGTGTTTCGGTTTTTTCTGTTAGCATAGCGCTTGTCTCGGCTTTGTCGGGGATTGTTTGTTGCGGAGTTGTTTGTGTTTGTCGGAGTTGTTGGGGAGATGTTTTCTTTCCGCCACAACTAATGTATAAAAGAACAAAGATAAATATGAAAATTAAAGAGCGATATTGTTTGGTCATATTTTATCTCCTTTATTGTTTTTTTACAATTTTTTGTCTGATTGTTTTTTGCTGCCACTCAATGCCAATAAAGTAGACACCTGCGGTTAGTTTACTGATATCTAATATCCAGTTGCCAAGATTAGTATTTTCTATATTTTTAAATTCATTTATTTTTTTGCCCGTAATGTCATATATTTTTATGATTGGGTTATGTTTTTCAGTATTTGGGATGTGATATTTAATGTTAATGTGCGAGCGAGCAGGGTTAGGATAAATCAACATATCTGTTATTGTTAAGTTGTGATATCTTATATCTGGTTCTAATATTGATGAAATGCTTTGCCGGTAAACTATCGCATCTAAATCAAATCCGGCATAAGGGTCAGTGCTCGGACTGCCACTTGCATCAATGATCCGGAGATAACGAGCGCTATCCATATTAACAGTTGCTAAATCAAAACTGGCCGTGCCGGAAGTAGTAGGGTAAGAAAACCAGGTAGCACGCCAGTCATTGCTTAATGCAACTGTATAATTTTCAGGTGTGAGGTCGCCTTCAATTATCGTGAAATCGGCACCCGGATAGTTTCGAATCGGAGGGTCGGCTTCGAAAACAATCGTTCCGTTGACACCTAATGAATAATAAGTTAAATCGCTCGCCCCAAGGGCATCCATTGTATAAGTTAAATTGACATAATTACCCGTGCTATTGTCTCGTCTCACCCAAACTATTTTTTGAATATAATAATTGAGCGTAGTATCCGGTATTAGTTCAGCAATAATGTTAACTGCGCCCGTATCAGGCACCGTGACTGAAAATGTTTTCGGCTGATAACCATTTGCCGAGACAGTTAAAGTATAATTGCCCGGCGCGACCATTTTGTGAAAATCACCCACAGTTTTATCGGTATAACAAGGCCAGCGTTTGGGATTGGTAAATTGAATCATTGCCAATAACGGTGATTGCGTGAGCGAATCGCGGACTTGTCCAGAAATACCCCAACCCGCCCGGGTTATCATTTTCATTAAAGCACGACGATTAGCTACGCAGATACTGTCTACTTTGGCTTGAGTGGTTGGATATTGGGTTTCAATGGTCGTCCCGATACCGCCCCAAATACCAAAGCAGGCATCTTGGGCTGAACCACGCGCAACATACCAGTCAAATCCATTAATTTTTTGTAATTGCGTGGTTGGGGAACCGTAAGTTGAATCAGCGTATTCTTGTGATATTAAAGCGATATATTGAGAATCGGGCGGATCTTTGGGATGATGGTCCCAAAGATAATTAACATACGAATCAGTAGAGTGATATTCGTATTCAAGGGTGATATTGTTTTCATTGGAATGTCTTTGCATATGTCTTGTTTCCGGTTGTGACCAAGGTGCTGATGTGCCACTCTGCCACATATAACCATAATCACGATTCAAGTCCGCGCCGGCACCATTATAACGGCTGTTTGCGACATGGCCATCGGGATTAAAGATCGGAATAATCCAAATTTCACGATTATTAACTAAATCAGCCACCTGCGCATTAAAGTCGTAATTTTCTAATAAGTATTTAAGAAATGATAATGTTACTTCAGTAGATATTTTTTCATTGCCATGATGAGCGCCAACTAATCGAATTTCAGGTTCGGCTTCTTCAAGCGAGGGATTGTCGGTAACCTTGATTGCTAAAATAACGCGATTCGAATAGGAAAAACCAAGTGTTTCTAACTTAGTAATGGTCGGATATTGTTGACTTAATGCAATCATTGTGCTACAAACCTCGGCATAAGTATGAATGACTTGAGGTAAATCGGGATAGAGTTTGCTATAATCTTCTGCTAAGACGGTTACCGTAAAGCCTGCTTTTGTAATTTTTTTAATCAAATCATCAGCGGCTAAAGCGTCAACATATTTGTCCGTAGCGTTTAGGATGGTAAGATTAAATCTATCGTGTAAAGAATATACGATTTCATGATAAGGAATATCAATTCGAATTAAGCGTTGAGGAGTGGCTGCCGCGGCGATCGTGGCAAGATAGATAATTATAAATAAGGAAAGACCAAAATTTTTCATAAGATATATATTATAAATTACAAAATCATAAAGTCAATTAGATTATAGTTTGGTTATTCGGTTGTAGATTCTAAATAATTTGTAATTTATTGCGCGGCTTATAAATTGTCCCATCAAGAGATTGAAATCTTAACCTTTATAATTATGAAAACGAATGCGGCAAAGGGATTCTTTTATTTTGCTGCGGATGACGGGCGACGGTGGGTTTTTTAAAGCATTGGCTATTTTTTTCCGCTTCGTCCTGGTGACTGTAAAGGAATATTATTTTTACAGAGCGGACAATCTAATGGTTCATAATTCTGAATTGATACTTTATAACAACTAAACAAATCAATTTTTTTATCGTTTTGTTTGAATTCAATGGCATTGGCACTGCGATCAATAAAAACGGCAACGCCGGCAATCTCGGCAGAAAAATTTTGTAGGGCGTGGATGGTTTCTTGAAGCGAACCCCCGGTTGTTAAAATATCATCCACTACTAAAATACGAGCATAAGGGGGAATAATAAAACCGCGGCGAATAACTCGTCCGCTTTGATTCGCGATAGTTTCCGCAAAGATGCATTTGGTCTTCATTTGGCGAGCAACTTCATAAGCAATGATAATTCCACCTGTCGTGGGCCCACAAACAATATTGATATTGTAATTTTGAAAATGCTGAACAATTTGGCGAGCAAACATTTCTACCAAGTTAGGGTTTTCTAAAATGCGAAATTTTTCAAAATATTTATCGCTATGCAGACCCGATGTTAATAGAAAATGACCGGTTTGTAATACTTGATAATCAATTAATATTTGTTCAATATTCATATTATTACCTTTCTTGATTTTGCCAACCCTTTTTGATTTCGGTTTGGATTTGTTCAATAACTGAAATCGGATCTTCTGCCCTTAAAATGGGACGACCAACCACAATATAATCAGCCCCAAAGCGAGCGGCTTGTTCGGCAGAGGCGGCGCGTTTTTGGTCTTCGATAAGTAATTTCGTGCGTTCTTCATCTGCTTGCAGGGGTTTTTTGTCGAGGTCGGTTTTAGGAGAACTTAAACGAATGCCGGGCACGATGGTTAAGAAATCGGGGCCACATTCTTTTTTAATCATTTTTATTTCATGGGCAGAACAAACCACACCATCAATGCCGGCTTTTTTGGCTAACGAGGCTAAGCGAAGGATATGAGATGAGAGTTCCATGTTTTTAGTGTTCCATAAATTACTAAAATCTAGTTCGGAAATACTGGTCAAAATTGTGACCCCAATAATCAAAGGACGTTTTTTTATATGTTTTTTTTCGCAGTATTCGAGCAGGTGTTCCCGGCATAATTTCATCATTTCATAACCGCCCATCGTATGAATCGTAAACATTTTTACTTTTGCTTTCGCAATTGTTTCTGCGGTCCGCGAGACGACGGTGGGAATATCGCAAAGTTTTAAATCTAAAAAAATCTCTTCGCCGGCTTTGATGAATTGATTAACAAGACGCATTCCGGAATGAACAAATAAATCAATGCCAATTTTATAAACATCAACCCAACCCTTGGTTTTGGCATAGATTTTTTTAGCTTTTTGAGCCGTGTCGCATTGCAAAGCACAAACTAATTGCGTCATACAATGCCTCCCTTTATTAAAATAAATTAGCAGATTAATACTTTTATTTGCTGCTTAAAGGAAAGGTCAGGACAAGATATCGTAATCATTTAAGATTTTTTAAAATATCAAGACCGATATAAGGATTGCGTAAATTGGCAGAACCGATTTCCACTAATTGTGCCCCGGCCAACAAGAATTCTTGGACATCCGACGCATTAGTTATTCCGCCACAGCCCACAATCGGCACTTTAAGATATTGACTAAGACGCCAAACACAATAAAGCGCAAATGGTTTTATAGCCGGGCCACTAAGTCCACCGGTGATTGCACCGAGCATCGGCTGACGAGTTTTTAGATTGAAAGCAATTCCGTAGAGCGTGTTGATCAGCGAAATCGCATCACTGCCCGCTTCAACAGCCGCCTTGCCAGTAAGCAAAGGGTCAATAAAATTAGCAGTCAATTTGGTGATTATCGGTTTCCTGGTTTTTTTTCTAACTGCTTTAACAACTTGATAGGTTGTTTTCGGATTCTGACCAATCATACTTTTTCTTTTCGTGTCTTTTAGATTTGGACACGAGATGTTAATTTCGATAGCAGCAACACTGGTATTGTCTAAAATCTCAGCAATTGTAGCGTATTCGGATATGGTATTGCCCGCAATATTGACAATCAGATTTGTTTTGAGATATTGTAATTTGGGCAGAATCTCTTTAACAAACATTTGAATGCCGGGATTTTCTAATCCGACCGCATTAAGGATGCCCGCAGGAGTTTCGCATATTCTTGGCATTGGATTACCAAGCCGCGGTTGTAAAGTAATTCCTTTGGTAACGAGACCACCCATTTTATTTGCAACTTGAGTGAATTTATCACCAAACCCAAAAGTGCCGGATGCTAAAATTAACGGATTTTTAAAGGCCAGATTTTTTATCTTAATCATAAGTTTATGTTTATATCTTCATACCATTTAGGAATTAAGTAGTAAAATGAAACGAAACCAGTTTGGGATGTGATTTTAGTTATCCTGTTGTTAATGTTTGCTTTCATAGTTCTATTTTTGATAAATCAAATGCCGGCCCATCTTGGCAAACCCTTAAATAGTGATTGTTTTTTCCCTTAACACCACAGCAAAAACAGATGCCGCAACCACAACCCATATGTTCTTCTAAAAATCCGATTTTTTGTAAATTAGAGCTTGGCAACTTCATAGCCGCAACTTTTTTAACTAATGTCATGGGACCAGCAACATAAAGATATTGAGTTTGAGGGTCAAGGTCATTAAACAATAATTCAGTAATTAATCCTTTTCTACCGAAAGAACCATCTTCAGTAGTAATAAAGGTTTTTATCCCTAAGGATTTAAA
Source organism: Caldifarciminota bacterium (assembly GCA_965649215.1). Taxonomy (GTDB): domain Bacteria; phylum Hydrothermota; class Tepidihabitantia; order Tepidihabitantales; family CAIPLT01; genus JAGXRL01. The sequence continues at coordinate 17,459 of CBFGJZ010000008.1, forward strand.
TTCTTTTTGAAAGATGAGTTCCGAGGCGGTTTTGACACCATAATATAAAGTAAGTTGATTGTTTACAGATAATTTTTTAGCTAAGAAATGTAAGGGAGCAATGCCCATGCCACCCGCACATAAATTAATTACTTTATTTTTCGGTAGTTTTAAGGATTTACCCAACGGACCGAAAATACTTATTTTTTCGTTTTTTGCTTTACGACTTAATAGTTCAGTACCAAAGCCCACTACTTTATAAATGATATTGATGCTATTGGGTTGAGTATCGGCAATTGAGAAAGGTCGCGCTAAAAAGGGGTGATTGTGATTGTTTATTGTTAGCATGAGAAATTGACCCGCTTTTATTTTTTTCGCAATATCCTTTGCCTCTAACCATATAGAGTAAATGTGTGGTGCAATCGCTGTGTTTTTGATAATTCTAACTTCTTGGTATTGCATACATCGTCAGCTTATTGATTTTTATTTTCTTTTTGAATTTGCTTGAGCATTTGCTGAGCCATTTGCGCATACGAGGTTTGAGGATAGTTAGTGATGATTTTGTTTAAAACTTGTTGGCGTTTGCTATGAAGAGGGTGCTGGGGGTTGTCCGCATTGAAGATTTTATCGTAGAGCCACGCTTGCGCCAACATTGCTTTTGGGGCATAAATGCTTCGGGGATATTTTAGATAGACTTTTTCGTATTCCTCAAGAGCTCTTTCATATTGTTTTAGATTGAGATTATATATTTCGGCTAAATGAAAATAGAATGCCGCGGAATCTATTTGCATAACTGTGTCTTTATTAGTTATTTGAAAATTGGGGTCAGGTTTCGGGATGGTCTCTTTTTGTATCTTTCTTATTGAATCTGAGTAAATTTCTTTCGGAATATGCGATTGGAGTTCTGGATTGGTATCATTGAATAGTTCGATTTCTATTTTTTCTTCTTTATTTTCTTTTGAGAGTGGTTTTTGAATTGAGTCGTAATTAATGTTTGTGGGTGAGCGATTTGAATTCTGAATGACAATGAATTTTAGTAATTCAAGACGGCTTTGTGCTAAAATATTAAGTTCGCCTTCGCTTTGTTTTTTGATAACCGAATCATAATATATCTGAGCACTATCAAATTTTTCTAAAACTTCGTAACTATTGCCTAAACGATAATAGGCTTCAATTTGTTCCGGCATTGTTCTGACTAAACGAAACATGTCTTGGGCGCGAGTGATTAAGTTGTGCTGTAAAAGGAGATTACCTAAATCTAAGAAAATTTTACTGGCAGCTTTGGTTTTGGGGTCAAGAAAGGTATCTTTTTTTATAACTTCATCTATTAACTGTAATCCTTTGTCAGTTTGATTTGATTTAAGGTAACACTCAGCAATATGCAAATTGATTTGCCGATAAAGAAAAGAAGTATCGGTATAATTTTTTGTTTGTTTTAAGGTTTTGTTAAGAATGGTTTGAAAAGTTATAATGGCAGCGTTGTAGTCCGTTAAAGCTTTTTGAACATTACCTAACATAAGCAGCGCATTTTGGGCGTGGGCAGATTTAGGATAGTCGTTAATAAATTTTTGTAAAACATCAAGGGCTTGGTTGTATTCAGCCCGATGATAATATAATTCCGCGGTTTTTAAGAGGATTTGTTCTTGCAACGGTTTTGGGGTCTTACTTTTTTCAATGGTTTGTAATCTTTCTTGGGCATCATTATAATTCTGGGTTTCAATGAGCGACGCGGCCCAATAGAAATTGGCTTCGGCAAATCGATGATAAGAAGGAAAGACCAAGGCAAGATTTTCAAACTTGGCAATTGCTTTGGTGTATTCGCCAAGATAATAGTTTGACATGCCGATAATAAACAAGGCATCGGCAACATATTTTGATTTTGGATAATTACTTATCACTAAAGCGGATTTTTCAATTGCCTTGTTAAAACTTGTTTTTGCTAAAGCCGGATTAGTGGGTAATCGATTTAACCCTTCCTGATAATATTTTTTCGCATTATAAAGAGTATTATAATAAGCACAATTTGATAAGAATGTTATGAGCACAATAACGAGCGCTAATGCTTTTAAACCGACTTTCTGCACATCAAATGATAATAGAGTTTTTATGATAATGTCAATAACAATCAATCACTAATTTATTGACCGATAATTAACTCCTTAAGTCTTATTTGATAACCCCATATTTTTTACCGACTTTAGTAAATGCTTCAATGGCTTGATCAATATGTTCTTTTTCGTGGGCGGCTGAGATTTGCACTCGAATTCGGGCTTGTCCTTTGGGAACAACCGGATAGAAAAATCCGATAACATAAATTCCTTCATAATATAAATCGCGAGCCATATCTTGTGCCAACTTAGCGTCATAGAGCATGATCGGACAAATCGGATGGATACCCGGTTTAATGTCAAAGCCGCGGGCGGTCATCTGTTCGCGAAAATATAATGTGTTTTTCTCAAGTTTATCTCGTAATGCAGTCGTTTCTGATAACATATCAATAATCTGAATGGTAACGGCAGCAATAATTGGCGAAAGGGTATTGGAAAATAGATATGGTCGTGATCTTTGTCTTAACATATCAACAATTTCTTTTCGAGCCGAAGTACACCCACCTGACGCACCACCCATCGCTTTACCAAAAGTGGTGGTAATGATATCAACCCGGGACATAACATTATGGTATTCATGAGTGCCCCGGCCGGTTTTCCCAATAAAGCCCGTGGCGTGGGAATCATCAATAACAACTAAGGCATTATATTTATCCGCCAGTTCGCAAATGTCGGCTAAGGGTGCTAAATCGCCATCCATAGAGAATACGCCATCCGTGACAATCATACGAAATCTTTTGGATAATGTGTTTTTCAAATGATTTTCTAATTCGTGCATATCCGCGTGCGCAAAGCGATAGCGTTCAGCTTTACAGAGTCGGATACCATCAATTAATGAAGCATGATTTAAGGCATCTGAGATAATTGCATCCTGTTCGTTTAAGAGGGCTTCAAATAAACCGCCATTGGCATCAAAACAAGAAGAATACAGAATCGTTGCTTCCGTGTTGAGAAATTCAGAAATTTTCTGCTCTAAAGTGCGGTGAATGTCTTGGGTACCGCAGATAAAGCGCACCGAAGAGAGTCCATAACCCCATTGTTCAATGGCTGCTTTTGCGGCTGCGATAACTTTGGGATGGGAAGATAAGCCGAGATAATTATTAGCACAAAAATTCAAAACATTTTTCGGTGGCGAGCCAGCGGGATATTCAACTTTTATTTGTGCACCTTGGGGAGTTAAAATATAACGTTCTTCTTTATATAAACCTTGTTCTTTAAGGTTGTTTAGTTCAGTTTGTAAATAAGTTTGGAAGTTTTTATCCATAACTTTATTTTCTCCTTTGTAAAGCCAAAGTTAAATCTTCTGAGTGGGGAAATAAAATAATTTTGGCAGCAGCGCGATTGGATTGAGTTAATTTTTCAAAAGCTTTTGGAAAATCTTCTAAAAGCATTAAATCGGTAATAATCGGATTTAAATTGAGTTTTTGAGCGGCTAATAGATTACGCACCCGATACCAAGTGTCAAAAATTTTTCTGCCCGAAATGCCATGAATCTGAACACCTTTGAAAACAATGTCGTTATCATAATCAATTTCTACAGTCGGTTGTGGCGAGATACCAAAAGCAGAAACCCGACCACCTTTACGAACACACTTAAAAGCATCGGCAATTGACTGTTGATTGCCAACGATTTCTAAAGCGATATCTGCACCCGCGCCATAAGTGTGCTCTTTAACAAATTCAATTCGTTCTTGTTGAGTTGTTTTATTAACCGATAAAATATAATCCGCACCAATTTGACGGGCAATGTCCATCATTGGTTCAGAGAGACCAATTAAAAAGATTTTACTGACGCCGCAGGCACGGGCAATGGCAATTGCCATTAACGAAATCGGACCATCACCGGTTATAACCATAGATTTGCCACTGACATTACAATCTTCGCCGAGCACCACATAACAGGCATTTCCTAATGGTTCTTGAATTGACGCAAGTTCATAAGGAATATCTTTATCATTATGCCAAATTACTCTTTCGGGAATATTAACATATTCTGCAAAAACACCATTTCGGTCAACTCCTAAAATCTCCATGCCTTCGCCAATATGCTTTTGTTCAAGCATCGCATTAATATCTTTCGGATTAAAGATATGGGTCTCAGCAGAAACATAATCCCCAATTGAAACTCCTTTAACATTCTTACCAATTGCGGTTACGATACCACACATTTCATGACCCATGATTTGAGGTAATTTCTTAATGCCAATCCGATTTTGCGACCAACTATCCCAATTATAAATGTGCACATCAGTCCCACAAATCCCAACCGCTTTTACTTGCACTAAGACTTCATCATCTTTAATAGTTGGGATTGGGACTTCAATGAGTTCCGCACCTTTTTCGGGTTTTGTCTTTACAATTGCTTTCATAGTTTTCCTTTAATAGTTGAATTTACCTTGTTTTTTGACAAGTTCTGCTTCTTGCATAATCATCACACCCGCACTTGTGCCAATACGATTGGCACCGGCTTCAATCATGGCCAGCGCGGTTTTGTAATCGCGGATACCACCAGATGCCTTTACACCCATTTTCTTACCAACGGTTTTTCTTAATAATTTAATATCTTCAACAGTTGCCCCACCAGTGGAAAAGCCGGTTGAAGTTTTTACATAAGCAGCGCCGACTTTTTTGGCGATTTTAGCAAGACGGACTTTTTCTTCATTACTGAGAAGGCAAGTTTCTAAGATAACTTTGACACCGATTGGTTTAGCCGCCACAACAACGCTTTTTATATCTTTGGCTACGAGCTGATATTTTTTTGACTTTACCGCACCAATATTAATAACCATATCAATCTCTTGAGCGCCGTTTTTAATCGCTTGGAGAGTTTCCATCACTTTCACTTCAGTGGTGGTAGCACCCAAGGGAAAGCCAATGGCACAACCAACTTTAACACCGCAACCTTTTAATAGTTTCGCAGCCAATTTAACATAAGACGGATTGACAAATACCGTCGCGAAATTATGCTTTTTAGCATCCGCACATAATTTTTTAATGTCTTTTTCCGATGCTTGTGGCTTAAGTAAGGTATGGTCAATGTATTTATTAAGGTTTTCTATCATAAGTTTATTACCCCTAATTCTTTCTTTTAACTCGGGTTCCTTTGTCTGTATCTTCTAACAGATAACCCATTTCTTCTAATCCTTTTCGGATTAAATCAGAAATTTCATATTGTTTGTTTTTTCTTGCTAAATCTCGAGCATCAATAATTTTCTGAGATACAACATTAAACCCAGCACCAACATTTAACCCTATTTTGAGGGAACGCGCTTCGATTTCTGTTTTGAAGCCTAAATTTTTTAGATAAAATAAAACTTCTGAATATTTTTGATTTAATGCTTCGGTATTTCCATATTGAATGGCATTAAATCCATCCTTCACCGTATCAAAGATTAAAGCTATTGCTTTGGGAGTATTTAAGTCATCATCCATTGCTTCAGTAAACTTGGATGTTTGTATTGTTGCGTTTACTGCTGCTTGATTTTCTTCTGCCGAGTATAAAAACTCTTCAATTCTTGCCCAACTCTCTTTGGCTGAATTAAGAATCGAAAAGTCAAATTCTTGGGGTGAACGGTAATGGGATTTTAAGAGATATAATCTAATCACATTGGGTGAATATTTTTCTAAAAGTTCTTTTGCGGTAATAAAATGTTTAGTTGACTTTGACATCTTCTCACCGGTCAGATTAAGCATGGCATTATGCACCCAGTAGCGGACAAAAACTTTATGGGTGATTGCTTCGGACTGAGCAATTTCATTTTCATGATGGGGAAAGATTAAATCTTCTCCGCCTAAGTGAATATCAATTGTCTCGCCTAAATGCTTTAGGGACATTGCCGAGCATTCAATATGCCAACCTGGTCTGCCTTTACCCCACGGACTCATCCAATAAGGTTCAGTTTCTTTGGCTCTTTTCCATAATGCAAAGTCTGCTGGGTGTTTTTTACTCTCTTTGATTTCAACGCGTGCTCCTGCTACTAAATCATCAAGTTTTTTTTTGGATAACTTGCCATAGTCGGTGAATTTTTCAACAGCAAAATAAACATCGCCATCCGCTTCATAAGCAAATCCTTTGTCAATCAGTTTTTGGATTATTTCAATTATCTCTTGAATGTGTTGGGTCGCATAGGGATAAAAATCAGCTCGTGTGATATTCATTTTATCCGCCACTTCAAAATAGGCATCAATGTTCTGTTTGGCAATTATCCGATAATCAGTTTGTTCGGCTAATGATTTTTCAATAATCTTATCGTCAATGTCAGTAAAGTTCTGAATAACTTTTGTCTTGTAACCTAAAAATTGTAAATATCTGACCAAAACATCCGCAGTAATATAGGCACGCATATGTCCAAAATGGGGTGGACCTTGAACCGTCATCCCGCAGATATAGATTTTAACAACATCACTGAGCGGTTGAAATAAATCTTTAGTACCACTCAGAGTATTAGTCAGATATAAAGGCATAGTGAGTTTATTGTATTTAAAAAAAAGAAAATGTCAACATAACAACCTTTTAACATAGCGTTAGCTCGGACAATTCCTGCGATTTAACTCATTATTAAGATAGGGTTGACAAGCGGAATTTTTCATGTATTCTAATAGATAATAAACAAAATGGGATTGTTAATATGAAAAAAATAATAAAAACATTATTAGCGTTATTAATGCTTATTTTTATCAGTTGTTTTTCTAACAGAGCGCCGCAGCGGCCAGAGATGCCAATTGGCAGTGGCACGGCAATTCCTAATATCCCTGAGCCTTTTAGTGCGGTGAGTGTTGACCCGGAAGGTGATTCGATTGCCTATCGTTTTGACTGGGGAAATGGTATTATTTCTAATTGGAGCGCTTTTGTTGCCAGTGGCGATACTTATACAACTTCTTATACTTATACTACGGAAGGTAATTTTCGGGTTAGGTGTCAAGCTAAAGACCACAAAGGCAAGTCTTCAAGTTGGTCCGATGAGTTGTTGGTGAGATGTGGACTGGGTAGAATTCGTTGGTCATTTACTTGTCCTGACCAAGGTGTTTTTAATTCCACGGCTGCAATTGATGCGAATGGCAATATTTATGTGGGTTGTGAATGCGGGCATTTACATTCTTTTACTGCCAGTGGCAGCGCACGATGGGGGATGCGCGGATTTGTTAGTAATACAGAAGATGAGTTTATTGCTTCGCCGGCAATTGCTGACAACGGTACGATTTATGCTTGTGACCGCGGTGGCTATGTTTATGCGCTCACTGATAATAAGACATTGTTATGGCAAAGGTTTTTAGGTGCTGAAATTGTTGGCTCCGTGGCAGTGGGTAGAAATAATGAAATTTATGTTAATACTATTGATGGTTTTTATGCCCTGAGTGCCAATGGCCAAACTCTCTGGAGTATTGATTCTATTCAAGGTGTTTCGTCGCCAACCCTGGACAGCAATAATTTCTTATATGTAGGGACCAGTGATCATTATTTATATTGTTTAGATACGAGTGGCACAATTCGCTGGCGCTATGCACTTGACGATGAGATTATTTCATCACCCGCAGTGATGCTCAATAAGCGGATTTGTGTTGGTTGCCAAGACGGACGAATTTATTTCTTCCATCCTGATACTGGTTTTATTTTAAGAACAAGTTCTTATGGAGCGGTCTCATCAACGCCGGTGATTGGTAGTGACGGGTCAATTTATATTACCAGTGAAGATGGCTATCTGGCAAAATTAGATGTGATGGGAAATTACCTGTGGAGTTATCCAACCGATGGTTATAATACTTCAAGTCCGACCGTGGTTCGTTATCCTGAGTTAAATCAAGATATTATTTATTTTAAGGTTTCCTGGGGTAAAAAGAAAGGTATGGTCACAAGATATGAAGACGAAGATTCTTTGTATATGATCAAAGCCGATGGTTCCCGTTTTGCCGCAGTAGCTTTACCCCAAGGTTATCCAAGCGAAGAAGGTTTACTCTCTTCACCAATGATTGCCAGCGATGGCACGATTTTAATTGGTGCTGGTTTTGATGAAGAGAGCGAGTCAGGTGGCTTTTTTGCTTTAACGGGTAAAGGCAATTTAGTTAATTCCAGTTGGCCCGTTTTTAGGCATGATATTAAAAATACAGGAAGGAAGCATTAATAATTATGTTAGACTGTCGTAAATTACAAACTGTGGCAACGAATCTTGATTTTCCAACGATTGAACATAAGATTTTAGATTTCTGGCAAAAAACCGATGCCTTTAATAAATTACGCGCCAAAAATAAAGGCAATAAAAAATTCTCATTTTTAGATGGGCCAATTACCGCGAATAACCCAATGGGTGTGCATCATGCGTGGGGGAGAACTTATAAAGATTTGTTTCAACGCTACAAAGCAATGCTCGGTTATGACCAACGCTATCAAAATGGCTTTGATTGTCAAGGATTATGGGTTGAAGTAGAAGTAGAAAAAGAACTCGGTTTTAAATCAAAACGGGATATTGAAAATTACGGCATTGATAAGTTTGTCAATAAGTGTAAAGAGCGAGTCTTAAAGTATTCTCAAATTCAAACCCAACAATCAATTAGATTAGGACAATGGATGGATTGGCCGAATTCTTATTATACGATGTCAGATGAAAATAACTACACGATTTGGTATTTTCTAAAGAAGTGCCATGAGCAAAACTGGATTTATAAAGGGCATGATGTAATGCCCTGGTGTCCGAGATGTGGAACCGCACTTTCGGAACATGAAATTGTCACCGAAGGCTATAAAGAGTTAACGCATCCCGCAGTGTATCTTAAATTCCCCTTAAAAGGAAGAACGCAAGAATATCTTTTGGTATGGACCACGACACCATGGACTTTGACATCTAATGTTGCCTGTGCAGTACATCCGGATTTATTCTATGTTAAAGTTAAGCAAGGCGATGAAATCTATTATTTAATTCAATCTCGCTTAGAAGTACTTAATGGTAAATATGAAATCTTAGCAGAATTACCAGGTAAAGATTTATTCGGTTGGGAATATATCGGTCCGTATGATGAATTAGTAGCCCAACAAGGCGTAGTGCATAAAGTTATTTTTTGGGAAGAGGTTTCTGGAACGGATGGCACCGGCATCGTGCATATTGCGCCGGGTTGTGGAAAAGAAGATTTTATGCTTGGTAAAGAGTATCAGTTACCCGCGATTGCACCGTTAACAGAAGATGGTTATTTTCTTGATGGATTTGGCAATCTCTCAGGCGTCAGTGTCAAAGAGAGCGCACCAATTGTTTTTGCTGATTTGAAAAAGAAAGGGATGATTTATAAGATTGAAGATTATACCCATCGGTATCCGGTGTGTTGGCGTTGTGACAGCGAAGTTGTCTTCCGATTGGTCGATGAATGGTTTATCAAAATGGATGAATTACGTTATCAGATTATGGAGAGCGCTAAAACAGTGCGTTGGATTCCTGAATTTGGATTAGAACGTGAATTGGATTGGCTTAGAAATATGCAGGATTGGTGTATTTCCAAAAAGCGCTATTGGGGTTTGGCATTGCCGATTTATGATTGCCGATGTGGCCATTTTCAGGTGATTGGCGGGAAAGAAGAATTGCACAATAAAGCAGTCAGCGGTTGGGATAAATTTGAAGGTCATTCGCCGCATCGGCCCTGGATTGATGAAGTTAAAATTAAATGCGATAAGTGTGGTGAAGTGACCAGTCGGATTTTAGATGTTGGTAATCCCTGGCTGGATGCCGGCATTGTGCCGTATTCAACTTTGCATTATCTTACTAATCGCAAATATTGGGAAGAATGGTTTCCGGCTGATTTTATCACCGAATGTTTTCCGGGTCAATTCCGCAACTGGTTCTATGCGATTTTAGCAATGAGTACGGTTTTAGAGAAAAGAGCACCCTTTAAGACCTTGTTAGGACATGCCTTGGTCAAAGACGAACAGGGACGAGATATGCATAAGTCAAGTGGCAATGTGATTTGGTTTGACGAAGCAGCCGAAAAAATGGGTGCCGATGTTATGAGGTGGATTTTTACTCGCCATAACCCGCAAGAGAATTTAAACTTTGGTTATCACGAAGCCCATGATGTCAAAAGACGACTCTTAACTTTTTGGAATGCGTATAGTTTTTTTGTGACTTATGCCAAGATTGACTTACCGAAAATCAAACCGCTTGCCGATGATTCTTTAGATAATTTAGCCTTAACTGACTTAGATAAATGGATTCTTTCTCGGCTCCAATGGCTCATTAAAAAAGTCCGTGAACGGTGGGATGATTATGATCCCGCGCCAGTAATTAAGTATTTAGAAGATTATATTGATGATTTGTCCAGTTGGTATATCCGACGAAATCGGCGACGATTTTGGAAGAGCGGTTCTGATGAAGATAAATTAGCAGCTTATCAAACACTCTATGAGTGTTTGGTAACTTTGATTAAGTTAATGTCGCCAATTATGCCATTTTTGACCGAAGAGATTTATCAGAACTTAGTCGCTTCAATTGACGCGAACGCACCAGTCAGTGTCCATCTTAATGATTTTCCTGTTGCAAAAGAAAAGTTTTATAACCCGACTTTGGAGAATGAAATTGCATTAGTGCGGGAATTAATATCTTTAGGACTTTCGGCACGTAAAGCGGCTAATATCAAAGTGCGGCAGAGTTTAGCCCAAGCCAAAATTTTGGGGTTAACTGAAGATGAAATTGCAATTGTCGAAAAATATCAAGCGGTTTTTAGAGAAGAACTGAATATTCGTGAATTTGCATTTATAAATGATGATTCCGGATTAGGCAATAATTGGATCAGCAATTTTAGTGATAATGAACAAAGTAAATACCGATTTTATATTGATGTTAATCTGACCGACGAGTTACTTCAGGAAGGATTGATCCGAGAATTAGTCCACAAAATTCAAAATCTGCGTAAAAGTGCAGGGTTTGATGTGATTGACCGCATTGAAATATATTATGAGAGTTCTCCGAAGCTGCAATCGGCAATCTTAAATTATCTAAGTTATTTACAAAACGAAGTGTTAGCAACAAAAGTTGAAGCGCTTAAGAGTTGTTCTGAGTATGATATTGAAAAAACTTTGGATGTAAACCAAGAAAAGATTACCGTCCGTTTAAAACGGATAATTTCAAAAGCATGATTAAGAAGCGAGGAGAGTTAATCGAGTTTGAAAAACGGCTATTAAAAGAAAAAAAACGGCTTTTAAAACAATTGAAATTTTCGGACAGCATCTTAAAGGATACTGAGCAAAATGCCGCCCAGGGCGCGTCGGTGTATCGAACACATATTGCTGACATTGGCAGTGAAACTTATCAAAAAGAAATCAGTTCACAATTATCCGCCTATGAGTATGAAATCTTAAGACAGATTGATGAAGCATTACAAAGGATTCGTGATAAATGTTATGGGGATTGTATTAAATGTCACAAACCGATCTCAAAAGCACGACTGCGTGCATTGCCTTACACACAATTATGTCTGAAATGTGTCAAAGGGGCTTCGGTTAAAAAATAAAACAATACGGACAAAAGTTCCATTTCGAATTTATTGATTATTTACCGATTGGGGATTGTGCATTATAATTTTTATATTGTAAGACATGTCTTATGCAGATGAACATTAAGATGGTTATTGAGTATGATGGCCATAATTATTATGGTTGGCAAAAGCAGTTGTCAAAACCGACGATTCAAGGAACAATTGAACAGGCATTGGCAAAAATCTTGGGAGAAAAAGTAAAAATAATCGGTGCTAGCCGCACGGATGCGGGTGTATCAGCATTAGCCCAAGTTGCAAATTGTCAAATTACGACCAAAGCCAATTTTGATTTAGAAAAGTTAACTAAAAGTATTAATGCACTGTTGCCCAAAGATATTTATATCAAATCAATCAGCAGAGTCAAAGATGGATTTAATGCCCGCCGTGATGCGAAGAGTAAAATCTATACTTATACAATCATTACTTCACCGTCGCCGCTGAGAGGCTATTTTGCTTGGTGTGTGCCTTATCAGTTAGATGTTAAAAAGATGCGAGAAGGAGCAAAGCTCTTCATTGCCAACCGCAATTATGCTGATTTTTGTGCAGAGCGAAAAAATGGTCTGGTGGCGATAAAAAAAATTACCATCAATAGAAAATCGGATACGATTACCATCTCAATTGAAGCGAATCGGTTCTTATATAAAATGGTACGAAGAATTGTTGGAGCATTAGTTGAAATCGGAAGAGCCCACCGCGAATTAGAGGATATCCAAAATGCATTAAAAGGGAAAAAACACCGTCCCTTAATTTGTGCACCCGCACAAGGACTTATTTTAAGCAAAGTGAAATATTAAAATGGAAGCATACCAGAAATTTCTTATACCAGAAGTATTGGCAAAATTAAAACAGATTGATTTAAAAGCACGATTAGTGGTGGAAGGGTTTTTAACTGGGTTGCATCGCAGTCCTTATAAAGGATTTTCCCAAGAATTTGCCGAATATCGGAGTTATCAGACCGGGGATGAAATAAAAAGAATTGATTGGAAATTGTATGCTAAAACCGACCGTCTTTATATTAAAGAATACGAAGAAGAGACTAATCTTAAAGCATATTTATTAATTGATATATCGGCATCTATGCAATATTCATCAGCTAGAATCACGAAGCTTGACTATGCCTGTTTATTGGCGGCAAGTTTTGCCTATCTTTTAATCAAACAAAGAGACAGTGTCGGCATTGTTGCTTTCAGTAATAAAATCAACCATTATATTCCGCCTCGTTCTCATCCATCACATTTGCAGGTGTTACTGAAGACAATTGATTCGTTAAAACCACAGGCCGATACCAATTTAGCCAATACTTTTCATCAATTGGCCAGTAAGATTAAACGGCGCGGTTTAGTGATTGTCTTGTCAGATTTACTTGACGACAAAGAAAATGTTTTGACTGCGCTAAAACATTTTCGTCATAAAAAACACGAAGTACTGGTATTTCAGATTTTAGATAAAAATGAACTTGAATTTGGTTTTTCCCGTCCGCTTGTGCTGAAAGATTTAGAAACAAAGAAAGAGCTTACTCTCGACCCCCGGGTAATTCGCAAACAATATCTTGAGAATATTAAAAACTATTTTTCAGATTTTAAATGGCGGTGTCGAGAACACATTATTGATTATAATCAAATTCTGACCGACATGCCTTTAGACCGTGCGCTCTTTGAATATTTACAAAAAAGAAAACGTATCGGATAAAAGTAAATGGGATTTTACACATCATTTTTTTTAATGTTTTTACCGTTAGCAGCAATCCCAATCATAATCCATTTAATCCAAAGAATCAGGCTTAAGAAAGTTAATTATTCTTCGCTCTTATTTCTCACCCAAGTCAATAAACAGAGATATACTTGGTTGCAATTAAAAGAAGTACTGCTTTTGATATTACGCACACTCTTTATTTTCTTTTTACTGTTCAGTTTAACTAGACCCTATATTAAAAAAAACATCGGTTTGCCCAAAGATGTTGCCAGCAATATAATTATCTTGGATGATTCTTACAGTATGGCGTATGGGACGAATTTTAAGCAGGCAGTTGGGGTCGTAAAAAATCTCATTGAACAATCTCATAAAAATTCTGAAATTGCTCTTATATTAAGTTCCCTACACCGACAAAAAGAGTTTACCAAAAATCACGAGACCATAAAAACCTTGTTAGATTCACTAACAGTGTCTTATTCAGATCGGACTTTAAGTGAGGCATTTGATAAAAGTTTAGACTGGATGACCAATCAAGCTACGTACAATGCGAAAAATATCTATATTATCACGGACCTGCAAAAACATGCGATTGAAGCAGTCTTGGCTAAAATAAAAAATCTCAAGCGTCCGGCTGACTTTCGGATTACGGTTATTGATGTCGGAACAAAAAATACGAATAATGCATTGCTGCCAAAGGTATATCTCAATCCCAACTTCCCGAGTCCTAATTTCCCATCCCGCCTTTATGCAAGTGTCAAAAACCAATCACTGCAAAGTGAGAATAGAAAAATATTTTTTAAGTTATGGATTGCCAACCAAGAATCGTTAGTTGATGCCCAGGAAAAAGAGATTACTTTAAATCCTATTGAAGAAAAGATAGTTACGAGTGATATCAGTATTGAAGAACCGGCAGTATATCGGGCATCCGCAATGTTAACAAACGATGCATTGTCATATGATGACCAATACTATTTTAGTGTTCATATTGCAAAAAATAATAAGATTTTATTACTAACAGATAATGCCGGTGATGTTAAATATGTTGAAAAAGCATTAAAAGCCAGTCTGTTTGAGACGGAAATTAATGACATTCGCAGTTTAGCAAAATTAAATCTTAAAAATTATTCGGCAATTGGCCTCTTTGGTTCTTTGAAATTAAATGACGCTGATTTACGGCGAATTGCCAATTATTTACTCGCTGGCGGCGGTGTTTTTGTGGCTAGTAGCGAAATTGTTTCACCAGCAAACTGGCAAAAAATTCTCAATTTAGAAATAGATTTATCAGGCAAACAATCAGTCATTGGAGCAGGTGGATTTGTGTCAATCCAAGAAATTGATTATCAACATCCGATTATGGAAATATTCAAAGACGCAAATTTGTCGACTGCCAAATTTTATGCATATTGGGATTTAAACACAGTTCCCCATCAAAATGTAATCGCCTATTTTTCTTTTAATAAACCGTTTCTCATCCATAATCAAAATCCGAAAGTAATCTTTGCTTTAAGTAATCTTGATGTTAAGCATACGGATTTTGTTTTCAAAGCAACCTTTGTGCCATTATTGCATCGTATTTTCAGTTATCTTTCTTTACCCAATATTAAAACTAACTATCTGGTGGACGAACCCATCATTTGGCAAGTGGCAAGTGCTTTGCCGGTACGGATTAAAACTCCTTACAATGAATATTTACAAACACCGATTCAAGATAATACAAAATATCTTATTAAAATTAATAATACAGAAAAACCAGGATTTTATCATATCGGAGAATCAGTCATAACCGTTAATGTCAATTACGAAGAGAGCGATCTGACACGTATCAGCGTAAGTGAAATTAAAAAGTCAGGAGTAGAAATTATCGACGAATTTCAAAGCCCAATTCGTGAGCTTACCAATCTTTTATTATGGTTGGCAATCATATTTTTTATTTTTGAAATGCTCGTCTTGATTATCTAAACGAGTAGGTGATGAGAAAAAAAGCAAGTAAAGTTAACAAGGCCAACGGCGGGCAACAACATATTGGGAGTTTATCTTTTCATATTCAAAAAAGCCAGTTAAAGGGACTTTGCGGCAGAGTTCACTAATTTTACTATAAAAACCTTTGGGATAAAAAATATAAAAGACCGGCGCTAAAGTAGCAAACTTTTGCCATTGGGCGATTTCTTGTTCATTAATGCTACTATAAGTTTCCACTTCACCAATCATAACAATTTTATTGGTTTGAGTGTTTATAATGACAATATCAGGATAATACTCATTCCCTTCTTGATCTCGAACAACTTTATTCTTTAGGGGGTGATTGATAAAAGTCATTAAAGTTGGTCGTGCCGCGTTGGGATAATTATAGATGTTCTTTTTTAAAAGATCAATGATTTCTTGATGGATAATTTGTTCTTCAAATGGTCTGTCTTCCATGCCACACCGTTTTATAATTATATGAGATAAAATAAGTTCGTCAATAGGTTGTATTGCAAAACATAACTTAGCATTGATTGTAAATATAAAAATAAATATTAAAAATAAAAGGCAGGGGCAATGATCGTCTAAGAGTGCAATGCGGAGGGGTTGACTCGTAACGATAAAGTTCTATAATAAACTATGCATAAAATTAAAAGTATCGTATATTTATTAATATCTCCTTTATTTGTATTTGGTCAAATCCAACTGCAAGGCATCAATCAAAAAAATTTTTCCTTCGCAATTTTAGGTGATCGTACTGGTAGTGCAGAACCGGAAATATTTGAACAAATTATCAAAACCACCATAAAACTAAATCCTGATTTTGTTATGAATATTGGGGATTTAATTGAAGGATATGCAAGTGATATTGATAGTATTAATGCGCAATGGGATTCAATTTTTTCTAATCTTGGATATCTTAAAGATAAATTTTATTTTACCCCGGGTAATCATGATATTTGGGATGACCAAAGCGAAATTATCTATCTAACCCGCCTTGGTTATAAAAATCCTTATTATACATTTTCGATCGGTAAAAATCATTTTATTGTTTTAGATAATAGCCGTCAAGCCAAGATAAATGACTTGGATTCAGCGCAAATTAAGTGGTTGAATACAACGCTCAATAAGTTTAAGAAAACTGATAATATTTTTTGTTTTATGCACAGATCGTTTTGGAAAGATGCTTATAACACAAATAAACCAGACACTTTTCATAAGTTGTTTGTTAAGTATGGCGTTGATTATGTTTTCTCGGGTCATGACCATTTTTATTGCCAACTGAATTGGGATGGGATAACTTATACGCAATTAGGTCCTTCGGGAAGTCGTTATAAAGTTTATCGCGAAAAGGAGTTTGGTGCGTTTCAGAATTTTTTAGTTGTCTCGGTTAAAAAGAATAAACCAACAATAAAAGTCATCGAACCAGACGGAACAGAACTTGCGCCAGATATCGTAACCATGGCTGATATTAAGGAACTGGTCAAAATTGACAAATCGGTTTTGATAAGTGCGATTAACCCGAATCAAGCAGACTCAATCCGCGTAGAAATAAAAAATATTCTCGAGATACCGATTTCAACTCAATGCCAATGGTCAATAAATAATAATGCCTGGCAGATTATTCCTAATCAGCATTCGGTGATGATAGCCCCGCAGAATATTTATACATATCGTTATTATGTCTCTCTTAAAAGCGACAGCATTTATCCCTTGCCTAATTTTCAAATGACTTATCCCTATGCAGCGGGTAAAAAAGATTATAATTTATCGAGGATGGTGCCGACTGCATTAGACGCGGAATGTCACCTTGTAAACGAGATCATAAAAATTGATGGCAATTTAACTGAGAAAGCATGGAAAGCAAAAAAGCCGATTTCAGTATTTGGTTCAAGTGAAGGTAAGCTCTCGCCAACCGACCCATGGCAGTGCTGGTTTGCCTATGATAAAGATTATATCTATATCAGTGCGCGACTTATTGATTCGCTGCCAGATAAAATCAGTTTGACCATAACTAAGCGCGACGACCGAGTCAACGCGGACGACCATATTAATGTGATTTTACAACCGAATGTGGCATCAGATACTTATTACCAATTCTTTATTAATGCCAATGGTGCAATTTGGGACCGTATCTGCTATCAGCAAGGTAAAGAACAAAAGCGGGACACGAAATGGAACTCAAATATCATTGCCAAAACAAAAATTATCAAGGACAGTAAATTTTCTGGTTGGGTCGTGGAAGCGGCAATTCCTTTTAAAGATTTCAACATTACCAAACCAAACCAGGTCTGGGGATTTAATCTCGTGCGTTATCAAAAGAGAAAAGAGACAGTCAGTATCTATTCCGTCCCATTTGAGCATGACCCCAAAACATTTGCAAGACTTAACTTTATAAAATAGTTGAATATGCAAAAAAAGATTATACTTATTAGTAGTTGTTTGTTAGTTATTATTTTTTCTTATGCTTCTACAATGTCATTAAGTAAAGCAGACCAAGAAGAGATAAAAAAAGCGTTACAGATTCAAGGCATTACTGAAAAAGAACTCGGTTTTGAAAAGAAATGGGCAGTGGATAGTATTTATCGGCTGAAGATCGTTACTGAGCTTTTGGATAATCCAATGCATGTGCCTGCTTATCTTGATAAAAGCGTGAGAACAGTTGATAGTCTTAAACAAGGTCTTAGTAGCCAATCCTTGTTCTTATATAATCAGCTTGATATTAAGATTACGAATGGCGATATAAAAAAAATCAAGCGGGAAATTACCAAACAGGTAAAAAATCTACCCAAAAGACCAAGTATTATCAATACAATAAATGCCAGTTATGAGATTGCGGATAAGTATTTGCACCAATCAATAAAAAACTTAACTGATTTGGAAATAAATACGCTCTTGATGATGGCGCCAGTCCTGTGTGGTGATGAAGAAGATAGTTTGAGTGGTCTAAAGGGTGCTTTGCATCGAGAGTTTGGCATTGAAATCGACACAGGTGTTAAAGTCGAAATCGATACTATCCTTAACTTATTTACAAAAATTGACCGCCGGGCTTTAGCTTTATCAGGAATAGTGATTACTGCGGGAATTGAACAGATACTTGAAGATATTAAAAATTTATCATTGGATTTGACCGCGAAAATAACTGTGCCCAATGTTAAAGGCGCGGTCTATTATTATGAAGAGACCAAAGCGGGTAAGTTTGTCATTGGCAGTGAAGAAGATAATGTTTATCAAGGGGATTATGCTTTAATAATTGACTTGGGCGGTAATGATGCCTATCAGGCAAGGGTTGCAGGCGGTATCGGTATTTTAGCCAGTCCTTTTTCAGTTGTCATCGATTTAGCAGGTGATGATTTGTATGACTCGGCTGACAAATTATTTAATTTCGGGGCAGGACTTTTTGGTTGTGGTGTCTTAATTGATATGCAAGGTAATGACACTTACAAGAGTTCTCACTATGGATTAGGGGCGGGGTTACTCGGAACTGGTGTTTTATTAGATTTTGATGGTGATGATATTTATTCAGGCGGCTGTTTTTGCCAAGGTGCGGGTAATCTGGGCATTGGTGTCTTATTAGATGTTAACGGTGATGACACATATCGCGGTTATGAAAATTGTCAGGCATTTTCTTCAACTTGGGGTTATGGCCTTTTGACGGATTTTTCTGGCAATGATTTGTATTATGCGGGCGGTAAGTATCTACACAAACCATTATTGCCTAATGATTATCGGACTTTATCCCAGGGCTTTTCAATCGGTTTTCGACCTACCGCAAGTGGTGGCATTGCGCTATTATATGACAAATCAGGTCAGGATTATTATAATGGCGCGGTCTTTGCTCAAGGTACGAGTTATTGGTATTCATTAGGTATGCTCTATGACGCAGCCGGCAATGATTTTTACAATGCAGTTCAATATGCGCAGGGCGCGGGCATTCATCTTTCAGTCGGGATTTTGATTGACCGAGATGGCGACGACCATTATTATTCGCGGTTTGGACCTGCTCAAGGTGAAGGGCATGATTTTTCAGTCGGTATTCTCATCGATAAAAAAGGTAATGACAATTATAGCACGAGTGGCGGACAGGGCATTGGTCTCACTAATTCATTCGGACTTTTTATTGATAATGAAGGTGATGATGTTTATTCAACTAAAGAAAAATATTTTGGTCAGGGTATGGCAAATTGGTCGCGTGGATTTGGCGGTGTTGGCGTATTTTTAGACCTGCAGGGTGAAGATATTTATCCCAAAGAATCAAGAGCCGATAATAACGCAAACTGGACACAATCTGTGTATGGTTTTGGCATTGATAGGAAAGGCGTGGCGCGGGATGTCGAAGCCGAGATTCAAGAAGAGCCCGACACTGTAAAACTAAAATCGGCTCCAATTGAAGATGTGTTTAAAGAAGCTGCGCTCTGGGAAGTGGGCAGTGCTAAAAAAAGGGTTAAAGCAGGCCGTGCTGAATTACTCAAAAGAGCCGAACAAGCACTTGATTATATCTTTAGTAAAAAAATCGCAACCAAAGATGGTCTGGAATTGAGAGCAATTGAAGAACTGGCAAAATCGGTTTCTGATACAAGTTATAATGATTCTCTGGTAAGAATCAAAATGCAAAAGATGCTTTATCAGACATTATATCACCAAGACCGCTGGGCACGGGGCAATGTTGCTTATTTGCTTGGTAAAATTAAAGCGATTCAAGCCATTGATTCTTTAATCCTCGCATACAAACAGAATCGGATTCGGGCTCGTGCAATGATTGGCGCATTTGAAGATATTGGCGACTCATCAGTCGTGCCAATTATTATTCCGTATCTTAAAGATAAAGAAAAACCGACCAGAATCGCATCGGCACGGGCATTGGCAAAACTCAAAGACCCGCGGGCGATTTCGGCTCTGTATCATGCGTTAAACGATAAATATTTTACGGTTCGGATGGCAGCTGAAACTGCTTTAGTCGCGATTGGCGATTCGTCATTAAAGTTTCTCTTAACTAAAACAAAAGATGTCAAAGTCATTGGTATTATTGGAGTTTTGGGTGCCAAACTGGATACAGTTGAAAAGAAAAACGAGCGCGCACAGATTGTTAATATTATAAAACCATATTTAGAGCATAAACAACCAAGTATCAGATTAAAAGCAGTTCAAGCATTAGCCGAGTTCAGCGAAGCAAAGCCAATCTTACAGGAAAAAATGGCATTAGAGACCAATAATTTTGTCTTGAATAAGTATCAACAGATCTGGAAATAGAATTTCAACTTTATCATAAACAAAGCGATAACATGAGACAGCTCGCTACTCCTTTGAAGCAGGGATGAGTCAGACCTTGTATCTAATCGACTAAGTAATATGACAGGTTATGATTTAGATTAGAGAGTTAGTAACCTATCCAGTAACGAAGAAGCTCAAATAGATAGTTTGAGAATAGATAATTTTGTAGGTAAACATTTAGGTGAGCCCCCCGGCAACCTGATAGGCAACCGAGCAGGTGAACTAATAGATAGTCTTTTAAGTAACCTAAATGATAATTAAGAGGGTTAGGTCAGTTCTTGACGGGAAAAGTTATTTTTTAATGTATAAAAAAAGCGACAGGATTAACGGCTTCAGCTTCATTTATTGTTTTTTAAAGCTCGTTAATCCTGTCTGTTTATTGATTTAGTTATTTAACGATAAGTTTCCGATTCGCAACTTCATCTTCAGATTGTATGGTTAAGAAATAAACGCCTTGAGCAAGTTTGCGATTTTGATTTTCTAATACCAACGAGTAATTGCCGACTTGATGATATTTATCGGTCAAGATCTTAATTAGGTTGCCATTGATATCAAAGAGTTTTAGAGCAATCATTCCCTCTTTATTGACCGCATAAGAGATTATTGTTTGTTTGTTAAATGGATTTGGTGAAATGGTCAAAGTTTTGATTTGAGAATTAGTTGAATTTGTTTTAGCACCTTGAATATTAGGATTTGGCAATCGGGTAATAGAATTGATGCTTTGATTGGGAATATATTGCCAAAATTCAGCGGTGCCATTACCTTTTAAAAGATAGACATAGCCATTATTATCACAGGCTAAAGCAGCGCCGGTTTTAGGCACGCTCTGTTTATTGTATTTGGGATTAGGCGATTGCCGATGGGGAATGGTTTCTAAACCAATCCAAGTGTCAGCTGTTGTATATTTCCAAAACTCATTAATTTTACCGCCTTTAATTGCATAGATAACCATTCCATCTGAACACATCGCGGCACCGTCTTTAACTTTAGTTTTTTTCTTGGGTGTGGCAGGATGAGTCAGAGGCATTAGTTTTTTTGCTGACCAACTTTGACTTGAGAAATCATAGCGAGAGAAATAATTCTCATTAGCACCGGCTTGTAAAGCATAGAGATAATTATTTAAAAGCACAAGACAACTGCCATCTTTATATGGTTTACCACTATTCAAAGGAGCATTTTCTAAAGTATCCCATTTCCCATTCAATGGATTGTAGGCAAAGAAATTCTTATCAACGGGTTTTTGAGCACCAGCCAATAAATAAACTTTACCAGCTTGGTAAGCAAGTGCAGTACCACCTCTAAGTGCTTTCATTGTCGGCACAAAACCAAGAAAATACCAAGTATCACGATTGATATTGTATAACCAGAACTCTTTGGTACCATTGCCTTTGGTCGCATAAATAAGACTGTCGCCATTATAGCAAAGGGCGGCACCTTTTCCAACTTCTTTTTTATTGATTTTATTAGTAGGATTATCGGGTTTAACTCCGTACGGCATTGATTCTAGTTCATTAGGCAATGACCAATTACCCGAATACTTATAAAACTCTTTAGATTTATTACCCCGCAAAGCATAAATCGTATTGCCGACACCAACTAAAGAGCCACCATCTTTGACTTTCTTCTTCTTGCTTAACGGATGACTGGGAATTGACTCCAGTTCTTGCCAACCGGTAAAAGGTGGAGCGCTGATAGTAAAAAACCAAGTTTCTGAAGGTTCACTTAAATTATCAAAGCTGTCTTCAGCAACGACTTGCCAACCGTAATCACCTAACGCGAGATTTTCAGTTGGTGTATAGGTGGTATCAGTGGTGTTAATATCAATTACTGGAGTTACACTTCCTGATGGAGTAACAGTAAGCTGATATGAACTTGCCCCAGCTAAAAGATACCAACAGAAAGTTGGCGTGCGATCAGAAATCACCGTATCCGCAGGTGGGGCAATTAAATCCGGTCCTTTGGTTTGAATATGAAGTTGCCAAACATCAGAAGTTTCACCCGCTGGGGTTTGGACAAAGACACGCCAATAGTAAAGCGTTTCGGGTAAAAGCCCCTCATATTGATATTGCGAGACAGAGCTGGTAACATTGATGATTGGTGATGCAAAATCAATGGTATCATCAACCTGCAGACAATATTCAGTAGCACCACTGACATCTTGCCAATCAAATAACGGAGATGGATTAAAGAAAAAACAGTTATTGGGTGGACTGATCAAGGTAACTTCAGCCCAACCAAAGCTAAGAGCACAGAAGAATATTAAGGATAATATTTTAATATATTTTGTAAAGGACATTTGTCCTCCTTTTTGGATAAGTAACGACTTTAAAAGATGTACCATGTAAATAATACCCGTCTTTCATTCTCAGTATAGACTACCTTAATTTATCTGTCAAGAGCAATGATAAAGATTGCAAATGGTTTGTTGTTGACAGAATAGTTAATTTATTTATAATAGCATTTATGAATACGACTGATTTTCCAGCTCGTTATGAACCAAAAGCGATTGAAAAAAAATGGTATCAGTATTGGTTAGAAGAAAAGTTTTTTACACCTGATTTATCTAGTACAAAACCTCGCTATTGTATTGTAATTCCCCCGCCCAATATTACCGGTGTTTTGCATATGGGGCATGCTTTAAATGGTTCTTTACAAGATATTATGATTCGATTTAAGAAACTCCAAGGTTATGAGACTTTATGGTTGCCGGGTACGGATCATGCCAGTATTGCTACTCACAACCAGATTGAAAAACGGTTAGCCCAAGAAGGTAAGACCCGTTTTGATATTGGTCGGGAAGAATTCTTATGTTTAGCCTGGGCTTGGAAAGAGAAACATGCTAATATTATTTTAGAGCAGTTAAAGTCATTAGGCGCTGCTTTGGATTGGACACGGACACGTTTTACCATGGATGAAATGCTTTCCCGAGCGGTTAGGGAAGCATTTGTGCGTTATTACGAAAAAGGATTGATTTACAAAGCCTATTATATTATTAATTGGTGTCCGCGGTGCCACACTTCAATATCGGATTTAGAAGTTAAATATAAAGAAAGTGACTCATTTCTTTGGTATATAAAATATCCATTAGTGAATACTAACCAAACTACCGCTCAAAAGTTTATCGTCGTGGCAACAACCCGACCCGAAACAATGCTTGGCGACACTGCGATTGCAGTAAATCCAACAGACGAGAGATATCAACATTTAATTGGCAGTTATGTGAACTTGCCATTAGTAAATCGCAAAATTCCAATTATTGCCGAAGATTTAGTGGACAAGGAATTTGGGACCGGTGCAGTTAAGGTTACCCCTGCGCACGATCCGATTGATTTTGAAATTGGCAACAAACACAAACTGGAATTTGTTAAAGTGATTGATGAAGATGCAAAAATTACCAGTCAGGCACCAAGTCGTTATCAAGGATTAAGTAGAGAAAAAGCACGAGAATTGATTGTTGCCGATCTCACTGAACAAGGTTATTTAGAAAAGATTGAACCCTATAAGCATCGTGTTGGCAGATGCGTACGGTGTGAAACTATAACCGAACCAATGATTTCTTTGCAATGGTTTTTAAAGACCGCACCATTAGCAAAACCAGCTATTGAAAAAGTTGAAGACAAAACGATTAAATTTTATCCTGAACGGTGGACCAAAGTATATTTAGACTGGATGTATAATTTAAAGGATTGGTGCATATCTCGCCAATTATGGTGGGGCCATCGCATTCCTGCTTTTTATTGCGATGACTGTAAGGAAATTATGGTGAGCCGTACTGATCCAACTGAATGTTCAAAATGCCATAGCAAAAATATTCGTCAAGATGAAGATGTTTTAGATACATGGTTTTCATCTGCGCTTTGGCCATTTTCTACCTTGGGATGGCCAGATGAGACAGAAGACTTAAAACAATTCTATCCAACCAAT
Source organism: Caldifarciminota bacterium (assembly GCA_965649215.1). GTDB lineage: Bacteria > Hydrothermota > Tepidihabitantia > Tepidihabitantales > CAIPLT01 > JAGXRL01. Next base: position 41,905 of record CBFGJZ010000008.1, read on the forward strand.
TTACTTTCCACTGATCCGGATATTATCTTTTTGTGGGTAGCACGAATGATTATGTCCGGCTTAGAGTTTATCGGTAAAGTGCCGTTTTATGATGTCTATATTCATTCAACTCTACAGACTGAGACCGGTGAACGAATGAGCCGTTCCAAAGGGATTGGAGTCGATCCATTAATTTTAATTGATAAATATGGCGCTTGTGCGCTACGATTTACTTTAGCCTATTTAGAAACCGAAAGTCAAACTTATCGCTTTTGGGAGAAAAAAGTCGAAATCGGCCGTAATTTTGCCAATAAAATCTGGAATGCCGGTCGTTTAATCGCTAACTTAAAATTACAAAGCCAAACCGCATCGAGCCCGACAACATCAGCAGTTGATCACTGGATATTAACTAAATTTTATGAGACCGTTGACATTGTCACTAATGCCTTAGATCGTTATGCCTTTTCAATTGCTGCCCAATCATTATATTCGTTCTTTTGGCATGATTTTTGTGATTGGTATTTAGAGATGTGTAAGATTCGACAAAGGCATAAGGATAATTCTTTTGGCGTGACTTTAGAAAAAGTCTTTCAAGGTTGTTTGGTGATGTTACATCCCTTTATGCCCTTTCTGACTGAAGAACTATGGCATCGTTTTCAATACCAACCCACAAGTATTATGTTAGCGAGCTGGCCGAAAATTGAAAAAGCGTTAGAAGATGCAAAAACGAATTCAGCATTGGTTGAGATGATGCGGGAACTGATTGTTGGGATCAGAAATATCCGTGCCGAAATGCGAATTGATATTTCTAAAAAACTTACCTGCGAAATCAATACAACCGATAAAAGTTATCAGGATTTCTTAAGCCAACCATCAATTCAGAAACTAATTTTTGATTTAGCCAAAGTGAGTAAGTTAGATTTTACGGATAAGCGCCCATTTCACTCATCAATCTGGGTTGCCAAAAACATTGAAGCATATATTCCTTTAGAAGGATTGATTGACTTTGATAAAGAAAAAGCACGTATCAGAAAAGAAATTAATAGTTTGCAAAATGAGATTAGCAAAATTGAAAACTTATTAAAGGATGATAATTTTTTAAATAAAGCAAAACCCGTGGTTATTGAACGGGAAAAAGGGCGCTTACAGACCATGCAAGAGAAACTTAACAAATTACAAGCTACCGAACAAGCATTAACATGAAAACTTTAGGTTGGATTGCTTTTTTGGTTGCAGTTGCCTTGGGTTTGGTTATTTATAACATTAAATACTTACCAATGCAGGATGAACTAATCAGATTGCAAAATGAAAACAAGATGTGGCAAAATCAAGTTAAAGAGTTGCAAAATCGATGGGTTGCAGAAAAAGAAAGCAGTTCGGTTTTAATGCAAAGTTATAGTTGGGATGAGTTGTTTGGTGAATTGACCAGTTTTAATCTCACAGAACCAGCTCAGGTGATGCTTAAAGAATTAATTCCCCGTTTACAACAGAGCACGGGTGAAATTCTCATAAATAGTTATTGTCCAAAACAAAACTTGCCTTCTGAACTCAAAAGTCGCTATTCTAATGAGCGCGAGTTGTCTTTTGCTAAAGCATTAGCAGTATTGAACTTTTTAGCTTCTTGGGGCGTAAATGATGAACAATTAATTGCAGTTGGTTATGGTACCTCAAGACCCCGCGTGATAACTAATAATCAATCAAGCGTTGATAAAGCACGGATTGAAATAATTGTTAAATAACCACTCACAATTTTTCTTGCATAGAAATCAATTTACAAAAACAATATTAGGAATATATTTATTAGTAAGTTTGCTTAATGCTCAGACTGCGGATACCAGTAGAATAAAAGCAAAATCTCTCAATCGTTATTATAAATCAACAGGTATGGCAATGATTTTGTCGGCAATAATTCCTGGGGGTGGTCAAATTTATTGCCAAAATTATCTCAAAGCTATTATTATTAGTGGCACAGAAGTAACATTGGGTTATTTTGCATATCAAAACCATCAAAAATTCACTAACACACAAAACAATATTTATAAGGATAAGCGAAATAATTATTTATGGTGGTTGGCAACAATAAAAGTATTATCAATTGCTGATGCTTATGTTTCAGCTCAGATGTATAAGTTTAATGAGCAGATGAAACTAACAATAAGTTATTCGCCATCATTGCACATCGGATATCAATTTAACTTCTAAGTGAGAATATAAATATTAATAATATTTAAGGAACCACAGAATATTTTTTGTAGTTGCGAATTATTAGGAGGAGGAATAAAAAACACTTGACAAATGCTTAAAATATTGTATTTTATATCAAAGAGGAAATATGAAAGAGGAGAAAGACAAACATACCATAAATAACAAAGGTGTTAGAGAAACGATGTTAATTAAGCGCAGAGGGATAACATCGATTCTTTAAAAAATAACCTCTGCACAAAAGGAGGTATTATGTGTAAAAATAAATATGCTCTCATCATCGTAATTTCGCTATTAATTAGTATCAGTCTCGCAGCAACTCCAACATTTAGCAATAATTTACCAGCGGTGCAAAATTCATTAGAAATTTCTAAGCATCCAATAATTCTTAATAACATTGAGAAAAAAGATATTTTTTCAATTTCACCCGACGCTCCCTTAGGATTTGATTCAAGCACAATGCATATTGGTAGTGCAACTTTGCGTGATGTGGTGGTTGGTTCCAAATTAAAGGGACCCAGCGATGATACCGTGCGAATTTTTTCGGTTCAATCAGCAGCACCACGACAAGCATTACTTTGTACCGATACTGGCAGCACTTCGATGAAATGGCGTACCGATACTTTACAAACAGCCAGTGTGGGTTTTGCTGGCGCTGCGATTGGTGATGTAGATCGGGACGGGACAAACGAAATAATTTATGGTAAATTTTCTACACCCTATCATCTACATCGAGCTCGCTGGAGTGGTACGAATTGGATTATTGATACTTTAGGCCCAAGTCCTGGTGTTTATTTTACCTTTAGCACTGGTCCGATTTATGATGTTGCAATTGGTGATGCAAATAATGATGGTTATGCGGATGATATTATTGCAACGTTAGGCACAGGAGGTGCTATGCATTTGCGTTGGACAGGGACAGCTTGGGATACTTTTCGAATCGTAATTGGTGATGCCGCGGCTTGTTATGGAGTTGCAGTTGGCGATTTTAATCCTAATTTTCCTGGCAATGAAGTGGCTTTAGTTACATATTATGGAACCCTTGCTGAAGCTCGTTGGAATAATGCAACGAATAGTTGGAGTGTAGTACCAATTCTTTCGAATACAGTAGTTGGCTTTTACGATGTTGTGATTGGTGATATTGATCCTGATTCACCGGGTAATGAATTAGTCGCTTTAAATTATAAAAACTTTGCGACCTATGGGAATATCTTTATCTTTTATAGTGTTGGCAGTAGTTGGAGTTTATTACAATTATTGGGTTACATTGGGGGCTGGTCTACTTTAGGTGAATTTGCAATTGGGAATGTCTTTGACGCTAATAATGGTAATGAGTTAGTTGCGGTTCAAGGCGGTAGTTCAAGCGGTACCCCATTTATAGTTTATAAAAATTTTGGTAATTGGTATCTATTAGGATTGCCTGGTACTGGTGGTACTAATTATGGAGTTGCGGTTGGTAATATCAATCGACATCGAGTAGGTACATATATTACAGAACACGAAATTGCAATCAGCGGTAATAATCGCATTTGGGAATACCAGCAAAGAGCAATGTTCAATAATGATGTTACGGTCTCCAATATAACTTTTACACCATCAATAATTTTTGTAGGAGATTCAGTGAGAGTTACGATAAGTATTACTAATACAGGTTATAATACTCAGACTTCAATCCCAGTATCTTATACGGACGGTACGATTATGGTTAATGAAACTTGGACGGGTAGTATTATCTATGGTCAGACAATAAATTATACTTTTAACACTAAATACATCCCAACTTCGGTCGGTTCGGTAACAATAAAGGGATATACTGGTTTGGTTGGCGATCAATATCCTCAAGATGATACTATGATAAAACAATTTAGCGTTGTAAATCCTGCGATTAATACCTTCCCTTATTTTCAAAATTTTGAAGGAACAGTTGAACCCGAGTGGGTTTCAGGTATTTATGCAGGAACAGCTAATGATTGGGTGCTTGGCACACCAGCCAAAACCAACATCACGGGTCCGTTTAGTGGAAGTAATTGTTGGGTCACGAATCTGACGGCAAATTATAGTTTATCGCAAAATTCATTTGTAATGACTCCGGTTTTTGATTTTAGTTCGCTAACGAATCCGGTTGTCCTAAGTGTCTGGCATAATTTTTATACGGAAGATGGTTGGGATGCTGGAATCATTGAATACACAACTGATGGTATTAATTGGGTTAAACTTGATACGGCTAGCGGTTTAGCAATAAATTGGTATAACAGTACTTCAACATCGGGACCCATTCCACCAATGAAATGGTCCGGTAATACACGAACGGTTTTCCCTAGTCATATTAACGGGTGGGTGAAATCAAGTCGAGTGTTGAATATGTTAGTTGGTCAAAGTCGAGTCAGATTTCGTTTTCGATTTGGTTCGGATCCGTCCGTAGCTTATGAAGGGTGGGCATTTGATGACTTTCAGATTGAGATTTTCCGAGATGTATCAGTAGAAGAGATTATTCGTCCTCAATTGGTTGAACCGATGGCATTTATGCCTGAAGTAATGGTGAAAAATAATGGCGATGTGACTGAAAATATACCGGTTGTTGCTGAAATCTGGACACAGAGCATTGGCTTAAATGAAGGATTTGAAGGCACAGTTTTCCCACCGGAAGGCTGGGTTGTTTATAATAATGATGGTGGTACACAGACCTGGATTCGAAACACAACCAATCCACATAGTGGAAGTGCTGCAGCATCTTGCCGATATGAGACCTCTACTTTACGCAATGATGATTGGTTGGTTACACCGCAAATTAATGTACCTACAGGAGCTGCTTTGAGTTTTTGGTATCGAACCAGTACCGCTGCAGATGATACGATGGAGATTTATCTGTCAACCACGGGCAATGCTATCAGTAACTTCACAACTTTATTGGATGCTTTTGGCATCAGAACGACAAGTTGGGCGCAGAAGACAATTGATTTGAGTGCTTATGCCGGCCAGCAGATTTATATTGCTTTTGTGAATAAGGGTTTATATCAATGGACTGTCTTTTTAGATGATATTGAAATTGCTTATACACCACCAAGTTTAATTTACGCTGATACAACAACGGTTTATAATGTTCTGCCAAATAGTCCAGCCCTGCCAGTTAGTTTTGATATGTGGACTCCAGTGGTATTAGGTAGTTATACTTTTAAGGCATACACAATTTTAGATGGAGATCTCGTACCAACCAATAATCAGAAAACTCGTATTTTTACTTATGATCATTATGATGTAGGCGTTAGAAGTATTGTTGAACCAGTCGGTACTGTCTATTTAGGAAATCCGGTGTATCCAACGGTCTGGGTTAAAAATTATGATATTACAACACCAAATGTTTTCAATGTTACTTTGAAAATTGGTGATGTATATACAAATACTAAATCAGTCAGCAATTTAGCGCCTAACGATTCAACTTTAGTTATCTTTGATGTCTGGATGCCGGTATTGGGTACTTATAGTATTATTGCATACACTTCAAAAGAATATGATATTAATCCTAGTAATGATACGGTATTAAGCGAAATTATAGTAAGTGAGCCCATAAATAATGTGGGTGCGATTGCAATTTTAATGCCGACCGATACGGTTAATGCTAATATGTTAATTGCTCCACGGGCAAGAGTAAAGAATTTTGGCGGGGTTAGCGAAACTTTTACTGCTCGGTTTAAGATTGGTGACATCTATAATGAGACTGTGCTAGTAGAAAATCTTGCCCCGAATGCTGTGCGAGAAATAACTTTTCCCCAATGGTTAACCATTGCGGGTAGCTATACGGTAAGTTGTTCAACAGAACTAGAGAGCGACCAAAATCATAACGACGATAAAGTTTCAAGTCAGACGATAGTGAGACTAATCGATGTTCTAATAAATGAAGTTACCGTTCCGCAAGATACCATTATAACTGACTATAGTTATCAACCAACCGTAGTGATTTTTAACAATAGCGCTTATACTAATACGGTTGCCTTGTGTTCAGTATTAGTTAGAATTGTTTATTATCCAGCTGAGTTAGTAGGTTATTGTTCAATTAGACCAAATTCTGAAGGAATAGTTGAATATGAAGAATGGTTAGTCAGCGAGCTTAATGTTGGGGAGACCGATACTTTATATTTCCCGAGTTATCACACTTTGCATTGGGATATTTACTGGCACGGAGAACCAATAACGCATCAGCTGATTGTAGAAGTAAAAACTGCGAATGATTGCGACTTATCAAATAATTTAGTTGATCGACCGCTTATTGTCCGCGCTCATAATCGTGATTTAGCGATGATTGGAACAGCCTTAATTGATGGTGAACAGATTGCCCGCCGCGATACTTTAGAAATTAAAACCTATAATGTAATGTCTGTAATTGTAAATTCTGATTTTGGTCCTTTACTACCTTACCGAGCACGAGTTAAAATAACGAAATTAGACGATAATCTCTTGGTTTATTCACGCTACTTAGATAGATGGCTTAATGCTAGTTCATATGACTGTCTCGTTTTCCCAACGGGTTGGATGCCCGTACAAGCAGGCTGGTATAAAATTGAGAGTTGGCTTGAAACTCGACCGTTTGATGATGTAATCACTGAGAATAATTATGCAGAACATGCCTATTATTTTGTGGATCTTTTACCCTGTAGCCATTCCAGCCAAATTGTGCAAAGTTCACAAAATGTCAACGCGACTTTGCCGTCAACATTTATTTTGGATGCGAATATCCCCAATCCCTTTAATCAGAGAACTATAATCCAATGGCAGATGCCCAAGGCAACTAAAGTTAGCATCACAGTTTACGATGTGAATGGGCGAGTAGTTAAGAATCTAATTAATAGTTACTTGGAAGGCGGTATTCATCAAATCATTTGGGATGGCACGAACAATAACAATGAAAAAGTCGATGCTGGTATTTATTTCTATGAGATGAAAGCCGACAAATTTAACAGTCGACGCAAAATGATAATAACTCAATAAAAATATAAATAAAACTTAGGGATGCTTCAATTAAAGAAGCATCCCTATTTTTTTAGTAAGGAAATTAGCAGAAAAGAATCTTAAAATTGAATTGACTTCTTATATATGGTTTTACAACTATCTTTATTTATTATTTTAATTCGTATTCTAAAACTTGTCGCTGGTAAAGTTTATAATATAGACCATGCCTTTTTAATAATTCTCGATGGGTACCTTGTTCAATAATTTTACCTTTATCAAGACAATAGATAAGATCACAACCTGAAAGTAATGAAAGTCGATGGGATATAATGATCATGGCTTCATAAAGCTTTGATAATAGCAGTGATTTGATAATTTGTTGTTCCGTTTGAGCATCTAAATTTGAAGTTGCGTCGTCAAGAATTAAGATTGAGGGGCGATTAAAAAGAGCTCTTGCTAAAGCGACTTTTTGTTTCTGACCGCCCGAAAGAGTTAACCCTTTTTCACCAATCAGCTGGTTAATACCATCGGGCAGTAGCTTTATATCATCAGTAAGTTGCGTTATTTCAATAATTTTTTGTAGATGTTCTTTGTCATTAGTAAATGATAGACTGCGACCCCAAAGAATATTATTAATAAGTGTATCGGAAAACAAACTGCTTTCCTGGGGAACATAACCAAACATACTTCGTAAAGATAAAATATCGTATTCTGAATAAGATATATCATTAAGGGTGATTTTACCATAAGTCGGGTCAATGATTCGGAGTAGTAACTTTACTAGAGTTGATTTGCCCGAACCAACCGTACCAGCAATACCGAGTTTGAGATTAGGAGTGATTTTCAAATTGATTTCTTGTAAAACAAATGGTAATTTAGGATCGTATCGATATGAGACATTATAGAATTCGATTTTTGACCACGATTGGATAATTTTTGGTTGTGTTGATAATACTTTAATATCAGCTTCAATAGTTTTTAAGGCGCTTAACCTTTCCGCCCCTGCTTTAGCACGGCGACCCGCAACAAAGAAATTACCAATATCAAACATTGGTGTAATTAACATGAGGATATAGGCATTAAAAGCAATAAATTCACCAATTGTCAGTTTTTGTTTAATGACAAGTGTTCCACCAACCCATAAAATTATGAGGATGCCAAGTTCTGCAATTCCTGAAAAAAATATGTTAATTTTAGCTTCAGCTTTAGTAACTTTAAGTGCGTTATAAAGTCGTTCCTTAAGAATTTCGATAAACCGCATAATATAATTAGGTTCGGTAACATAGGATTTAATGATCTTAATACCACTAAAACTTGCTTCCAGATAGCTACTAACCAAAGACATACTTTCACGCCATTTACGATATCCAAGATATACTAACGGTCCTAATTTTAACCAGACAATAACTGCGATACTGATTGGTAATACAGAAAATAAAGTTAGCAGGGGGTTAATTTTAATCAAGATAATTAAAGCAACAATAATAGTGAAAATACCTTCTAGGGGTCGAAAAATTCCTGAACAGGCAAACCATGACAACTCACCCAAATCTTGATCTAATCTTTCAATAATGTCACCGCTGGGGAAGCGATTAGTGAAATTTATGCCCATTTTTAAGATATGGCGAAACAATTGACTCCGTGTTTGCCATTGGAAGATTTCATTAGTACGCCCCCGTAAAAAAGGCAAATAAACCGAGGCGGTTGCTCGTAACAGACCAAGTCCTAATAAGATAAGCACATATCTTATAATTTGAGTTGGAGCCAAATTAGATTTAATACCATCAATAATTAGTTTTAAAAGATAGGGGAATGATAAGGTAATAAGAGTTGCCAGGATAGTCACAATGATAATAAAGAATAGTCTTTTTTTGTTATTTTTGTAGAAATCGATGATTAATTGATAACTCGCCAGTTTCATATTTCTTCGGATTTGAGATATTGTAAACGATATAAACGGTAATAGTAACCGCGGTGTTTAATTAATTCTTGCGATGTACCTTGTTCGACGAGCATTCCTTTGTGGATTACCAAGATACGATCAACATTTTTGAGTGTTGCCAAACGATGAGCAATGATGATGGCAGTTCGATTACGAAGCAATTTTTCAAGTCCTTGTTGAATCAAATTTTCGGTATAAGGATCAATTGATGAAGTGGCTTCATCTAAGATCAAAATTTCGGGATCGCGCACCAATGCTCGCGCAAATGATAAAAGTTGCCGTTCACCCAAAGAAAGGTTAATACCGCGTGCGATTAAATCGGTTTCATAGCCATTAGGAAACTTTTCAATCATTTCATGAATGCCAATTTGTTGAGTTGCTTTTTGTACTTGAGCAAGTGAAATAGATGAATTAAATAGTCGCAGATTTTCGAGAACGGTTCCTGGAAATAAAATAATATCTTGGGGTACAAAACCAATTATATTACGTAAGGTATCATTGCTGATTTCAGTTAGCTTGTAATTTTGAATGAGAATATTTCCTTTTTGAGGTATATAAAATTTTAAAAGCAAACTTACGATTGAAGTTTTACCGCTACCCGTTAATCCGACCAAAGCGATCTTTTCACCCTTTTTGATTTCAAAAGAAATATTCTGTAAAACCCATTCCTGATTGTTTTGATAAGAAAAATAAAAACATTTTTAAAGGCAATGAAATTTTCACTTAGAGATAACTGAGGAATGGTTTTTAGATGACCCTGCTTTTCGGTTTCAGTGTCAAAGATATTGAAGATACGTTGAGCTGAGGCAAAGGCACGTTGCATTATATTAAGCTGGTCAGATAGTCCTCGTAATGGCATAAACAGTCGAGTGATATAAGATGCAAACAGGAAAAGAGTACCGATTGTGACTAATCCTGTAAGTGCCCAAATGCCACCAATACCAAGGATTAATACAAGACCAAGCACTTCCCCAAAGTCAATTAAATACCAGATGCGATACCATAATTTCATACCTTGATATTCTTGAGCATATTTTTCCTGATTAAATTGTTCCATTTTCAACGCTGTGTATTCTTCTCGGTTGAAACTTTGTATGACATGTAAGTTTTGGGTTGTTTCGTTAATAAAATTATTGATTTCAGCCATTTTCCGACGGATCTGGAGATATACAGGGCGAACTTTTTTTTGAAACCAGCTAAAAGCATAGACAAAAGGTGGTAATAAGATAAATATTATTAAGAATAATTTATAATTGATAACCGCCATGACAATTGACATACCAACTAACAAGACAATATCTTGAGTTAACACGACAGCAGTAGTATTAAAGAGATTCTTAATTGCTTCGGTATCTGAGTCAACACGAGTTAAAAGACGACCAACCGGATTTTTGTCAAAGAATTGCATAGGTAAGTGTAGGATGTGTTCATAGAGATTCTGTTTTAGTAATGCGGAGGCTTTCTCACCGATATAAGCTAAACTGATACGTTGGTAATAACCAATTATATAGATAACGAGCTGAAGCAACAAATATAATAACGAAGTTTTTAAAAGGCCATTGAGGTTACAAAATTTAATATCAACATCAATAGCATGCCTTAATAAGAGAGGCGCTAATAAACCAAGCGCCGTAGAAATCAAAAGTAATATGGTTGCCGTAATAATCCGACCTCGGAATTTTATAAAGTAAGGAAATA
>CBFGJZ010000008.1:52767-54238 GCA_965649215.1 Caldifarciminota bacterium
AAAATTTAATATCAACATCAATAGCATGCCTTAATAAGAGAGGCGCTAATAAACCAAGCGCCGTAGAAATCAAAAGTAATATGGTTGCCGTAATAATCCGACCTCGGAATTTTATAAAGTAAGGAAATAAAGCTTTTAATAATTTTTTAGTATTACCCTTGAGTGTGGTTGTTTCTTCTTCAATAAAATAATGCTCTTCGCCAAACATAAATCTATATTAATATTGTATAATTAAGGAAATTTGTAATTTTGTCAATTTCAAGAATGTGACTTTTTTAATGAGAATAAGTTTATTAGGGAAATGAGCAAATTAAATTTGTAGCAATTTTATCTTCTTTCGTATCGCAAAGCATGCCATCTTAAACACAACTAAATTATAAGCCGTTTGAGTTCTTCAACAGTTTTGTCTTGAGCAATTTGCTGTTGGGTTCGGTCAACAAGATTTTTAAGGGTGTAGACTTTATTTTCAATTTCATTGTCACCAATGATAATTACATAGTGACAACCAAGATTGTTAGCAACGCCTAATGCAGCCCGAAGATTTTTATCTCGTTGGTTTAATAAGGCTGGAATGTTGGCATTACGGAGGATTGTTAAAAGTTGTTTGGCGTGATTTTCTACACTTTGATCTAAGGCAATGATATAAATTGGTTTTTGTATTTTGATATTATTACCCAAGCATATTAAAATGCGATCTAATCCCAACGCAAAGCCAACAGCAGGAGTCTTAGCTCCACCAAAATCTTCAATTAGATTATCATAACGCCCGCCGCCCCCAACGCTATCTTGCGAACCGAGTTCTTCTTCTTGAGAGGGTACAAATTCAAAAGTCGTGCGAGTATAATAATCCAGTCCGCGGACCATCATTTTATTGAGTTCAAAAGGAAGTTGGCGATGGTTGAGTTCTTTAAGGACAACTTGAAAATGTTGTTCACAGTCATAACAGAGATGATCGGTAATCTTAGGTGCAACTTCATAAATCTTTTGACACGACTCTGTTTTACAATCAAATACCCGTAAAGGATTTTGTTCGGCTCTTACTTTACAATCAGGACAAATCTTATCTAATTCCTTATCTAAAAAAAGTTTGAGTTGAGTTCGAAAAGGGGGACGACAAACAGCACAACCAACACTGTTAATTTTGATAATAATATCATTAAGATTGATTTCATTAAAAAAGCGCATAGCCATTTCGATGAGCTCGACATCGGTTTCTGGTTGAGCTTCACCAAAAACTTCTGCGCCGAGTTGAAAAAATTCACGGTAGCGCCCTTTTTGAGGACGTTCATAGCGAAACATGGGTCCAATATAGAACAAACGTTGAGGCGGCTTTAGTTTATTTTGTAAAAATGCTCGCACGACACCGGGTGTTCCTTCAGGTCGCAAAGTTAATTCACGATTACCTTTATCAGTAAAGGTATACATTTGTTTGTTAACAATGTCAGTAGTTAAGCCAGTGGAACGTAAATAC
>CBFGJZ010000008.1:54336-62129 GCA_965649215.1 Caldifarciminota bacterium
TGTAAAAATGCTCGCACGACACCGGGTGTTCCTTCAGGTCGCAAAGTTAATTCACGATTACCTTTATCAGTAAAGGTATACATTTGTTTGTTAACAATGTCAGTAGTTAAGCCAGTGGAACGTAAATATAATTCAGTATGTTCAAAGGTTGGCGTGACAATTTCCGAAAATCCATATAATTTAACAACTTGACGGAATTGATTTTCAAGAAATGCTTTTTGATCGCCGTGGGGCGGAATAAAATCTTGAGTACCCTTAGGATTAGATAAAATCATTTTATATTCTTTTGCGTATCAGTTCCCAAAAACTTGTTCCAATAACAATACCAATCATATTGCTCCCAAAATCAATTAAATCCGGCGTACGGCCAGGAATGAATTTTTGTAAAACTTCGGTAATGATTGCTAAAATTGTACCATAAAGTAAAGCAAAGAGCGAGAGTACGGCTTGTGCAATGAAACCTAAAATCATAAACATTGAAAAATGAATCACTTTGTCAACCCGATAGGTTTGATATTGTAACTTTTTTGGTAACGGAATTAAAGTTATTAAAAAGATAATGATTGATATAATAACAAATAATTTCTTAGTCATCGTTCTCGAATAATCTCTTTTAATCGCATTAAACGGGTTAAATTGGAGCGTTCATTTTCCGACAATTTCATAGTGATATATTTTATTGTTTCTTCTAAAGAGGGAATTAAGACATATTCTAACGCATTAACACGACGGCGGGTTCTTTCGAGTTCTTCGGCTAAGAGCTCAAGGGTTTTTTCATTTATTGCCATATTTAAGAGCGCGGGCAGGAGATCATCTAATGCAAATAAGGAAATATCTAATTCAGCAGAAGTGACGAGAAAGTCATAATTTACAAGTGAACCAGTTGCTTCAATCTTCTTAATCATCGGCACATTAATATTAACAATATTATGGATACCAATCTCAACATTCAAAGTACGCTTTGATGTCATTAAAGCTTGTTGATATTCTTGAAGAGAATAAGATGCTTCAGCATATTTTAATCTTTGTTGAATGGCACTTAATTGTTGGGCTAACTTTTGCCGTTCGCCTTTAATAGTTTTAATTAACTCTAAAATTGTGCGCATTAATTGTTCTTGTTTATCTTTTAATAACTTGTGGCCGCGTCGAGCAACCATCAGCCGTCGCCTTAAGCGTAACAATTCCATTCGGGTTGCACTGACTGACATGCGCATGGTCTTATTGTATCGGAATTGTAAGTAAAGTCAAGTTTATAACAAGAGTTGATATTTCTTAATTATTGATTATAATGGAGAGATGGGTAGAATAATCGCTGTTGTTGATGATGAAGAAGATATTGTTGATTTGATAACCCATCATCTTGAAAAAGAGCATTTCAAGGTGGAGGTTTTTTACGATGGCGAAAGTATTTTAGAATATGTAAAAAAAAACAAGCCTGATTTAATTATTTTAGATTTGATGTTGCCCGGGGTTGATGGTTTAGAAGTTTGTAAATTATTAAAGAAAGATGAACTGACAAGTTCGATCCCCATAATTATGCTTACTGCCAAAAGCAGTGAAGCCGATAAAGTGGTTGGTTTGGAATTAGGAGCGGATGATTATATTGTTAAACCATTTAGTCCTCGCGAACTATTAGCAAGGATTAAATCGGTGTTACGAAGATTTGAGATTAAACAAGAACAAGCAAAGATTATTACAATTGATAATTTAGTGATTGATTTATCTAAATATCAGGTATTCATAAATAAAAAAAAGATCGATTTGACGACCACGGAATTTAAGTTGTTAGCAGTTTTAGTTAGTCGACCAGGTTGGGTATTTAATCGCGAGCAGTTGTTAGATGAGATTTGGCAATATGAACGAGTGGTACTTGATCGGACCATTGATGTGCATATTCGCAATCTAAGAAAAAAACTGGGTAAATATGGTAATTACATTAAATCAGTACGTGGCGTTGGTTATAAGTTTGAGAAGGAATAATTAACAATGCGATTTAATTTATTTGTTCGTCATTTTCTTGCCTATGCAATAATTATTATTTTGACCACTTTAATTATTACGGGTATCACATCTTATGAATATCGTAAGAATTATCTTAAAACTTTAGAAAATAATTTACAAAAACAAGCGGAAATCATCGGTGCTGAAATTAAAGATGATTTGATTTATAACCGTTACAAACAGATTAATGCTTTTATTAACAATCTTGCTTCTAAAATTAATACTCGAATTACCATCATCCGAAATGACGGGATGGTGATCGCCGAATCAGATTACAATGCCGAAGCAATGGAAGACCATTCAACACGGATTGAATTTATGCAGGCAATCCATAAGGGAATTGGCAAAAAAATCCGTTACAGTCAAACCACTAAAGAAAATATGCTCTATATTGCGGTACCGATAATAGAAAATAATAAAGCGTTGGCCGTAGTCAGAACAAGTGCTTATCTTAAACACATTGGAAAGGATTTGAGAGCGGTTAACAAAAAGATCATTTACAGTGCGGTTATCTTAACAATATTAGCTTTATTTTTAGCAATGATCACTTCAAGAAACTTAACCAAACCAATTCGGTTGCTAACTAAAACTGCTGAGCGGATTAAAAACGGCGAGTTTAAAACCTATATTATTTCAAAACGTAATGATGAAATTGGTAAGTTGACGGAGGCGGTCAATAAAATGGCTGAATCACTGAGTACTTTGTTTGAAGCGTTGCATTCGGAACGAGAAGAGATTAAATCAATCTTAAGCGCAATGAATGAAGGACTAGTTGTTTTAAATGACCGAGATCAAATTATTATCACCAACGAGAGTTTTAAAAATATTGTTGGGGTTAGCAATAATATCATTGGTCAGTATTATTGGCAAGTAATCAAGAATGATCAATTCAGCCAAATTGTCAAAGAGATTAAAGATAAAAAAATATGCACTAATCAAATCATTGAACTTAATTTTGGCGTTTATGCAATAAGCGGTAAATTAGTTAATAATCAAGCAGGCCGCAATAAAGCAATAATTATCTTACATGACATTACCGAAGCAAAAAAATTGGAAAAGGTCAAGGCTGATTTTATCGCCAATGTTTCCCACGAACTTAAAACTCCCCTTACCAGCATCAAAGGTTTTGCCGATACGCTAGCTGAAGAAGGAGGCAGAAAACATCAGAAATTTATCAAAGCAATTAGTCGTAATGCAGATCGTTTGATTAATATTGTTCAAGATTTACTGGTGATATCTGATTTAGAAAGCCGTGAGCAAAAACTACACATAGAAAAGATTGATTTTAGAGAAATGCTCAACGGTATCAAAAAGATGTTTTCAGAAAAACTGAAAAGGAAAAAACTAAAGCTGACACTTACGGTTGCTGATGATGCTCAGATCTGGCAAGGTGATTATTTTTTAGTCGAGCAGATGTTTACAAATCTAATTGATAATGCCATAAAATATAATGTTGAAAAAGGTAAAATAAATATTACGATAAGTAAAGTCGATAATAACATTAGAATTATAATTGAAGATAGCGGCATTGGTATTGCGCAAGAACATTTAGATAGAATTTTTGAGCGATTTTATGTGGTGGATAAATCTCGTTCACGGAAACTTGGCGGAACTGGCTTAGGTTTAGCAATTGTGAAACATATTGTTTTAAGTCATAATGGTGATATAAAAGTAGAAAGCGAAGTTGGTAAAGGAACAAAATTTATTATTACTCTACCATAGTGTAGTAGCAAGTAACCGAGATGCCAGTAAAGGACAAAAAAAAGTATCTCGGAAAGTAAATGCTATGGGAAAATCCCCCTGACTTCTCTCTTTATTAAAGAGGGATTAAGAGGCATTAATTATGAAAATTAGAAGTAAACATAACGATATAAAAAAGAAAATTTTATTTATCTGTACGCACAATTCAGCTCGTTCGCAAATGGCAGAAGGATTGCTTAACTATTTATATGGTGATAAATACGAAGCATATAGTGCAGGTACACAACCCACAGAAGTCAATCCTTATGCAATAAAAGTAATGCAAGAGATTGGTATTGACATATCACATCATCGGTCAAAAAGCGTTCAAGACTTCTTAAATCAAGATATTGATTATGTTATTACTGTCTGCGACAGTGCTAATGAAACTTGTCCTTTTTTCCCAGGCGGTAAAATCCGTTTGCACCAAAGTTTTCAAGACCCGTCAAGTTTTACGGGTAGCGAACAAGATATCTTAAATGGCTTTCGGAATGTTAGAGATGAGATAAAAAAGTGGATTAAGAAGAATTTTAAGTAACAGAAAATAAACCTCAAAGGAATAGAATTGAAAAAGTTCACCCCTACCGAGTATAGAAAGAATAAGGACAAAGGTTTTTTTGATGTGTCAGAAAATATATATTCTACACGGCTCCGCTACAATTTTAGTTTTTTAGATCACTCGCAAATTCACTTGACAAACAAAAGCCAACGTGTAAAAATTAATATACATAAAATTTAAACAGTATTAAGTGGGAAATAAGAATTCCAGCTAGTTTGGAATATATTTCCTATTGAATGTTAAATTTTATGCTTGACCCAAATATTTTGATATTTTCATTTTCTCACATTAAAAATTGGATAGATATTAAAAACTTAATTGACCGGTTAGGTTACTTTAAGAAATCATACTATTTAGGAATAAGAGGTAAAACATGCAGAGAGATAAATTTTAGTAAATGTGACTTATGGGAATATTGTCGAAATAATCTAATCAGGTTATATCAACAAATAAGGAGGATATATGAGCAATTAATAGATTATATTACCACACAAGTTTACTTTTCTAATAAAACTGGGGAATATCTTATATCAGCAGAGTTAAAAATAAAATATAAATATTAAAAAATGTCATAAGGATTTTATACCATTTTGTGAGATTTTTATATCAATAAAAAGATGAAATATTCTTCCTACCAACATGATATTTATAAGAAAAATAGATATAAAAACACTGGATAGGAGGAAAGATGTGTTTTAAAAAAATTGTCGTTTTAATAATTGTTTGTTTATTTAGTCCAATCTTATTAAATGCCCAGTATCTTGAATGGGTAAGGCGATATAATGGTCCAGTAGCTTCTGATTATAATGATGACGAACCATCTACCATTGCAGTTGACGCTCAAGGTAATGTTTATGTTACGGGTAGTAGTGTTGGTCGAGTTGCTTATCCGTTTTACTATTATGATTGGGCAACTATCAAATACTATTCCAATGGTGATACAGCTTGGGTGAGAAGATATGATGGACCGATATCCCAGGACGATTACGCACGCGCACTTGCAGTTGATAATCAGGGTAATGTTTATGTTACTGGTAGTAGTTATACTTCAGATTCGACTCAATTTGATTGGCTAACCATAAAATATAGTACCAATGGCGATATTGTCTGGGAACAAAGATTTAATGGGACAGAAAATTTTTATGATGAAGCATACGCAATTACAGTTGATAATAGCGGTAATGTTTATGTCACGGGTTATACTTATAATTCAATTGGTAACTTTGATTATACAACAATAAAATATTTTCCAAACGGCGATACTGCGTGGGTAAGATATTACAATGGTCCATTTAATTCAGAGGACAAAGCTTGCGCAATTGCAGTTGATAATCAAGGTAATGTTTATATCACGGGAAAAAGTTATGGGCCAGGTTATTGGTACGATATTGTGACTATCAAATATAATTCCTCGGGTGTTCAGCAATGGGTAAGCATCTATACTTATACCGGTAATAATAATGATGAAGCACGAGCAATTGCAGTTGACAATCAAGGTAATGTCTATGTCACGGGTTTGAGTATGGAGCCCGATGCATATTGGGGGGGTGACTGCATAACCATAAAATATTTATCTAATGGTGATACGGCGTGGGTAAGAAGATATAATGGTACTGCCAATGACTGGGACGAAGGAAAAGATATTGCGGTTGATAATCAAGGTAATGTTTATGTCACTGGTTTAACTTCGGTCCCAGGTCAATATTACGCTCAAGTAAATTATCTAACGATAAAGTATAATTCATTAGGGGGTCAACAATGGCTTCAAAGATATAATCTGCCTGACTCCAATGATTGTTATAACATTGCCACTGCCATTGCGCTTGATACCGCAGGTAATATTTATGTCACGGGTCAAAGCCAAGGTAGTAATTATCGTAATGATTTTGCCACGATTAAGTATTCTCCCTCCGGCATACAAAAATGGGTTGTAAGGTATAATGGTCCAATAAACTATGACGATGAAGCGACTGCAATGACGGTTGATTTAGCCGGTAATGTCTATGTCACAGGTACAAGCGAGGAATTCGACAACGATTATGCGACAGTCAAGTATTATCAAGCCGGTGCCAATGATGTCGGTGTTGATTCAATCATTTATCCACCTGAGCAACATTTAAGGTTAATGCCAATGAAACCTTGTGCGTTAGTAAGAAATTTTGGTTCAAGTCCACAAACCAATTTCCCTGTTGTATGCTCAATTATCGGACCTAATAATAATCTCAGATATACCAGCACCAAAATTATTTCTTATCTTGCTGATTATGATACAATCAGAGTATATTTTGATACGTGGACATCGACCATTACAGAAACTTGCGTAGTAAAAATGCGAACTAATCTTATTGGTGATTTAAATCCAAATAATGACCAAAAGACTCGAATAACTGAAATTACCAATGCTGTATTATTTTTATCCGAAGGATTTAACAATTATACCTTTCCACCACCGGGCTGGCAAAGTGTAATCATAAATGGCTCTCATGACTGGCAAAGAAAATCTAATAATGATTATCCGTTTTGTGTGCCTTACGAAAGTACAGGAATGGCAAGTTATCAATCATGTTATGCGCCTTATGGCTCAAAAGCACGATTAATCTCACCACCGATAAATTTAGGTACGCAACCAAAGACCTGCATATTAAATTTTGCAATGTTTCATGACCCAGGCTCTTATTGGGCTCCGGATAGTGTAAAAATCGAATATTCAACTGATGGCATACATTTCACACAAGTGGCGGCATTTAGTCGATATCGAGATTACATACCTTGGGACGAACGGTGGGAAGAACATTCAGTTGAACTTGGAACATTTACCGGGACAATTTATTTCGGAATCCTTGCATTTTCCGGCGACGGCAAGAATATGAATATTGACTTAGTGCAATTATATGGCACCTTACCACTATTTAATGATGTTGCGGTTGATGAAATAATTAGCCCATTACCAAATCAGCTAGCCGGTTCACCAATCACACCAATTGCCCGTATTAAAAATCTTGGTCTAAACGCTCAGTCAAATTTCCCAGTAGTTTGTTCAATAATTAGTGCTCGTGGTGTATTAAGATATACCAACACTCAAAATGTCCCATTACTTGCATCCGGTGATACTATCTGCGTGAATTTCTCATCTTGGACGCCAAATGTTGAAGAAACCTGCAAGGTCAAAATCCGAACATTATTTAACAATGATGAAAACCCTAATAATGACCAAAAGACCAAACAAATTGAAATTGGTATCACTCTATTGTCTGAAGGATTTGAGTCTACATTTCCTCCACCAGGTTGGCAAAGTGTAATCGTATATGGCTATTCTAACTGGGAAAGAAAAACTTCTAACGAAAATCCTAATTGTCTGCCTTATGAAGGTTCGGCAATGGCAAGTTATCAGTCATATTGGGCATGGCCCCCTGGAAGTATGGCAAGATTAATTTCACGACCGATTACATTAGGTCCAACACCAGTGCCGTATACGCTAAAATTCTTTATGTAT
>CBFGJZ010000009.1:0-53825 GCA_965649215.1 Caldifarciminota bacterium
ATCATACCAACCTTGTCCATTTTGTGTGCCGGGACTCGCATTAACAGTTAAATAGAATTGGGTCTTCCAATTTGCGGTCGCAGTCTTAGGTCCATCCATTAAAATCGGATCTGATGGCGATGTGCTACCAGTCGCATCGCCGGACCAATTCGTAAATACATACTGCGTTCCTGTCGGTCCTGCCACTGTCAATGGCGTCACTGTCGCATACGCATTCGTCCCTGAATCATACCAACCCTCGCCACCTGTCGTACCATATGGCGATGTCACAGTCAAATAATACTGAGTAATCCAAGTTGCAGTTGCAGTCTTAGGTGCATCCATAGTGATTGGATCTGATGTTAAATTATTACCTGTTGCATCATCATCCCATCCTGCAAACACATACCGAGTTCCACTATTCGTGACAATTGAATCATCAACACTTGCATATGCCGTCGCACCGTCATTATACCATCCTTCGCCATTGGTTGTGCTATAATCAGAATTTACGGTTAGATAGTATTGAGCTGTATAATTTCCGGTAACTGAGCCAGCACCGCTAACGATAATTGTACCGCTCTTTGTTGAAGCCAAACCACTCGTCGAATTCCAAATATATCTTTTTCCCGTTATGGTTAAAGTATCATAATATTGAAATGAGTGCGAACTGCCATCTTCCCAATCAAATTGTATAGGTAAATCAGCATAAGAATAATCATTCCCATCAACATTCAAAATATTTCCTGTATAATCATTGCTTAAACCAGTTTGGTCAAAAGTAATTGTATAGGTTTGTTTTTCACCAATTTGAAAATCACTCATTGATGTCATTCCAGTTGCTTCAGTACTATTTGAAGTTCGTGTGCCAATAGTTGGGAAAGACCAACTGCTGCCATCTTTCTTAGCAATATAAAAATTATTTGTATTAGCTGACGGATCAAGATCAGAAGAGTTAAAAGTAAACACCGCATCATAGGAGGTAAAACCAACTCCCGAGTTAGTCAATGTCCAATAACGATTAACACTTTTATTAGGGTCTACCTTTGAATTTGAAATATCAGGATGGTCCCCGGTCACTGCTTTTGCGATTAAATTACCTGCGGTGTTAACAGAAGCAAAAGTAATAGTAACTGGTGAATAATAATTTGTTCCAATTTCAAATGTTCTTGAAACTGATGAACCAATGCTAACATACTTCTGTAAATTGCCATCCACATAACCATTGGTTCTTGTGAGAGTGCCACTTGATGCGATTGCTAATGTATAACTACCAGTATTTACAACGCCATTTACTAAATTGATCGAACTATTGATAGTTTTGTTTTCATTTAATGTTAAACCATTAGTATTATCAACAATAACACCACCTGATGCGGTAAATGGTGTGATAAATTCACTGCCTGTAGTTTGAGCACTTGAACCTTTATATTCTAAAGCAGCACTTGATCCATAAGTTAGAGTATAACCACCATTATTAAATGTCGCAGTACCTTGCATTGACAAAGTGCCGTTGACTGTTATATTCCCTGCTAATGTTTTTGTATTTGAGCCAGAAAGAACTAAATTATAATAGGGTTGGTTACCAAGATTAGCATAGGAACGAATTGTCTGAGCCCCGCCAGAATATTCAATTGTACCTGTACCGGGAGTAAAGGTATTTAAAAGAACAATATTAAATACACCACCGATTTTTAAAGTGCCACCCGATGCCATATTCAGACTACCTCTGCGTCCGGTTCCGTCCGTAGTACCGAGCACCACATCATCAGAAACCGTCAACTGACTACCCGAATTAAATTGGATAACACTTGTATTATTATTAGTAGTGGGATAGACTTGTAATCTTTTACATTCCGCATTGGAAATATCCACGGTAACGGTGTGACTTGCTGTAATATGAGCAGTATCATTGGCAGTGGGAATTGGATTACCGCCCCAAGTAGATGTAGAACTCCAGTTACCACTTTGGGTGCTCGTTCTAATCACTGCGTTTATGGTTGTTATTGATCCAATCGTTAAAATAAACATAACGATTGCTATCAGTTTAACTTGTTTCATAATTCCTCCAAGTTATTTTTTTAGCAAGTAATGATTAATGTTTAATAATAAACCATTATTGATAAGAGTAAATTTTTCTTGCTTAAAAATTTTCGCTCTTATCAACGGCTTCATTATATTTATATATCATTTCATTTCATTATATCTTTGTAAAATCTACTGTCAAGTTTGTTGATAATTTTTTATTTTATCAATTTATAATCAGTTTTAACTCCTCTTTTATATTATGGGTTTCATATTTTAAGAAATAGACGCCTTTTGTTAATCTTTCTGAGTTAAGAATTAATGTATAACTACCACTATCTATTCTCTTATCCAGTAAAGTTTCAATCAATTGACCATTCGAATTATAAAGTCTTATCACAACCAAACCAGAAACAGGTACTGTATAACTAATAGTTGCAAATTTAGTAACCGGGTTGGGTGTGATTGTGAGATTTGCATGTCCTATTGAATTAAGTGAAGATGTTACCACACTCTTGTTGATAATAGGTTTAACCGATGTCGGTGATGTAGTCGGAGATATATAGCGCCAAAATTCTTGAGTATTATTTCCTTTTAATAACCAAATCTTACCCGCAGCGAATGCAAGTTGAGCACCAGTTTTAGGTACTGATTTCTTATATCCATCTTTTTTCGGTACATCTGCTAATTGTGTCCAATATCCACTATCACCAGGTGTATATGACCAAAATTCTGGTTTACCACCACCTTTAATGGCATAAAGAATTGTGCCATCTGAAGTCATTGAGCCACCATCTTTAATTTTCACTTTTTTACCTTCACTATTAACAATTGGTAATTGCTCTTTCTCTTGCCAGTTCCGTGTATTGATATTATAGACCCATAAAGGATTATATTTATCTTTACCTTTTAGCGCATAAATTAAGTTATTAACCACAACGATTTCACTACCATCTCCCCATTTTTTGTTATTAGGTTCTACTGGCGCTTGTTGTAAGACACCCCAAGTATCCATATTAACATCATAAATATAGAAATTATCTAAGCCAACTTTGGCATTGCCGAGTAATAGATAGACAAAACCATTATGATAAGCAAGTGAAGTACCACCTTTTGGTTTCTGTTTATCTTTAGCACTTAATAGATATGCTTTAGGAATCCATTGATTGCTGTTGATATCATAAGCCCAGAACTCATAAGTGCTATTTCCTTTAACTGCAAAAATACGATTATTATCATAGTCATAACAGAGCGCAGCACCTTTACCAACTTTCTTATTATTTATTTTAGAAGAGTCTAATGGTTGATTATATTTATATTTCAAACCATAAGGAATATTGGCAAGAGTCGTATCCCATACACCATTAGCATATTTGTATAATTTCCAAGATTTATTGCCATGGAAAGCATAAAGTGCATTACCAACTCCAACTAAAGAACCACCGTCTTTAACATATTTATTAGCTTTTAGAATATCTGATGCATGTGGAACACTTTCTTTTAATACCCATTCAGCAGTACCACTGAAAATAAATACCGCGGTCACATTTTTATCACCATCAATCAAAATTTGTTTTGGATTTTGATTACCTGACACATCGCCTTGCCAATGACTAAAGATAAACTCGTCAGCAGGATAAGCAGTCATAGTCACAGTCGTACCATACAAGTATGACGCTTCGCCGGGCGGATCTAAAACTACATTTCCACTCCCCTCCGGAGTGATATTAACAGTTAAAGTATAGGTGTTCAACGCAAAATTCGCGGTGATATTCTTATCGCCATCCATTAAAACATCTATGATGCTATCTGTACCTGTTGCATCACCACTCCAATGACTAAAATGATAACCATAAGCAGGCAATGCGGTCAAAGTAACAGTAGTACCATGGTCATATACCCCACCTGGTGGATTTAAAATAACATTACCTGATGCAGATGGATTGACAGTAACTGTTAAATAGCGCGGTATTAGAATTAAATTCCAACTTGCGGTTTGTGTAATGACACCATTCATCGTTATATTAGCAGGATTATTCGTTCCTGAATAACTGCCGTTACCGGTTCCAGTCCAACCATTAAAAACATAAATTTGTCCTGGACCAGGTTCTGGTGCAGTCGCAGATATTGGCACTAAGGTTCCAGCATTATACCAATGTGTTCCCACTGCAGGATTTGTTGTTCCTGCATTGGTCGCCATTGTTAATTGATATTGTAATATCCAAGATGCAGATTGAGTAATTGGACCATTCATCGTAATCTGGGCTGGATTATTCGTACCTGAATAACTACCACTACCAACACCCGTCCAACCATTCCAAATATATTGCTCACCAGCTCCGGCAGTGGGCGCAGTCGCCTCTATCGGCACTATCGCTCCTTCATTATACCAATGCGTTCCAACTGACGGCGATGTCGTACCATAATTCGCTATCATCGTTAACTGATATTGCCTTATCCAATTCGCAGTCTGGGTGATCGGTGCGTTCATTGTAATCTGCGCTGGATTATTCGTACCTGAATAACTACCACTACCAACACCCGTCCAACCATTCCAAATATATTGCTCACCAGCTCCGGCAGTGGGCGCAGTCGCCTCTATCGGCACAACTGAACCAATATCATACCAATGACTTCCAAGTGAAGGAGATGTTGTACCATAGTTAGCAGCCATTGTTAATTCGTATTGAGTAATCCAAGTTGCCGTGGCAGTTTTCGGTGCATCCATTAAGATTGGATCAGAGCGTTTATTTGTCCCACTGGCATCACCAGTCCATTGATTAAAGACATATCTCGTACCTGAACTACCAACAATCGAATCAATGACTTCAGCATAAGCAGTTGCACTGGAATCATACCAACCCTGTCCTGATTGTGTACCAGGACTCGCATTAACAGTTAAATAGAATTGGGTCTTCCAAACCGCATTAACAGTTTTTGGATTATTCATTACAATGGGTAAAGGTAAAGCTGAAGCAGTTGTATCGCCTGTCCAATAATCAAAAACATATTGTGTAAGTGGTGGGCCACTTACTGTGCTTGGTGTGACATTGGCATAAGCGGTCTGTCCCGCATTATACCAACCTTGTCCTGATGGAGTTCCGAATGGTGAAGTTACCGTAAGATAGAACTGTCTTATCCAGTTTGCAGTCTGCGTAATTGGTCCCATCATAATTATTGAAGTATCAATCACCATTCCTGTATAACCATTACCAGTACCAGTCCATCCATTCCAAATATATTGCTCACCACTAACTGGAATTGGTGAACTTGCTGAAATATTAACTATTGATGAAGCATCGTACCAATGTGAACCAATTGACGGTGTTGTTGTACCATAATTGGCGGCCATGGTCAATTCATACTGGGTGACCCAAGTTGCCGTAGCGGTTTTCGGTGCATCCATTAAGATTGGATCAGAGCGTTTATTTGTCCCACTGGCATCACCAGTCCATTGATTAAAGACATATCTCGTACCTGAACTGCCAACAATCGAATCAACGACTTCAGCATAAGCAGTTGCACTTGAATCATACCAACCCTGTCCTGATTGTGTACCGGGAGAAGCATTAATAGTCAGATAAAATTGAGTTTTCCAAACTGCAGTTGCGGTCTTAGGTCCGTTCATTAAAATCGGATCTGATGGTGAAGTACTGCCGGTTGCATCACCTGACCAATTTGTAAATACATATTGAACCCCACTACCACCACTAACTGTAAGTGGTGAAACTGTAGCATAAGCATTGGTATTTTCAGTATACCATCCTTCACCACCCGTGGTACCAAAAGGTGAAGTTACCGTGAGATAATATTGTTTTATCCAATTCGCAGTTTGGGTAATTGCAGTCCACATTACAATTGAAGTATCTTTAACCATTCCGCTATAACCTGCACCCGTCCAACCATTCCAAATATATTGTTCACCACTACCAGCAGTTGGTGCTTGCGCTGAAATATCTACAGTTGTGCTTTCGTCATACCAATAACTGCCAACCGCAGGTGTGGTCGTACCATAATTAGACGCCATTGTTAAGAGATATTGCACTTTATAACTTGCATGAATTTCTCCACCGGTCGTTATCGTTATCGTATCTCTTTTCTTATTGGAAAGTCCACTTGTAGCGGTCCAGATGTAACGTTTTGTTGAATTAATATAGAGAGTATCAAAAAATTGGAAGGTATGAATTGAACCATAATCCCAAACAAAACTGGGTAGATTATAGAAATAATACAAGTTACCGTCCACATTCAAAATTGGTGCAAAATGATAGTCGGTCCCAATACCTGTTTGTCTGAATGTTACAGAACCTGGACTCGGTTCACCAATTGCAAAATCACTGAACGATGACACTGCCAATGCTTCAGTACTTGTGCTCGTTCGATTGCCCACATTCGGATAAGTCCAATTAGGACTATCATACTTACCAACAATGAAGATTGCGGTATCAGCGCCGCTATCAAGATCATTTTCATTAAAGTTAAATACAATGTCACATTCATCAAAAACGATTTTATCATCTTGATTTATCATCCAATAACGATTAACAGTCTGGGTATTATTAATAATTGAAGTATTTACATTTGGATGGTCAGTAGCAATGGCTCTGGCAATAATATTACCTGCGGTATTAACTTGATTGAAAGTAATATCAACTGGTGAATAATAGGTCTGACCAACTTCAAAAGTTTTACTAACATCATTGCCAGTATTTATGTATTTCTGTAAATAACCATTGATATAACCATTTGTTCTTGACACCGAACCGTTTTCATCAATAATCATCTTATTTGAATTAGTTGTAACAATACCATTGGTTAAAGTTAAAGTACCCCTTACAGTTTCATCATTTGCGAGAATAATACCTGCATTATTATTAATCGTCAGATTATTAAAAGTTGAAGCAGTACTGCCGCCAATCGTCTGCGTACTTGTACCATTGAAATAAATAGTACTTGAGCCAGCATTAAATGTTGACCCATTATTATAAAAATTACCTTTAAAATAATGGTTATAGGAACCAGCATTAAAAGTTGTGCCTGCTCCTAATGTGACATCGCCATTAACTGTTATCTGTTCTTGACAAGTTGCCGATGCTGTCCCTGCCATTGTGAAATTACCTTGAATGAGCATTGTGCTCGTAGGCATAGTTTTTGTACCTGTACCACTCAAAGTTAAATGACCATAGGGTTCACCACTCACGGTTTGATTAGAACCGCCATAAATTACAGTACTGGTTGTACCAAAAAGTTTAGTTTGAAAACCCGTAACCATTCCCGTTGTTCCCAAAAGCAGAAATGTCGCATTATTACCGACTTCAAAGGTTTTCGTAGCATTACCAACAATACTATAACCATTATTACTTAAAGTACCGCCTAAAATACGAATATTACCAGTGACATTAGAAGTTGTAATCGGCGCGCTAATTGTTTTGGTACCATTATTACTAAAATTTAGATTATTATATTTGATCTCGCTGATGCCAATTGGGATTGTCTGGGCAGAAGTACCATTAAAATTAAAAGTGCTTGTGCTCCCGGGAGATATAGTACCACGATTGTAATCAATAATAAAATCACCGCCTAAATTAAAATTACCTGAACTTGTAATGTTAATTTGACATTGCGCGGGATGACTATTCGGAAGATTATAATAGTAGAGATCTCCTGAGACATTTACTGTACCTGTTGAAATTTGAATAATTGTTTTACGGTTTATTTGAACATCGTTAACCCCTCTATTAAAAGTAAGTTTGCCTGTAATGTTAAGTGTTCCTGAACCAACATTAATTTGACGGGTATAAGAACTATTATTACCACCTAAAATAATGACATCTTGTGCGACATTTAACGTTGCGCTAGTATTAAAATTAAGGTAACATGAAAGAGAATTCAACGAATCACCTAACTCTAAACGATAACAATACGCATTGTAATCATTTGGAATTGTGACTGTTTTATCAATAATATAAACTGTATCAGTGCTACTTGGAACTGACGCACCAGGACTTCCACCAGATGTTGTTGACCATGTTGATGTTTGATCCCAGTTACCATTATCAACTGCATAACGACGACCTGCATAAGCAATATTGGCTAATAGTAACGGTAAAGTTATAAGGATAATTAAATATATCTTACTGCTTCTCATTTTCTCCCCCTTCTGAGAATAATACATAATTTTTATATGAAGGTTTGTATGTTTTTATTTTAAAAATTATCATTTTATATATCTATGGAATACCACTTTCCTTATTTTATTTTTATACTATAGCAATACTATCACAGAATGTAAAATTTTACTGTATCCGAATAAATTGTCAAGCAAAAAGTTAAAAAAAATATATTATAAAAATCGTGTTAAGTATTGAAAAATCAATGGATTTTAAGAAATTAAAAATCCACTAACAAAATTTTATATTTTTTTTTAGGGGGGGGTAAAATAAAAGGGCAGGACTTAATTCCTGCCCTCAAAGATTAATTGGTTTATTAATAAACGATATATAACAATTCGTTAGAATTAATCCAATCGAGTAAGTCTTTGTAGTATGCTTGATCAACGCCGCTACTCCATGCCGCAATACCATTGAGAATTACAGTTCCGATATTGAAAGTTTCATCAGCAGGATCATAGACACCATCCATATCAACGTCATACCAGACATCTCTTGTTGGGTCAAGGTAACCATGTAAAACATTCAATGAAGCGGTCAATAGTTGCATACCAAGTTTTTTCTGCATTGGATCTTTGGCTTTTGGCGTCAAATAGGTCTTTACTTGTGATTTAAATGTCGCTAAATCAGTTTCATCAAAATAATCTAACCATGGTTCAACATCGTTCAATGCTACAGCATCATCAAGTGTTAATTCCATTAGACCAGCACGGTTTTTCCAATACCCTTGAGATTTTGCAGTGGTTACTTCTTCCATCTGTTGGTAGTTAGCAACGACGGTCTTATCTGCATCCATATAAACTGTCGTCGTTAATGAATATTCATCAGCAACATCGCCATCCCAGTCTGTAAAAACATACACATACATATCATAAGTCTGAGGTGAATATGCACTGACAGTCGCTTCACTACCTTCTTCATAAGAACCAGCACCTGCCGGCGCCATCAAAACATCAGGATTGGCTTCGGTAGTTAATGTGTAATAAGTTTGTGCACTACCGATTGTTATTAGCCCTACTAAGGCTATTAGCGCTAAGCATTTTCTTAGCATTTACTCCTCCTCGTGTTTTTATTTTTTTTGATGCGATTCAGAGCATTGCTCTGATTTATTTATTACTGAACTAGCAAATCTTCGCATCAGAGATTAAGCTAGTTCATATAATGAATAAAATAACTACAACTTGATATATTTTAACATACAACATTTTTTTGTCAAGAATTAAAAAAAAAGAGAACTAAAAAAATACTTTAATTGCAAAAAAATTATCTTATAACTATTTAATAATCAATAATTAATACTTACTCGCAACTGACAGAGTGGTATAGTGCCCTGCTTGGCTTTAAAGATTTATATGAAACTATTTGACAAGGGTGACTTCTATTAGAGTCAAATTTCGCATTTTTAAATTTATAATTAAGTATTCATTGCCTGATTTTTATATTTTTTATAATAACAGTTATGGGTTAAATAATAATGATTAATAGTTATCTTACCAATGCAAGTTATGATTTTAATTGCGTCATTTTCGGAATAGTCCGATAAATAGTGATATACTCCAAAAACAAAGGGGCAAGTTTATAAATTCACTTGCCCCCTATTTTAATAATTATTGCTATTCAACAATTACTTTCGCGATCGTACTTGTGTTGTTAACTTCACATTTTACAAAGTAAATCCCTTGAGCAAGATTGTTTAGCGTTAAAGTATAATAACCCGCATTCAGATAATCCCTAAGAAGTACTTTTTCTCGTTGACCGGTGATATTATACAGCACTATTTTAACATTGCCCGTATTCGGAATTTGATAATAAATAGTGGTATGATTAAAACTTGGATTCGGAGAGATAATCAGGGTCGGTTTCGCATTTAGCTTATTGGTAGTTATATTTGGTATGGTATTAGTCTTAGCCGCTTTACTGCCACCAATTGTATAACACCAGAAATCGGGTTGTTTATTACCCACTAACAGCCAGATTTTACCATCTGCATAAGCCATTGCTGCGCCTGTTTTCGGTGCGTGTTTCTTATCATCAACAGGAATTGACTCTAATCTTTGCCAAACTTCGGTATTTGGATTATATCGCCAGAAAACATCTGTGCCATTTCCTTTAATCGCATAGACATAGTCACCCCCTGCTGCTAAACAAGCACCGTCTTTCACTAATACTTTTTTCTTGTATTTACCAAAAACTGTATCTGGTTCGGGGATAACTGGCTTTGTTATCCAAGAATCACCATTTATCACATACTCAAAGAATTTATTAGTTTTATCGCCACCTTTTATCGCATAGATAACTCCATTCAATACTGTCATTGCTGTTCCTGCTTTGAGTGGCTTTGAAGTTGGAGTACATTCTAAACCTTCCCGAACAATCCAAGTATCATTTGCGACATCATAAGCATAGAAATTGGTTGAGTCAGTCGGTTTATGACCACCGGTCAAGATATAAACCCTTCCGTTACTATATGCTAAAGCAGTACCAATCTTAAGTTTCTTCGGACTCGGCACTGGTTTTAAACTTCGCCAACGTGTATCGTCTATATTATAGACCCAAAAATCCCAAGTACCATTACCACGAGTTGCATAAATTAGACTATCACCGTTATAACAAAGTGCGGCACCTTTACCAATATATTTCTTATTTATCTCTTGATTCGGATATTTAAAGCCAAATGGTAATGATTCCCGAGTCTCCCAACTATTCGTAGCAATCGTATATTTTCTAAAGACATTAGTTTTAGTGCCAATAAACGCATACAGATAATCATCACCGACTCCAACCAATGCGCCACCTTCTTTGATTACTTTTTCCACTGATGGTGTTAGGTTAGTATTAACTGGTGCTTTTGATATCCATCCTGAAGTTAGTGCTGAAAAATAAGCAGCAATCGTATGATTATCAGTAACATTTTCAAAAGTATATTGAGTCAGGACTCCTTGATTTACACCATCAACTAATACGCTGTCAATTTGGTAACCAATATTAGCAGTAATCGTAAAAGTAGTATCGGCCCCATATTCAACAATGACCGTGCCTGATGGTGTGATTGTGCCATTGCCATAAGCAGTCGCAATAATTGTTTTCGGTCCATATTCAGTTAGTAACCAATTGCTAAAATTAACATAGTCACTTACTGTATCACCTTGTCCGCTTGGATTTAAAGTCGCATGATAAGGACCTGAAGCGTGTCCCCACCAACAATTCTGTAAATCAGCCGCCGGGGCATTGTTCTTAACAACGCCATAATGATTACCGAAAATATTATTGTAAACCCCATTCACATTCACACCAGTTTGATATAGCGAAAAACCATAATCCCAATCGGATAAGTTATTCCGATTAGCAGTTATATTAAAAGTATGAGTGCCACCATTATAAACCCAGATTCCTTCAGTGTCCTGTTCGTCATCGCCTATAATTGAATTTTGATTGACGGTATAATTATATACATCTTTACTTGGCATTATTGCATCTGAATCAAAAGGTAAAGCCAGTGGTCTTTTGTCAGTTGCTTTTGACCATGCCGCCATACCAATTCCACCCGCCCAACCTGTGTTCGGACCTTTAACAGGCGAGATAATTGTATTATCTAATACATTGGCTGATGATGTGTACTCAAAATGAATCGCACTCTCATTGCCTTCAAATACATTATTTGTAACGCTTACATTTGCTGCCTCATAACCTAACACACCACAAGCGCACCAAGTTGAAGTTCCACCGCTAACGTTATCTTTAATATAATTATGCGCGACAGACCCTGTCGAGCTATATCCAAATTGAATTCCACCGCCCGCATAAGTATAGGAGACAATGCCTAAACCGATAATTGAATCATGATGAAAATTACCAGTAGCATAGGCACCATTACAAACTATTCCAAATTTTGTATAATCTTTGATTTTTGAATGAGCGATTTCAACCACTGATCCAGGCTCCCAGACATCAGAAAAGTAAAAGGCATTAATATAAGCAGATAGCGATATGACAAATCCTTCAATTATCACATTTGCAATTATTCCACCACTCTCACGAAATTGGATTCCGCCCAACATATTTGCTCCAGCTGGCATTGTGGTAATACCTGAACCATCAATTTTGAGATTTTGAATAACAACCGGTCCTACACTAGCTACGGAATCAACCACAAATATTGCCGCTGTATTCTGAGTAAATGAATTATATCTTGGGAAAAGTTGAGGAATTGAAGTTGGACAAATTACTGTCGTTGGACCTTCCCCAATGAATGTTAATGCTTTGCGATTTGTGCCAGTTAAAGTTACTTGCTCGGGATAAGTTCCCGCAGCAATTTGAATCGTATCACCGTTGGTTGCTGCTGTGATTGCCTGTTGGATCGTTAAATAATCAGTAGGCACATTGATGACGGTCGCAGAAGCAACTGCGCTAAAAATAATAAGTAGGATTATTATTTTTTTGGTGTGAAACATAATACCTCCTAATTATTATTTTTAAACCTCTGTCAAAGATATATAATTTCTCTGACAAAGGATTATTACGGATAACCTCTCCCGATTGTTTTCTTTCTATCGGGATACAACAAAATTTGATTGTTACAACACAATGCATTTTCCACTCCGCTACCCCGTTCCCCTGCCAAACAAAAGAATTATACTTCAATTAATTATTTTGTCAAGTAGTTTTGATTAGCGTATTATCTTTCCTTGACATACCTTAACACAAACCCCACAAATATATTGACCGACATAACCTTTCTTTTGAAACTCTTTTAATTTTTCAAAACATCTCAAATGATCAAAATCTTCCGGTCTCTCTTTAATGGCTTGAGCTGGACACACATTAATGCACAGTCGACATTCATTGCAACCAAAATCTAATTGTTGAGAATCAAAATTAATAAATAATGCATTAGTTAACACCGTTACCAACCGAATCTGTGAGCCATAATCAGAGGTCACTAATAAATTATTTCTTCCTAACCAACCTAATCCCGCAGCAATTGCAATTCTTTTATGCGAGAGATGTGCCCGTTGAGTCTTCCAATCCACAATCTGAGATGCGGCGATTGGTAATGCTAAATATCCTTGGTTTTCTAAATAAAAAGCAACCTGCAATGCAATTCTATCTAATAAAGTATTAACTTGTCGGTAATGATGAAAATAAAGTAAAGTTGGATGGTCTTTAATATCTAATAAAACTCCCTCTAATAATTTTACCCCAATACTGATCGCAAAAGTAAATTTACTTAATAATTCTGGTTCAATTAAAAAGTCATCTTTTTTAACCTTACTTAAATCTGCTATTCCCAAAATAGTTGCGCCTTTGTCAAAAATAAATTCTTTTAATGCAGCATAATTTATGTTCATTTTTTATTTTTTATATTTATTTTTCATTTCTTTTCAGATAGACCATTAAAGCAAAAATTGCGGCTGGTGTCACTCCTGATATTCGTTGCGCCTGACCTAAATTAAGTGGCCTCTGTTTTGTCAATTTCTCTTTTATTTCATTAGACAATCCCGCAACTTTATAAAAATCAAGAGTTGCTGGTATTTTTATCGTTTCTAATTCTTTAAATTTTTCAATCTGATTCATCATTCTTTCAATATAACCTTGATATTTGACAGTAATTTCTACATTCCACAAAATATTATCAGAAACTTTTGCTAATTGTTCATTTTCAGTCAGTTTCATTAAATCTTGATAATTGATTTCTGGTCTGCGTAATAACTCTTCTAAAGTAACTGCGTGTTTTAACGGTGTGGAATTTAACTCTTTTAATTTACTATTAATACTCACGGATGGATTAATGCGCTTATTTTTTAAATATTCTAAAATATCTTTTATCGCTCTTTCTTTGGAAAGTACTTTTTGATAGTTATGTTCTGAAATTAATCCCAGTTGATAACCTTTAGGAGTTAGCCGTAAATCGGCATTATCTTCTCGTAAAATCAAGCGATATTCAACCCGTGATGTGAACATCCGATATGGTTCATTCGTACCTTTGGTAATTAAATCATCAATCATAACTCCAATGTATGCTTCGGAACGAGATAAGATAAACTCTGATTTATCTAATGCTCGCAAGGCTGCGTTAATCCCTGCAATCAGACCTTGAGCAGCGGCTTCTTCATAACCCGTTGTGCCATTTATCTGACCCGCTAAATATAAATTGCGATACAAACGAGTTTCTAAAGTCATCTGTAATTGAGTTGGGTCAACATAATCATGCTCAATCGCATAGGCAGGCCTGGTTATTTCAACTTTTTCCAATCCTTTAATAGTTCGTAACATCTTAATTTGATATTCAATTGGTAGACTGGTTGAAATTCCATTCGGATAATATTCATAAGTATTTAAACCTTCGGGTTCAAGAAAAATTTGATGCCGATCACGGTCCGCAAACCGCACAATCTTATCTTCAATTGATGGACAATAGCGGACACCGGTACCTTTGATAATTCCTGCGTATAATGGTGAATATTTTAAACCATTTTTAATGATTCGATGGGTTTTAAGATTCGTGTAAGTTATATAGCATGGTTTATAATTTTTAACTTCTGTTTCGGTCCAGAATGAAAATGGGATGGGTTTTTCGTCACCATATTGAGCTTCTAATTTATTAAAATCAATCGTTCTGCCATCCAAACGAGCAGGTGTTCCTGTCTTAAACCGTCCAATTCTAAAACCCAAATCAGCTAAATTTTCGGATAACTCATTCGCGGGATTTTCACCATATCTTCCCGCAGGAAAATGCAAGAGACCAATATGAATTAAACCATGTAAAAATGTTCCTGGTGCTAGCACAATTGTCTTCGCTAAAAACTTTTCTTTACTTTCTGTAAGAACCCCAATCGCAGTCTTGCCTTTAACTAAGACTTTAATTACTTTTGCATTGCGGAGCTGCAAGTTAGGTTCTGTTTGTAAGACAACTAACATATTCATTTTATATTGATTCCGATCAGTTTGGGCTCGCGAAGAATGTACGGCTTGACCTTTTTTGGTATTTAATTGACGATATTGAATCGCACTGCGGTCGGTATTTTTCGCGATTTCACCACCTAAAGCGTCAACTTCTCGCACCAATTGACCTTTCCCAATTCCGCCCACCGCAGGATTACACGACATTAAACCAATTGAATCAATATTCATTGTTAATAACAATGTTTGACAACCCATTCTAGCCGCAGCTAACGAAGCTTCAATGCCCGCATGGCCACCGCCCACAACAATCACATCATACTTTTGCATTGATTTTATTCTATGCTTAGTAAAAATAAAAGTCAAGTTAACTGAAATAATATCAATTGACAAACTTGAAATTTTTATTATAGTTATAATCTATGGAAAACTTATTTTATATTGCTCCAATTGGTTCAATAATTGCCTTGCTTTTCGCTTTGTATTTAGCCCTAAGAATCTTAAAGAAAAGCGAAGGCACACCTGCGATGGTAGAAGTTGCGCAAGCAGTAAGAGAAGGCGCGATGGCTTATCTTAAACAACAATATAAAGGTGTCAGTCTGTTTTTCTTAATCGTGTTTGTGCTCTTATTATTTTTAGCCCTGCGAGGCATGCAGGTTATTTTTGTACCGTTCGCATTTTTAACCGGCGGTTTCTTTTCGGGTCTGGCGGGTTTCATTGGTATGTCAATCGGAGTGCGCTCTAGTGCTCGTACTACGAACGCTGCAAAAAATAGCCTTAATGCAGGATTGCGGGTTGCCTTTTCCTCAGGAATGGTAATGGGCTTATCGGTTGTTGGTTTAGGTCTTTTAGACTTAAGCATCTGGTATGCTATCTTAAATTGGTATTATTCTAATGCGCAAAATTTACCAATTGGTATAAGTAAATTTGAAGCAATTACCTCAACAATGCTTGCTTTTGGAATTGGTGCCAGTTCGCAAGCTCTCTTTGCTCGCGTTGGCGGCGGTATTTTTACCAAAGCGGCTGATGTTGGAGCAGATTTGGTTGGTAAAGTTGAAGCCAATATTCCTGAAGATGACCCTCGAAATCCTGCAGTTATTGCCGATAATGTAGGTGACAATGTTGGTGATATTGCCGGCATGGGTGCTGACCTTTATGAATCTTATGTTGGTTCGATTGTTGCCAGTATGGCTTTAGCTGCGACTGCCGGTTTAGGAGTGCGGGGTGTTTTATTTCCAATGATTATTGCCGGCATCGGTGTTGTTTCGTCTATCCTTGGCAACTTTCTTGTCCGCGCCAAAGAAAAAGCTGAACAAAGTGTTCTCTTAGCAGCCCTTAGAAAAGGTATCTATGGCTCTGCTGTTGTCGTTGCCATTCTCAGTGTTATCATGTGTCGAATTATGCTCGGTAGTAATTATGTCGTTTATTGGGCAATCCTCTCAGGTCTTTTAGCCGGTGTCATTATCGGCTTCTTCACTGAATTCTTTACTTCTGATTCTTACCGACCAACTCGAGGGATTTCTCAAGCTGCCACAACTTCACCTGCTACGGTGATAATTGAAGGCATGTCAGTCGGTATGCTTTCCACAACTGCGATTGTCGCAGTTGTTGCAATTGCTATCGTAACCAGTTATTATTTAGCAGGCGGTTTTCATAATCCAGCCATGGGACTTTATGGTATTGGCATCTCTGCGGTCGGTATGCTCTCTACCTTAGGAATTACTTTAGCTACTGATGCTTATGGTCCAGTTGCTGATAATGCCGGTGGCAATGCCCAAATGACGAATCAAGAGCCAATTGTCCGTGAACGAACTGATGCTCTTGACGCATTAGGTAATACGACCGCTGCAACCGGTAAAGGTTTTGCAATTGGTTCAGCTGCACTAACTGCACTTGCTCTAATCGCTGCCTATCGAGATGAAGTCCGCTTAACTAGCTTGCGTATCTTTGGGATGGCAAAAGAACTTGACACTACCTTAATGAATCCTCGATTAATCGCTGGTCTTTTAATCGGAGCGATGATGCCTTATGGTATCGCGGCTTTAATTATGAAAGCAGTTGGCAGGACTGCCAGTAAAATTGTTGAAGAAGTCCGAAGACAGTTTCGTGAAATTAAAGGACTCTTACAAGGTACTGCCAAAGCGGATTACGCTCGCGCTGTAAAAATCTGTACCGCTGCTGCCCAAAAAGAAATGATCACCCCATCACTAAGTGCAATTCTAATTCCGATTATTGTCGGTATCTTTTTAGGTATTGAAGCAGTTGTCGGTCTTTTGTCAGGTGCTCTTGCTTCGGGTTTTGTATTAGCCATTATGATGGCAAATTCGGGCGGCGCTTGGGACAATGCTAAAAAATACATTGAAAAAGGAAATTTTGGTGGCAAAGGTTCGCAAACTCATAAAGCAAGCGTTGTTGGTGATACTGTCGGTGATCCTTTTAAAGATGCAGCAGGTCCTTCACTAAATATTTTAATCAAACTTATGTCAATGGTTTCAATCGTTTTCCTTGGCTTTATTTTACGATTTACTCTCTTTAAGTAGAACGCATAAATATACAATATAAATTATATAGAAATCTTCTACCCCCCAGTAATATCAGAATAATTTTATGATAAAAGATATTTTCTTGTTTATTATGCTTTGAAATTCAATAATTTATAAATTTATTCGGTTTTTGAAAAAGTCTTGACAAATGAAATAATTATATTAATATTATTATGATTAGAGTTAAAAAATTGAGCAGTACAAATTAATTGCGTTACAAAATTAGGTTGAGATAAATTCAGAAAGTTAAAATTGATAGTAAAAAATTATGCAAGATGAAATTTATGTATTGCGATAAAATTAGAAATTTAGAAAATAAAAAATCAGAGAGGGGGAACTTATGAAAAAAGTTCTCATATTATCGCTAATTTTTACAAGCTTGATTTTTAGCCAAGTTTTACAAGAATCATTTTCAGGACCAGTATTTCCACCGGAAGGATGGAGCGTATATAACTTAGAAGATAGTACTGCACCGCGGGATAAATCAGTATGGCAACAAGATGGAAGAGGACCACATACTGAACCGGGTTGTGCTTTCTGTCCTAAATCATATGCCGGTGGCAATAGCAATCCAACTGGTCCAAATGACGATTGGTTAGTAACCCCACGACTATATCCATCAGAAGCTGCTTATAATTTAACTTTCTATTATCGTGGATACACTCCAAATCAGAAAGAAAGTCTTGAAGTATGGGTTTCTCGAGCTGGTAATACTCCGAATGACTTTAAAAATCCTGCTACAGGTTATCGAGTTGATGCTTTGGCCATCTATACTTGGGATTATACAATGAGAGTTGTTTCGTTATCATCGTTTATCAATCAACCCGTTTATGTGGCTTTCCGTTATTGCTCTAACAATCCTAATCGTCATGGTGTTTTTATTGATGATGTTAATACCGACTCAATACCTTATTATCCACCAATTTATCGAGTACCTCTTGATGTTGGTGTTATCGAGATCAAACAACCCGAAGCAATTATTACGCCAACTCCTTTCACACCCCGAGCAACAGTAAAAAATTATGGTCCTAATCCTGCTACCTTTGAAACAAAATGTTTTATTTATAATCAAGCAGGAACTGCAACTTATTATACGAAGAATGTTGTTGTAACGGCTTTGCCCTATAATCAAATCGTTGATGTAAGTTTTCCTGAAACAACTCTTGCAGCAGGATTTTACAAGATAAAATTTAAAACTTATTTAGCGGGTGACCAAAATCCACTTAATGACGAGATGATAAGAGACTTCCAAGTATTAAATCCAACTTATCACGATGTTGGAGTCACTACAATTTTCAAACCAGTAAACGAAATTTCTGAACCGACAGTCCTACCCAAAATTGAAGTTCGTAATTTTGGTTCACAAACTGAAAATTTCCGAGTTAGAATTGAAATTAAAAACACTAACAATCATACTACTGTCTATTTTGATACGGCTTGGATTACATTACCGCCGCTGGTCAATAGTGAATTAGAATTTACGAAAATTTGGACACCAACCCCAACCCTGTATTCTTATGAAGTCAAAGCATTTACGCAACTTAGTAATGATAACAATCGCGCAAATGACACCTGTAGCGCAATTGCCTTAGCACCACTCTATGATGCAAAAGTAACAACGATTTTTACTCCATTATATCCTGTCTACGAACCAACCCAAGAGATTACACCATCCGCTCAAATCAGTAACCGAAGCTTTACATTAGATCCCGTAAATATTCCTTCCACATTCTCAATTATAAAAGTCAATGGTAATCAAGTCTACTCTCATTCTGTCTCAACCACCATTAATTTCTGTGACGACGCCACAGTTGAATATAATCCTTGGGTGGCTGAAACCGGTTATTATGTAGTTAAATGTAAAGTTAACTTAACGGGTGACAATAACCGCTCGAATGATTCGATTATAAAAGATTTATTTATTCCATTCCGTGATGTTAAGCCTCGAAAAATCGTTGTTCCGGCCGATAATTTTGTCAAACAGAGTATTGTCCCTCGTGCTATTATTGATAATAATAGCAACTATTACATCAATGCACCTATTGAAATGACGATTCGTCGCGGTAACAGCACAGTTGTTTGTGATACTAATTATGTGACGATTTTTGAAAATAGTTCAGGAATGGTATATTTTCCTGCTTGGATGCCTGATACCGGTTGGTATAACATAACATTCCGTCAGATCTTTCCATACGATTTAGTACCGAGTAATGATATCATTTCGAAAAACTTTTATGTCCAAAATCCTACGATTGATTTAGAAATTGTCCAGATCAAAGCACCCAAAGACACAATCGCGATGGGACGTCAACCTTATCCACGAGTCATTGTACGTAATATTGGTGACGCACCAGTAACTGGTCCCGTTATAACTACCATTGAAAATCAATCAACTCGAACCTTAATCTATATTGATACTGTACTTATTACTACTCCTCTGTTGCCTAATACGGAACGAATTTTAACATTTGACCAATGTAACAGCCTTAATAATGTAGGTAACTATGAACTCGTATCAATTGCAGAAATTGAAGGTGATATAAACACTGCCAATAACACTAAAACATTAGATTTTGTTGTTTCCGGTTCTGCTAATCGTGATGTTGGCGTCAGCCTAATTGCTGAACCAAAAGGTTGTAAACCATTAGGTTTAATATCATCGATGGTGATTGTTCGCAATTATGGTAGTACATTTGAAAACTTTGGAGTGCAATTAAAAATCTATCGTCGCAATCAAATTCTACCTTTATTTGCGCCGATTGTTAATGTTGAATTAGCACCACAGCAAACTGAATTTGTATTCTTCCCACAATGGGCTTCAGATTTAGGTGATTTTATTGTCCGTTGTACAACTCTTTTAGAGGGCGATGTTAATGTCAGCAATAATTATAAAGATACCCTTCTTTCAATTCGGCAAGATATTAGATATGGATGGGATAATCTTACTTCATTACCAAGTGCACAAAATGTTAAAGATGGTGGTGCCTTAACCATTATTCCTAATAAAGGTATTTATGCTTTTGTTGGTAATAAAACCAATATCTTTAAACACTATAATCCAGAAACTAACACTTGGACCGATAAAGCTCCAATTCCTAATAACATTTTTGCGGGTTCTGGTGCTGCGTTATGTAATGACGGCGACAATCGCATCTATGCAATCTTTGGAAATAATACTCGGTATTTCTATACCTATGTTATTGACGAAGATGTTTGGTTGCCTTTAGACCAAGTACCTGGTGCTGATCCAACCAAACCGAAAAGAATTAAAGGTGGCGCCGGACTCGCTTATATAAAAACTGACAATGGCGACTATGTATACTTAGTAAAAGGAAATAACACTAATGAATTTTGGGCATATTCTGTTAGCGAGCAAACTTGGCAACGAAAACCAGATATTGATTTAGGACCAACAGGTAGAGAAAAAGTTAAAGATGGTAGTGCGATAACCACTGATGGTCAATATTTTATCTATCTCTTAAAAGCAAAATATAATTACTTATACATATACGACATCTCAACGGGTAATTGGATTCGCAGAGCAGCTGTTGAAGGTAAACCAGTGCATAAAGACGTTAGTAAAGGTAGCACGATTGCTTATTGTCTCGAAGGAACTGCAGGAACCCCAACCATTTATGCTCTCAAAGGCGGTTCATTTGAATTCTGGCGTTACAATATTATGCGCGATGGCTGGACATATCGTTCAGCTATGAATATGTTAACTGGCAGTAGCGGTAAAAAAGTTGGCGCAGGTGCATCTTTGGTTTACGACGAAAGCAAAAAGATCTTCTACGCCTTAAAGGGAAACAAAACAACTGAGTTTTATAAATATGTACCTGACCCGAATTTGCTAAATAACGAGGAAAGATTAAATGTTCAAATCGTCACCTCGGAGATGACTGAAAATATTACTAATTTACCTTATCTCAAAGTCCATCCTAAACTAATTAATAATAATGCCTATATCTACTATCAAGTTAAAACTCTGAAACCAATCACAATTAAACTCTATAATAATGTTGGTGTTTTGGTGAGAAATGTCGAACACCCATTGAATACGCAAAATGGAGTAATTGCAGTTGATGTCAGCGATATCGCTAATGGTGTTTACTTTGTTAAAGTTGAATCTGCGGACAACAAAATTTTAGAAAAAATCGTAGTTCAAAAATAAACCTTATCCCCTCTCTCAAAAAGGGTGGCTCTTATTAAAAGGAGCCACCCTTTATTATCTAATAAGTTGTCCTTCTGATAATCCTTCAGATTGCGTTATGCACTATCCCGTAGGTCATCCACTGGATGTCCGAGGGGTATACCCTCAGGATAGCATAATCTACCATCCTGAACATAAGTTATAGGATTTCCTTAACGACTGCCAAGATTACCACCTATGCTAGTAACTATCTGTCAGCCCTTTCGACAGCCGAGAGTATGAGGATACCTCTTGATTAATAATACATATAAAACACTTATCTTTTAAAAAATGTGGAGTTGACAATTTAATAAAATCATTTTACAATAAGTATTATCATGCGCCCGTAGCTCAATTGGATAGAGTGCCGGACTACGAATCCGTAGGTTGCGTGTTCGAATCACGCCGGGCGCGTTTAAAATAATTCATAATAGATTGTGAAACTAAACAATCATGCATATTGGATGCAAGAAGCCTTACTTGAGGCCCAAAAAGCTTTTGCTGCTGATGAAGTACCGGTTGGTGCCGTAGTTGTCTATGAGAATAAAATTATTGGGCGAGGGTATAACCAAACCGAAACTTTACATGACCCAACTGCTCATGCTGAAATAATTGCCTTATCGGCCGCTGCTAATTATCTTAAAAGTTGGCGCTTGAGCAATACTTCTGTTTATATCACTTTAGAACCTTGTGTCATGTGCACTGGTGCTTTAATTTTAGCCC
Organism: Caldifarciminota bacterium; assembly: GCA_965649215.1. Taxonomy (GTDB): domain Bacteria; phylum Hydrothermota; class Tepidihabitantia; order Tepidihabitantales; family CAIPLT01; genus JAGXRL01. The sequence continues at coordinate 22,530 of CBFGJZ010000009.1, forward strand.
GTATTAAAAGACTTATCTTTGGTGCTTATGATACAAAATTTGGTGCATGTGGTTCTGTTTATAATATTCCCCACGATAATTTTCTCAATCACACCTTTGAAGTAATTCCCAATATTTTAGCTGAGCCCAGTCAAAAATTATTACAAGAGTTCTTTGCCAATAAACGAAAACGCAAACCTAACTCAAACCTAAATCAAATAAATTCTTACCACTAAGACTATTGATATTCTATCTAAAATAAGTTATCATTTGATAAAGATTTAAGGAGAGATGGCCGAGTGGACGAAGGCGCATGACTCGAAATCATGTTTTGCCGTAAGGCAAACGGGGGTTCAAATCCCCCTCTCTCCGTAAATATATTAAACATCGAATATGAAAAATATTTATCTAAAAAATTTAAAATATTTATTTCAACTGATATTATTGTTATTATTTACTAGCTCATATAGTTATGGTGAAAAAATTACTATCAAGAAAAATAATCTACCACCTCCGCAGAATTATGTTCAACAAATCCAAAAAATCATCCGCAATCAAAGTAAATATAAGCATAATGTGGCATATCATAATCGTGATCTTTTAGCACGTATTCGCAAAGCCGCTAAAGAAAATCGCACTGACACTATCAAAGTATTAGCAATCCGCGTTGAATTTGTTGAAGATACGACGCCGCTCACAACCGGTAATGGTAAAATGGACTTAGCAGGATTTCTAACGCCAGAGCATGGTCTTTTATATGACCCACCTCACACCCGTCAATATTTTGAAAGACACTTAGAAGGAATGCGTAATTTTTATTGGCTCAATTCAATGGGTAAATTATATATTGATTTTCGAGTCTATCCAAATTCTGTTACTCAATGCTATCAATTACCCCATCCGATGATGTATTATGGTGACACCACAAGTATTGAAGGCATGGAGACCGGTTTATGCCGTTTGATGAACGACGCAATTCGAGCTGCGGATTTAGACCCGCACTTAAGATTTAGTGATTATGATGCTCTCATTATCTTTCATGCTGGTTCCGCGCCACAAACTGACCTCAATCGTAATAGCCCTTTTGATTTATTAGCTGGTACTATTCCACCATCTGCATTAGAAACTTATTTAGGAAGACCATATATCTTAGCAGACGAAGGAGAAACCCAAATATACTCTGCCATGATTATGCCTGAAATGCTTAGACAAGATACAATGTATCAAGGCCAAGTAAATATTCTGGGAATGTATGGATTTAGTGGTACGCTCTATCATGAATTTGTCCATGTTTTGGGTGGCTACGATCTCTATGATGTCACGGGTTGGTCAATTGGCGTTGGTTCGTGGAGTTTAATGGGCACTGGTGCTTGGCTTGGCGATTGGAGTGTTGGTGTACCACCGGGCTCAATTCCCGCTATGCTTGATGCCTTTCATCGGGTTTATTTTGGTTGGATTGAACCATTAGTCGTCAATGTGCCCAAAGAAAGTATCTTTTTATATGCTGTTAATATGGATACTACAAAATTTCCTTTTCATCAAAATAATCCCCACGCGCCAACCATAATTAAAGTACCTATCTCCCAAACCGAATATTTTCTTATTGAAAATCGTCAGACTGATGTTAAGAAAAAAGACACCTTAGTTGTTGATTTAGAAGACGGAGTTTTGATCTGGGTTGAAGATGGTGAATATGATTTCTTTCAACCTGGTAGCGGAGTCTTAATTTGGCATATTGACGAGCAAATAATCGCTGAATATGGACCATATAATGCCATAAACATCGCTCAAATCCCACATAAAGGCGTTGATTTAGAAGAAGCAGATGGTGTTCAAGATTACGATCTCCAGGCACTCTATAATTATGAATATCAATATAACGGCTCACCCTATGACCCATTTTTTATCGGTGGCTATAATCACGAATTCTCATTTCAAACTAATCCGAATTCTGACGGTTATTATGGAAAAAGCTATCTCCGTATCACCGTTCATTCCCAACCTGATACTTTAATGTATATCAGTATCAACTTTGACTTAAATCAAATTGGCTTTCCCATCAATCCCAATCGCTATACGAAATTTTATCCCGCACACATTGCTGATTTAAATCGAGACGGACGCAATGAGATAATTACCATTGACAGTGCCGGTCGAATCTTTGCTTGGTATGGTGACGGGACTTCTTATACCGGCCTTAGCGGTGGTAGTTTTGCCCAACTTCCCACGAGCGTCTTAAATACTATTGCCATTGGTGATGTGATTGGGGATGACAAATTAGAAGTTATTGCAGTTGGTGAAAACGGCGGGGTTTATGTTTATCCGTATAGCGGTTTAACTATCCTTTGTCAAATGCAAACCAATGATCGTATTATGAGCGCACCGGTCTTATTTGATTTAGATGGCGATGGTAAAAAAGAGATAATCGTTACCTCGACTGACCAACACTTATATATATGGAAAGGCGATTGTTCAAATTACCCTGGCTTCCCTATTTCTTTACATTCGGAACTTCGCTCGTCGGTTGCCATTACCGATACCTTAAATCCCAAAATTGTTGTTTTAGGCAGCGACCATCGTCTCTTTCTCATCGATCCATCTGATGCGACAATTCATAACAAATTTCCATTAACACTATCATATAGTCCACTTTTTATTGCTTGTCCACCTGTAGTTGGAGATCTTGACAACGATGGCAACAAAGAAATTGTAGTCCTTATTAATAACGGAAGAAAATATCAATTATTTATCATTGACCTACTTGGTAACATTAAACACTCAAGTCAACCGATAATTGAAAATCCCCTTAATTCGGCAATAGCTTTAGCTGATATAAACAATGATGGATTTTTAGATATTATCTTTACCGCCAAAAATCAAATCTATGCTTTTAATTATAACGGCACTTTATTAACCAATTATCCCATCGCACAAGAATCAACATATCAAGTAACTCAAGTGCTTGGTGGTTATTTAGTCACTTTTGATATACCCTTTATTTTCAATTCTTCTCCAACGCTTTGTGATCTCAATCACGACGGCTATCTAGATATATTTATCGGTTCACCGCGTTCAGGATTACTGGGTTTTGACGGCCGCAGTGCGCAATTGTTATCTTATTTTCCATTAACCACGGTTGGTGCCATTAACAATACACCTTTAATTTATGACCTTGATAATGATGGCGATTTAGAAATAGCTGTTGGTACTGATGCGGGTATTTTTTATGCGTGGGACTTTCCCACTGCTAACCAAAATTTAGTATGGTCACAATATCTAAAAGACCCAACTCATTGTAATTTATATTATGAGCCAATTCTACCACCTTTACCATCAGAAATTGTTGTTAAGGATTTTTATGTTTATCCTAATCCTGCTCATAATGAAATCACGGTCCGTTATTGGTTAGGTTCTAATAACCAAAGTGTCAAAATCCAGATCTTAGATGTCTTTGGACAAACCAAACGAGAAGTAAATGGTACTGTTTTTCCATTAGTTGATAATGAAGTGAAAATGCATCTTGATGGCATTAACAGCGGTATCTATCTGCTCCGCTTAGAAGTAAAAACTAATCAGAAAAAAGAAGTAAAGTTCTATAAATTTGCCATTGTCAAGTGACAATCAATCTTATTTTAAACGTGCTGATTTGTTTGACAACAGATCTCATTGCCCATCCAGATGATTTTTTTACCAATCGACAGCATAGGTTGTTACAAGCTAACCCATCCCTTAAATCGCGGCCTGTAAATATTAATCCGCTGACAGGAATTATTAAAAATGATTTTCTTCTAAATGATGATACTAGTGGTGGTACAAATCAACAAAATCCTGCTCTTGCTACTAATCAACAAGGTTCGATTGTCATTGGTTGGACTGATTATCGTGATGGCAATGCAGATATTTATGTGCAACGATTAGATACGAATAATAATTACCTCGGTAATAATTTTCGAGTTAATAACGATGCGACAATGATGTGGCAAGGTGAACCGGCAATTGCCGTTGACACTCAAGGAAATTTTGTAGTTGTTTGGGAAGATCGTCGCACTTGGAATTCAGATGTTTATCTCCAACGGTTTAGTCACAATGGCCAAGCTCTTGGCGATAACATTGTTGTAAATGATAATCTAGGCAGTTCTGATCAACGTCATGCCGCCGTCATAATGCTTCCGAACCAACATTTTATTGTCGTTTGGGATGACTGGCGTAATGATTGGGGCGATATTTACTTACAACGCTTTAATAACAATGGTGAACGAGTTGGTAATAATATCAGAGTTAATGATGACCCAATCGGCAATAATCAATATCATCCAGCTTTAAGCTGCGATGCCAATGGTAATTATATTGTAACTTGGATGGATGGCCGTCTGGGTGATTGGAATATCTATGCTCAGCGTTTTAATCAAACAGGCCAAGCGATCGGCACAAATTTTTTAGTCAATGATTATCATACCTCATTTCAAGGCTATCCCAAAATTGCTACACATGTTAATGGTTCTTTTGTAATTGTTTGGCAAGATGAGCGGTTTAATAATGCTGATATTTTTACCCAAGTTTTTGATGCCAACGGTAATCGGATTGGAAATAACTTTAGAGTCAATGATGATAATACCACTCAAAACCAAATTTCACCCAACATCACGATTGATCCAGCAGGCAATTTTTTGGTTGTCTGGACTGACCAACGACAAGGCAATTCTGATATCTATGCACAATTGTTTGACTCGAACTATCAACCGATAAATAATAATTTCAAAATTAATGATGATTTAACAAATCAAAATCAAGGAGCACCCGCAATTGCCAGTATCCCAACTCGAAAATATTGGATAGTTTGGGATGATTGTCGTAATAATAATTATGATATCTATCTTCAAAATCTCAATTCTAACCTTGCCTTTATCGGAAGTAATATTAAAATTAATGATGATATTGCGAGTAGCCAGCAACGGTGCTCTTGGTTGGCTCAAGATGGAGCGGGTCGTTTAATTGTTGTTTGGGAAGATGAACGAGATGGTAATTGTCATATCTATGGTGTTCGTTTAGATTCTTTAGGCAATATCCTCCAAGCTAATTTCAAAGTTAATGACGATAGTACTAATGCTCATTACTATCCATCAGTTTCTGCCAATCATGAAGGTGATTTCATTGTCTGTTGGTCAGATAATCGCAATGGTAATTTTGATATCTATGCTCAAAAATACTCAGCACAGGGTATTCCAATCGGTAACAACTTCAAAGTTAACGATGATTTAACTACTGCTTCACAGTGGTATCCTGTTGTAAGTTGTGACAGCACTGGTAATGCTGTTATTGTTTGGTCAGACTATCGTCATAATAATTATGATATCTATGCTCAACGCTTTGATATCCAAACAAATCCGATTGGCAGTAATTTTATAGTTAATGATGTCCTTAACGATGAACAACTGTATGCGACAGTCAATATTCATAAAAATGGCAATTTTGTTATCTGTTGGATGGATAGTCGTAATGGTGATTTTGATATTTATGCTCAAAGATTCTTAGCAAATGGTCAACCACTCGGCACTAATTTCAAAGTCAACAACAATCTTGATAACAGTTTTCAAGGTTATCCGAATCTGGCTGTATCTCAAAATGGACAATTTGCGATTGTTTGGGAAGATGAAAGATTTTACAACTCAGATATCTTTATGCAACGCTATCAAGCTAATGGCTTACCAATTGATTCTAATTTAAGAGTTAATACGGATATTTATGATGAAGCTCAATATTCACCATCAATAAGTTATGACCAAAATGGAAATTTTGTGGTTGTCTGGTGTTATTTACGAAGTATCAATGATAATTATGATATCTACTCCCAAGCGTTCAATACCAACGCCCAACGCGTTGGCAATAATATACAAATAAACCAACCCGATGTATTTTTTGATAATAATCAATGGCTCATTGGTCAAAGTGTTGCCCTACACAATAACCGCATCGTCTATAGTTGGATTGACAACCGACGCCATCAAGGGTGGGATATCTACAGTAAAATTGTGGATTGGAATTATTTCACTGCTCTAAACGAAAACAATAAAGAGCTCAATAAAATATCGTTAGTAAAAATCTTTCCTAATCCTACTTATGATAAACTATTTATCCAATCTACATTACCGATTCGAGAATATCAATTTTATAATGCGTGTGGTCAAATCATTGATCTTCCAATGACCAATCAGATAATAAATATAAAAGATTTACAAAGTGGCATTTACTTTATAAAATATGCTATTAACAAACAATATTATGTTCATAAGATTATTGTTTCACAAAGGAGTAATAATGTTAACAATTAAGAAAATCATTGGCTTTAGCATTATCCTATTTAGTTTTACGCAATTGCTGTACAGCCAAACTCATGATACTTTACTTACTTACAATCCGAAAGGTAAAGCGATTATCGCTTCTGCGCTCGTACCTGGTTGGGGCCAACATATCTTAAAACACCATCGCAAAAGTGAAATTATGCTCTGGGCAGATGGTACAATCTGGCTCCTCTATGCAGGCTTTCAATGGTATGGTGCCTCTCGTTTTCAAGATAGCCGTCTTTTTGCTAGTATCTATGCCAACGCCAATCCCAATCTGCGGGACGAAAAGTATTATCGTGCATTAGAGCGCTATCGTAATGCCGATGATTATAATGAATTTGTTCGCATGGAAGCTCGCGACCGTTATCCGAACGACCCATCTTTACAACATAGCTACTATCTTGAACATGGTTATTTTGGTGATTCCGCTTGGAGTTGGCAGGCTGATTCATTTCGTTTTGCTTATTGGGAAAAAAGAAAAGCTGCCCGCAGCGCTTTAACAAAAGCTGGCTTTTGTTTAGGTGCGGCAATCTTAAATCGTTTAATCAGTGTCTTTGATTGCTCATTCTTTTCTGTCGATTTACGAAACAAAGTAAGCGTCGAAGCGAATTCAGACAACAGTGGCATCGGATTAGTCTTTCGCTTCTAAAAGACTATGACAAAAATTATTAACACTGATTTTATTGTAGTAGGCTCAGGTATTGCTGGTTTATGGTTTGCTCATAAAGTATCTCCGCTTGGCGAAGTTTCACTCCTAACCAAAAAAGAAGATACTGAATCCAATACCAATTATGCACAAGGTGGCATTGCTGCTTCATTCGGTGCGGACGACTCACCCGAAACCCATTACAAAGATACCCTTAAAAATGGCAAGGGTTTAGCACGTCCTCATATTGTCAAAATGGTCTGTGAGCAAGGTCCTAAATTAGTAAAAGAACTTTATGAAACGGGCATTCAATTTAGCACTTATTACAATTCCCGTGGTGAACAACATTTTGATTTAGGTAAAGAAGGAGGTCATAGCCGAGCTCGCATCGTCCACGCGAAAGACTATACTGGTCGAGAGATTGAAAATGGCTTAATTAAAGCATTAAAAGATAAATGTCAATTTTATGAACACTATTTAGTCTTTGCTTTGCTGATTAATGAGCAAAAACATTGTATTGGTGTTCAAGCAGTTGATGTTAAAACTTCCGAGGTATATTGTTTTGTCGCACCTGTTACGGTTTTAGCAACAGGCGGCATTGGTCAAGTTTACTTACACACGACAAATCCACCGATTGCCACAGGTGATGGTATTGCGATTGCCTATCATGCTAATGCTCGCATTGCTAATATGGAGTTTATTCAATTCCATCCCACTGCGCTCTATGGTCATAAAATCAACAACCGCTATTTTTTAATTTCGGAAGCGGTGCGTGGCGAAGGTGGTATCCTACGAACCCAAGATGGTAAAACATTTATGGAAAAATATCACGAACTCGGTTGTTTAGCACCCCGTGATGTTGTTGCCCGAGCCATTGATAATGAAATGAAAAAGAACAAACAAGATTATGTGTTTCTTGATGTCACACATCTTAACCCGCAAAAAGTCAAAGAACGCTTTCCTAATATTTATAACACTTGTCTGCAATTAGGCATTGATATCACGCGTCAGTTAATTCCTGTAGTACCAGCCGCCCATTATGTTTGTGGTGGTATTGATATCAATGAATGGGGTGAAAGCAGTATTCCGAATCTTTATGCAATTGGTGAATGTGCTCATTCCGGTTTACACGGTGCCAATCGTCTTGCTTCTAATTCACTCCTTGAAGCATTAGTTTTTGCCGAGCGCGCAGCAGAAAAAGTTTACGAAAACGCACAACATCCAATGACAATCATTAAACCACCACCAGTAAACGATATTCATATCAGTTTAGACGATAATCCTTTAGTATCTAATTTAACTAACCAACTCAGAAAAGTTGTTTGGGATGGAGCCGGCATTGTCCGTTCTAACGCTCGTCTGAGTGCTGCCTTAAAAGAAGTCTCAGCATTATCCAGCCAAGTTGAAACGATAACTCCCTTAACACCGTCACTTATCGAACTTAAAAATATGCTCACAGTTGCCACTCTCATTATACAAAGTGCTCTGCTCCGTAATGAATCACGGGGCTTACACTATAAAGAAGATTATCCCAATGTCGATGATGAACATTTTCTCTGCGACACCATCCTTTATAGAGAACAATCACCACAATGAAGCAAAACAGAAGTAATTCTGTTTTAGATAACTCAAAAGTTGAAATCATCGAACAATTCATCAATTATCTAATCACCGAACGCAGTTTAGCCCAAATTTCAACTTCATCTTATGCGACTGATGTGCGTCAATTCTTATCCTCTCTAAAAAACGATACGAAAATCAATGATATTGAAGAAACAGATATCACCGATTATATTGTAACCTTACGCTCATTAAAATTAAGCAATGCCTCAATCAGTCGTAAAATAACTGCCTTGAAAATGTTTTTTCGTTTCTTACTTGACGAACAACTCATCAATCATGACCCAACCGAAAACATTGAGACGCCGAAAAAAGTCCAAAAATTACCGTCCGTCTTATCTGTCGCAGAAATCAATAAACTCATTGCTATTACGCAAAGCCCAGACCCAAAAGATCAGCGGGCTCGAGCAATTTTTGAATTATTATATGCGAGTGGTATTCGAGCTTCTGAATTATTATCCTTAAGAATTGATGATATTCATTTTGATGAAGGATTCATCCAAGTCATCGGTAAAGGTAATAAAGAACGATTAGTGCCCGTGGGAAAACCTGCGCTACAAGCAATTCGCAACTATTATAACTTTGCTCGTCGCCAATTTATCAAAGACAAAATCTGTTCGTATCTCTTTGTCAATGCTCACGGGAAAAAACTCTCTCGCATGGGACTCCATAAGATATTACAGCACTACGTCAAAAAAGCTAAAATCAATAAACGAATCACACCCCATATCTTCCGTCATACGTTTGCGACTCATCTTTTAGAAGGTGGCGCAAATCTCAGAGCAGTGCAAGAGATGCTCGGTCATGCCAGCATTGTCACGACACAAATCTATACCCACCTTGACCGAACCTATCTCAAAGAAGTCTATAAAACCTTTCACCCCCGTAGTTAAAGTAAACGAATATTAAAAACCCCTCGCTCGCTTCCTCTTATTAATCCACACTTACAACTAACAACCAGATTCCCAGCTCTTGCTAATGAAGCAATTCAAACCAATAATATTCTTATATTTCAGTCAACTAGGGAAAATCACTTATTACAATTTAGCTCTCCCTCGTTATTGTCTCAAATAAAATCAAAACTAAAGTAATAAATTATATCTAATATTAACTTTTATTACAAAACTTACCCTCATGGGGTACATACCCCCCCTATTTTTTAAAATTTTTACTCAATCTATTGATTTTCAATGAAATAATTTAAATTTTAACTCTAAAATTATGTTATAACCTTGTAACATTTCTCAATTTATTAAAATCGACTGTATTATAAAAATCAATAAATAACAACTTTAACTTGTTGTTTTTGGTACGCAGTCTCAAAATGTAACAGATAGATACCTTTTGCAATATCTTTAAGTTTGTAAATCAAACAATAGTCGCCCTTATTTTGATAATTATCAATTAAATTAGCAACGAATCGGCCATTAACATCATAAAGTGTAAGTTGTACTTTTGTTGCAGTCGGTAAACAATAGTTAACTACTAAACTGTTCTTAACTATTTTAGATATTAATGTCGGATTTATCTGACTATAATTCCGATCACTCATAATAGTCTTGTTCTCTTGTATTTGTCTGTCAAATTTTGATGCTGAATCACTTGCTAAAGTATAACGCCAGAACTCTTTAGTATCATTTCCTTTAATAGCATAAATAAAGGCACCGTGAGCAACCATTGCTCCGCCAGCACTAACTTTCTTAACACCTGGTACTATTTCTAAGGTGATCCAAGTGTCTAAAGGAATCGAATAATAACCAAAATCATAATTATTGCCACCCTTAAAGGCAAAGATTTTATCATCTTTTACAACCAATGCTGCGCCATCTTTAATAGTCTTTTTAATTCTGCCAAAACTGACATCGCGCATTTGAATCCAACTGTCCTCGGCTACTAAATAACTATAGAAATATTTAGAATTGTTGCCAACAAACGCATAAATTGTGCATCCTTTAACCGTTAAAGCACCACCTGCTTTTACTTTCTTACCCAGCGGTGTTGTAATTGACCTTTTCTGAATCCAAGTATCAGCATTTATGTCATACATCCAGAATTCATCTGTATTACCGCCTTTAAAAGCATAAATATAATCACCACAAGTAACCAAAGCCCCGCCTGCTTTCACTTTTGTTTCTTTTAATGAACCGCTGGCAAAAGCAGGGATTGAGCTTTTCATTATCCACGAATCAGAAGTCGGGTCGTAGGTATAAAAATCGCGCGTCGAATTACCCTTAAAAGCATAAATAAGACCGTTATGAGCAGTCATTGCGGCACCATTTTTAACCTTTTTTATCTTATTGCAACTCAATATTGGCACTGAACATTTTTCAGTCCAACTATCTTGGGCAATATCATAAGCATAAAAACAACAGGTATTACGACCTCGTAATGCATAGATCACTGAATCGACGGTTGTCATTGCACCACCCGCTTTAACACCTTTTAAATCGCGAATCGGCAAGGGTTTTAATGACTTCCAACTCCGATAATACAAGATAAACGAATCAAGCTTGACATTATTATCAATTACTAAATCACCGCTGAATGGAATTGAACATCGTGTATAATACTGACCTTCTATAAAATCACCTTCGTTAAACTGATTACTATCAAAAGCAAGCTCAAGCGATTCACCACTCGCAATCGTTATGTACTTCGTATTTTGATACGGTGAATTTAAAATTGTAAATGTTATTGGCACATTATATTCAGTCTTGGTCCCATAATTATAAATCATCGCTTTGGGGGTAAACATTGCATAAAAATAACAAGTATCTCGAGGTCTGATAATCCTCTCCACTGCTAAATCTTTAAGACCAATCGAAATAAAACCATTAAGAACATTATTTTCACTCACCATATCAGTATTTGAATAAAGCGAACATTGAATTGGATAATTACCGCGCATAATCACAGTCCAGGGATCAAAAATAACCGTATCGTAAGCACCAGCACTAAGGTTATAAACTGTCTGGGTATTAAGCCAAGTAACAATCTTAAAACTAACATTAAAAGTTTCCGTCTCAGTGCCACAATTTTTCACTAATACCTTGGGAATAATTTCAGCCGTTGAATCAACCGTACCAATCGGTTGAATAATTTCTATTACTGCGAGATCTGAAACCCTCACTGTAACTGTTGCATACATCGTATCATTAGAATTGATTGGGTCATTACTCAATTGGGTAAAACACTTAATATTATAACTCCCACGCATGCCAATTGGCCACGGGTCAAAATTCACGACCATCGTGCTGTGAGGCAAAATATTACTGACTACTTTCGTATTCTGCCAATCATCAATCTGAACTGTCACATTAAAACTTTCAGTTTGAGTACCATAGTTTTTCACCACTGCCTGGACTGCGATACTTGCAGCCGAATCAATCACACCGATTGGCGAAATTATCTGAATCACCCCAACATCAGTTAACTGCACTCCAAAAGTACCTATACAAACATTATTACTTGCCACCATATCCCCATTAAAATTAACAGAACAACGCATCGTGTAATAAGTAGCTAAGGGCAAGTTCGCGACAAAATTATCAAAAGTCTGTTCAATGGCACTACCTGCAGCAAGACTCACTGTTCGAGAACTGGAATAATTCAAACCTGGCCCATCGATAAAGAAAAAGACACTAACATTACTCTCATCAACTGTGCCATAATTATGAATCCATGCTTTCGGCGTAATTGTGGCATTAGAATCTACTAAAGCCGAGGGTGAAGTGATTGAACTAACGCCGCAATCCCGCACTCGTATGGAAAAATTAACTGAACTTGCATTGTTATGCGGAACGAGATCGCCCGTTAAATGAGTACTACATTTTAAACTATAGTTGCCCCGTGGTATATTTAAGGCAAATGGGCTAAAATTTTGTAAAATTGAATTATTCGGTGCTAATGAAACAAATTGGGTATCACAATAAGTTGTGCCCTCAATTTTCATTACTACCGGCACATTTACGGCAAAAAGTGAACCTAAATTTTCAATCACTGCGTTTGGCACAATCACTGCGGTGGAGTCAATCGGGTCAGGTATTGGCGATACTGAATTTACTGAAAAATCACGCACCTGCACTGTAAAGGTCGCTTCTAATTTATCATTACTGGGTATCATATCAAGCGCAAATTCGGTAGAACATTTTATCGAATTCAAACCCCGTGGACCAACCAACCATGGATCAAAATTGACGATAGTCGAATCAAACGGAGCCAAATTCGAGATTGGTTTAGTACTCATATAACCCGTTGAGGGAATGGTCATTTTCGCATTAAAACTCGCAATCCGATTACCTAAATTTTTAATCTTTACCTGCGGTACAATCACACTTGCAGAATCAACATCACCAACTGGTTGAATAATTTCATTTACCGTAACATCTTCGGTGTAATATTTTATCGTAATAAAATCTTCACCGCTACCAACACCAAAACTATAACCGCCAACAATCACATTACCATCCTTATCCACACAAATTGCGTTGGCATCGTCATTTTGATTGGCAACCGGTCCGTGATAAGTTCTACACCAAATCATTTCTCCATTCGGACTATATCGAATTGTGGTAATATCATTATAAGTCTGATTACTAAAACCAGTTACAAAGATATTATTTAAATCATCAATCGCAATTGCGCGGGGATGGTCATTTTGCCCGCTCCGATCAAATCGTCTCACCCATAAAGTCTCACCCGTGATACTATTATATTTTATGGTTGCCCAATCTTTAACTCCTGAGATATTACTATAACCACAAACCACAATATTATTTTCTCTATCAATTGCCATCGCGGTCGCTTCATCATCTTCCGCTGCACCTAAGCCAGTATAGCGATGAAGCCAAAGCATAGTACCATCGGGGGCGTATTTGATGGTGACAAAATCTTTGTTCGTCCCTGAACCCGGACTAAAGCCAGTTACATAAACATTGCCAAAATTATCTATGCGCATTGCTGTTACTTCGTCTGGTTGATTGTAACCGTTATCATAAAATCTCATCCAAGCGGTATCGCCATTCGGGAGAAATTTGATAACAATATAATCACGCCCCGTGGGATTACGAGAAGTAAAACCTGCAACATAAATATTTCCAAAGCCATCTACGGCAATTCTTCTCCCCTCGTCTGCACTTAAAGTTGATTGGCCCCCATGATAGCGTTTTTGCCATAACATATCGCCATTGCTATTATATTTAATCGTCAAAATATCATTACCATTACCCCAACTTGAGCCGGTAACATAGACATTACCAAAATTATCAACAAAAATCGCATTTGCAACATCGTGTGCATTACCTGTCCCATTGAAAGTTCGTGTCCAGATAGTGTCGCCATTTTGGTTGTATTTGATGGTCAGAAAATCGTAATTTGTGGTCATATAAGCATATCCTGCCACATAGATATAACCATTATTATCAACTGTTATTGCATAGGGTTGGTCTAAATTACTCGGGGGTCCATTATATGTTCTCAGCCATTGTAATTCACCATTCGCATTATATTTAATCACCGACCAATCACAATCGGTAGTTGCTTTATAACTCACACCAGCAACATAAATATTTCCCCAATTATCGGTACATATTGCATTAATTTTATCTGTAAAATTTCCTACCCCACTATATCTTCTTACCCAAGCCGTATCAACTTGAGCAAAAAGATTAGTAATAATTACGAGTCCAATTACTATTATCAACAAATTCTTATTCATAAATTCCTCCGACCCAATAGATTTTATTTTATATTTTTTTATTTTTAATAAACTAATCATTTTAATAACTTTGGTGTTATAATGATTATAATATCACTTTTATCTATTACTTTTCGGTTATATCTAAAGAAAATACCTAACAATGGAATGTCACCCAAGATTGGTATCTTTTTACGCACCGAGCGCTCGGTCTTTGCTTTCAATCCGCCAATGATAATATTATCCCCATCTTTAACTCTAATTTGAGTTTTAACAGTGCGTCTACTCACAATCGGTAAGCCTGTTAACCCATCACCAACAAAATCACTCACTTCGGGTTCAACTTCAACGGTAATTTCATCATTTTCTGAGATAATCGGAGTAATATTTAACGAGGTCCCATACTTAACCACTTCAAACCGAATATAAGGATATTGGGGTTGGCCACTGACAATCTGATAATACTGCTCTTTACCAACATTAATACTGGCTTTTTGTCCTTCTAAAGTAATGATTTTCGGATTTGCCTTAATTTCCGCTTTACCGCTCTGGGCTAAGATCTGTAATGCGGGTAGCAGAAAAGTATATGACCAATCACCACTAATCGTCTTCGTAAATGTCTTATAAACCAATTCGGTTGAAGTTTCTAATAATTTAGTAAAATCAGCAAAGACATTAATTGTATCGCTCCCTTTGCTTAACATACCACTCCATTTGATACCCAATTCTCGTAACGCATCGGTTGAGACTTCACTAATAATCGCTTCAATCTGAATCTGTTTTGGCGGTTTATCAATATTTGCTAAATCGATTTTAAATTTCTCAATAATCTGATTTGGGGCGGTGATCGTCATTAAATTAATATCAGGATTTACCTTAACATAGGGTCGATAAACATCAGCAATCAATTGATAAGCATCTTTTGCTTTCAGATAATTTAACTTTATTGCTTCCGTACTCGTTAATAAATGATACGAAGCATTTTCTGATTTATTTGCACCAACTAAATAATAATCATCAATTTTCTTATACGAATAACCTAAGGGAAACAAAATCCGCTTTAAGCACTCTTCAAATGGTAAATCATTCAGTTCGATACTCACACTACCATAGACACTACCATCAGTAAGAATCATAATGCCGGTTTGGGCAGATAAATCTTTTAGGACTTCGGTCAATTCTGTATCATAAAAAACATTCGTAATTTTGATCTCGCTAATACTATCTTGAAAAACATTTTCATGGCTCAAAAGCGACTCAACAGTTGTTGTGGCAATTGAATCTGCAGGACTTTGTGTGGTATCTTGAATTTCAATACTTTGAATATTTTTAGTCTCGCTTAAATGTTGCTCGGGTATATCCCCTAACCCATTAGCAAAAAAGGTTGACCGAGCATAAACAATAATGAAGATAATAACAAACTTTTTTAGCATACTATACTTTTACAAATTAAAATCTTTTTGAAAGTTCAAATACTTTCCTTTACCATATTCAATCTCAGCAATAACTCGATATTTTCCTTTACTCAACGGTGAAATTGTCGTAGTATGAAGTCTCACCGTTTTGTTTGGTAAAATAAGATCATTTATCTCATGGATCTTATATTCACCAACTGGTTTTGTAATTTCGCCAAGAAGATCGGGATTATTAATAACGCTTTGAATACTAACTTTACCCGTTGGTTTAATACCAATATCACCAACATTGCGCACGATTACACCACAAATCAAAGGGTTCTTATTTATAATATTAATATCGGTGATTTCTAATTCTTCTCGGAAATTACCCGCATATTTTAAAACGACGGGCAGAAAAAGTTCGGTTGGCAAACAAGAATCTTTTTGCATTTTTATCTTAATCTGACAGAACCTTTCGCCCTGTTCTTTTGATGCTGGCACTTTAATATTAATTTTAAGAGGCTTTTTTTCCCCTGCTTTGAGGATAAACTCATTCGTTTCTAATGATAACCACTCGGCACAAGACCATTTATCATTCACTTGACTCTCAACTGCTATCCACTCACCATCTTCGGCATTGGTTACATTAACAACTGCAGCATTAACTTTTAAGTCAAATTTCTCTTCATTAGTAAGAATTATGATTCGGTTCCGGACTGCATTCGGCATAATACTAAGACTAATATTTTCAGGATTAATCATTACTGCTAAGGGCAATGACGCATTCAATTTACCTTTGGCAATAACTTTACTTTTCGTGACTTCAAATGGCATTTTTGCAGTTAATTGACCACGCTCGCCATATTTTATGATTACTTCGGCAATATATTCGCCCGCTTTTGGTTTGGCAATAATGGAACGGATATTAACAGTTGAATTTGGTAAAATAACACCACCTTCTTTACCTAACGGTACTTGCCGTATCTTGCTGCCTTGCTTATTCTTGACAATCAAAATACCTGTAGTATTCAAATGCATATCACATTCATTTTTCACAGTTGCTGCAATACTTATCCAATTATCTAAACTACCTTTTAAGCGATATCTTTTTAATTGTTCGCCTTCTTCAAATTGTAATCCACTAATCAATACTTTCGGTTTAATCAATGGCTTAAGCCGTATTTTGACAATAATCGGAATACGGATTTTATATGCTGCTTCATTGGCAGATAAACGATTTTCTACCACAATTGCTCCATAACCACCACCCTTAACACCATGCGGAACTTGAATATAACCATTAATTGCTTTTGCCGAATCGGGTTTTAAGTAAACTATACTATCTTTTAATTTTATCCATTGCGCACATGAATTAACACCCTCTCCAATCGCTACGATTTGATAATTCCCTTCAATGTTTTGAATAATATCTGTGGTAAATATATTAAGTAATGCGGGTTCGGTTTTTGATTCATTATAAACTATAAATTCAATCTGTTTTCTACTACCCGCTGCCATTGTCATATCAATACTTAATGGCGAAACCGAAAATTGGACTTGTGTGAAGATTATAATACTGATTAGCGATATTACCATCTCAATTCTCTCTTCTTATCCCTGATTCTGGCAGAAGGGTTTAATTAGTTGTTATTATAAATTAAAATTTCCATCGTCATCAATCCAATCAGCTTGTTCAGTCAGTGTTAAAGTTATCGTTGCGCCATCGGCATCTTCGTAGGTACCAGGTTTTGCCGTATTTTCGACTTCAATTTTCTGCCATAAAGTTAAAGTCAGATCATTGTCTTCCATTGGTGTCATACCATTTAAAGTTAAAACATCAACCCAATCATCTTCATCAATATCACCTGGATCATTAATTGCATTAGTTCCGTCGTCCAAATAATAAGATATTGGTATATCGCTCGCACCAGTTTTAGTTAAGTCATTAAAATCATTAAAATCAACTGAAACAATACCATTGCTTTCAAAGTGAAGTTCTGGTCCGATACCCGCAAAAGTACCTGGTCTACGAACATAATGAGTAATTGTCGTGCCGCCTGTAAAACTATAACTAATCCACTGTCCAACTTCGGCTTCGTTATAAAGAACTATTGTATTAGCTGGTTTGGTAGTATCAACGGAAATATCATCACCAGTTCCAATTTTTAGGCATCGCGCAGTATTGCCACTTTGAAGCACCCAGTCAGAACCATTCCACCACCAGACATCAAATGCAAAAACAAACGCTACGCACAAAATTAAGAGCAAGCAAATCTTTTTCATAATTTCACCCCCTTTCACATTGATTTATTGTCCAGCAAAAAAGTTAACAGTATAAAATAGGGTATAAACACCCTTCTGCCAGAACTGAGATAATATAAAAACAATTGATAATTCTTAACTCTCTTTAATACCTTTTTAATTATATTCTCTACCCCCGCTCTCTTTGTGCTACCTCGCCAAATCATTTTTTTGCCCTTCTCCTTCAAATAATTAATATGATTAGACGCTCTTATTAAACATTTTTTAAAATAATTTTACTTAATTCTTTTTGACACAATTATTTTTTGCCACAAATAATTTACATATTAATTTTAATATTTTTTTATATTTTGTCAAGTATAAGTTTATAATTTACAATATTATGAAAAAAACTGAAATGATATTAACAATTTCATAATAAAAAAATAATTATTTGATAAACTCTATAAGAAGTTAATTAATACCCGCCGATATCGATAAAATATAGTTAATTTTGTATCATATAAAATAACATAAAATAAGTATTTATAATGAAATAAGTTATGATATTACAGTTGAAAAGTAGTTAGCATAGATTTATAAAATTTTTAAAAACTTTCTCATTATCAGTAGGGGGGTATAAAAAATCATCTAATTTTTGTGCGATTATTTTGTAACTAATATTACAACTCACTTTACATAAAGTTAATATAATAAGTTGTGCTGCTGTTATCTTTTTATGCTTAAATCTTATCCCTAAATTTCATTCTCTCGTATCTTCTAACTCAGTGTTATGGTTTTGATAAGCCATGTAGATTAAACACTTTTATTTGTTTTGCTAATTTAGGATGGTAACATTAAAGTTTCAATTTTTATTGGGATAGCAGAAATTAACTTTTTCCTACTTGTTGCTAATCATCCAAACTTCTCTGGCACTTGCATACCCCATCCTCCCCACACTCGCCTTTCTATTCGGTAAAATCCCAATTAGTTCTTGGTAGTTAAGATCTTAACTCAATTTACTGTGTAAAATTTAACTACCATTTTAGTATACATCCCTAAGAGTAATTAGTTAACGATAAGCTGTTTAAGAAAATCAATAATTTTACTTTTAACTGCTGATACTTCAGGACTTAATACTTCCCCAAATGTCAATGATTTTGGTTGGATGCCTAAAAGAGAGATTTTTGAGTTAGTCTGCTTTCTAATCAATTCAATAGTCAAAGTCAATGGCAAAGTATGAGTTGATAGAAAACCATAAGCAATATCATTGATTTCATCACCATCAAATAACCTAAATTCACCAGCCTGGGCTTTAAAATCACAGGCATCAATAAATATAACCCAATCCGCTTTCTTATCAATAACTTTATCAAGATAATTCTCGGGTGATGATTCAGTATCATAGATAAAAACTTCTTTATTAATAACCTTTATCAGACCTTTTGTTAACATCTCTTTTAATTCAGTAGCCACAATACTTCCAATGCCATCATCGCCGCGCAGGCGATTACCGACTCCTAAAATTACTATTGTCATTAGCTAAATTATCTTTTGAGTTGAGTTAATAATTTTGAACTTATGGTAAGACGGCAATGGCTTCAATTTCCACACACGCACCTTTAGGTAAAGCACTCACTTGAATTGTTGCGCGAGCAGGATAATCTTTAGTAAAATACTGATTATAGACATTATTCATTTCCGCAAATTTCCCTAAATCGGTCAGATACACCGTAGTTTTTATAATATCGTCAAATGATAAACCAACACTTGCTAAAATGGCTTGGAGATTAGAAAAAATCTGTTTTGTTTCGGCAACTATTCCACCACTCACTAAATTTCCACTGTTTGGCTCAATACCCAAAGTGCCGGAAATGAATACCAATTTATCAACTATTACCGCTTGACTATACGGACCAATCGGTTTTGGTGCTTGGTCAGTAAAGACAATCTTCTTCATAATAATATTAAGAGACCAGATTACCTAATGCCAAAGAATACATTTTAGTCTCTTTGGTATCAGACCGGGAAAGCATCACCACAGGTTTTTTGGCACCGACGATAATGCCACAGATTTTCGCATTACCTAAATATTGGAGACCTTTACACATAATATTACCAGTTGCAATTGAAGGCACAATTAAAATATCCACATCACCCGAGATTTTGGTCTTCACTTTTTTAACTGCAGCAGCATATGGTGAAAATGCCACATCCATTGCTAATGGTCCTTCAATCGTCACATCACCAAACGCACCTTCTTCACCCATCCGAGTGATAACTGCCCAATCCAAAGTCTCTTCCATACCTAAAGTCACTCGTTCAATTGCAGAAAGCAAAGCAATTTTAGGATTCTTTAAACCAAGGGTAGTTGCCAAACTAACCGCATTACGCACAATCTCAATCTTTTTCTTTAAGTCTAAATCAACATTGATACCACCATCGGAAACAAACAAAATTTTATGATATAAAGTCGGCTCTAATAAAGCAACATGACTGAGCAGTCGCTCTTCTCGTAAGCCCAACCTTTCATCTAAAACACCGCGTAAAAAGTTAGATGTGGTTACTTGTCCCTTCATTAGGAAATCGCCATTTTGGGCAACTTCACTCACGGCTCTACTAATCGCTTCTTTTTCATTTTGGCAGTCAACAATCTCAAAGATATCACTGGGAATATTCAGTTTTTTGGTGATATTTAAGATATCGGCTTTACGTCCAAAAAGCACACCTCGGGCAATACCTTCTTTTTGAGCATCATATAATGCTTGAATTGTCGGTTCATCTTCCGCACAAGCAACAACACACCTTCTCACACCCCGTGCTTTGGTCATCTCAATCATTTCTGAAAACTTCTTAAACATATATTACAAGCATACTTAATTTTATCTCATCCGTCAAGGGTTGACAATCAAACCGAACTCATTACAATAGAATAATGCCCATTTTATCATCGCAAAGGAGTTGGTATGAAAAAAATTCTTTATCTAATAATTCTTATAATCCTGATTATGGGGTGCAAAATGAAACCAAGCGGTCAAAATCATAAACCCAATTTCTGGCATAAAGACGGTTATTGTAAACAGACTAACATTGACTTATCAAAAATTGACCAAAAGATTATCCGAGCCAAAATTGAAGGCAAATGGCAAGACTTTAAGATCCAAGAACTACCCGATGCGTTTATGGAATGGAGTATCAAGCATCGTTTAGAAACCTTAAAGCGCATTAAAACCGGTGGAATGCCAGAACTCGCGGGTTCGCATAATGGGATGGTCGCATCGCACGGACTAAGACGGAGTGACGCTTCGTTTTCCATAAATAATGCAGTTAAAGGTATGGGCTTTTTGCCAAAACCTGATAAAATTGAACAGATTCTATCCCAATTAAAAGCCACTTTTGATGCCCCCCTTGAACAAAAACTTGCCTATTTAGAAAGTCTTTATCAGAACAGCAACGAAATCTTTGACCGCACCAAACAGACATCTTTAGAATTATACGCCACGCCAGAATTTGAAACCCATACTTTCTTAAATCAGATGACTGACCCTGGTGTTGCGATTGTCTTTTTAGACTTCCCTTCTTTTGAACTTAGAGCCATAACTCAACTCGTCCATCCCCAAGATCCTAGTCTCTCGCAATATGAAAAAAATGTCGTCGATTATATCAATACCATCCACGACTATTTTCATGCTCCCTCGCCACGAGCGTCCATTGCGGTTATCTATCATATCATTGAAGTCTTTGACAATACTCCTGGTAAAGCCCGTGGCAAACGAATTACCCCACCCCTCTTATAAAAATGGAAGAGATTGGCAAAATTATTGAAGTAAAAGACAATATCGTAGTAATTGAAATCACACCGACTGATGGTTGCGCTCGATGCAGTCAAGTCAATATCTGTCATCCTGCGGGTAAAAGCAAAAAAACGATTGAACTCCCCAACACCATCAATGCTCAAGTCAATGATTGGGTAAAAATTGAAATTTCCGAAAAACATCGGGCTTTAGCAATCTTTTTAGTGTTAGGACTGCCCATTTTATTATTACTATCAGGTGTTTTAGTTGGCAGTCATTTCCAATCTGACTTACTTGTCTTTATTGGCGGAACGATTGGTTTACTGATTGGTTTTATTATCGTGAAAATCATAAATAACTATCTTAGCCGCAAAGGAAAAAATCTCGCCTTCTTAAAAGCAAAAATACCCTGTCCTTCTAATCTGAGTGATAAGAATAATTAAATATTCGTATCTTTTTCTACGGTCCGATACACTTTCCAAGTATTTGCCAGTTCTCTAAGTCGTTCGTTGACCAAATAATTTATGGTTCCCTTCGGATAATTACCTGTCTTACCCTTTGTACCGGCTTGAAGACCCGTTAAGATTTCAATCCCTTCGTCAATTGTCTTGACCGCATAGATATGAAACTTACCTGCTTTTACTGCTTCGATTACCTCATTGCGTAACATTAAATCTTCAATATTCGCAGCTGGGATAATGACGCCTTGGGTGCCTGTTAAACCTTTTGCCTTACAGACCGCATAGAATCCTTCGATCTTTTGATTAACACCACCAATCGGTTGCACTTCACCTTTTTGATTAACTGAACCTGTTACTGCCAAATCTTGCCGTAACGGTACATTAGCTAAGCTAGAAAGCAATGCATAAAGCTCTGCTGATGATGCACTATCACCTTCAACACCACCATAAGATTGTTCAAAACATAAACTTGCACTCAATGCCAAGGGTTTATCTTGGGCATAGCGGTCACGTAAAAATCCTGAGAGAATATAGACCCCTTTATTATGAATTGGACCTGACAATTCGGCTTCTCGCTCAATATTAATAAGACCCGATGCACCAACCCCAATTTTAGCCGTGATGCGAGAAGGTTTACCAAACGAGTATTCACCCGTATCATAAACCGATAAGCCATTGACTTGACCAACCACCGCGCCTTCCGTATCAATAAAGATTGTACCTTGTTCAATCATTTCTTGGATCTTTTCTTCAATTAATTTAACCCGTTCGATCCGCTCGTTAATTGCTTTTTCAACATGTTTTCGGCTGACTATTTGGAGATGTTCTTTAATTGCCCAATAATTTGCTTCTTTTAAGATATCGGTAATAATATTAAATTGAGTGGACAAACGATTCTTCCGCCCAGCCAAGCGAATGCCTTCTTCAATAATCAATGCGATTGCGGTCTTATCAAAGACTTGTAATTTCTCTTTTGCACAAATCGCTTTAATCACTTTGGCATATTGTTTAATAGAATTTTCATTAAGCGGCATCACCCAATCAAAATCAGCACGCACCTTAAAAACTTTCTTAAAATCTTCGTCATGCTCATAAAGAAGGTTATAGATAAAAGTATCCCCAATCATAATCACTTTCAAATCAATCGGAATCGGTTCTGGTTTCATTCCTGAAACAGACATCATGGATAACGGATCAACCGCGGATATCTCCAATAAGCGATTGCGTAAAGTTCTTTTTAAAGTTGCCCAGACCCCAGGTTCTAATAATGCATCTAAGGCATTGATTACTAAAAA
Organism: Caldifarciminota bacterium; assembly: GCA_965649215.1. Lineage (GTDB taxonomy): Bacteria > Hydrothermota > Tepidihabitantia > Tepidihabitantales > CAIPLT01 > JAGXRL01. Next base: position 45,999 of record CBFGJZ010000009.1, read on the forward strand.
GCCACCATCTGCTTTCAAGAGCGAACCCGCTTTAATTTTTGTAAAGTCTGTCCGCCACTGTCCCCGGCGATCCCATACCCGCTCAATCGTCCCGAAAAGATTCTTATAAGTTGGGGTATTTTCAAAAATTACCGGTGCCCCAACCTCTTTCGAATTATCCACCAAAACATTGACTCGAAACTCTAAAAACGGGTCAATATCGGACGGTATCGGTTTTTTCTCTTGGGGTAAAAATCGCTCAATATTGGCAACAATCTCTTCTTCCACTTGCTTTAGATAATTATCAATCTTGGGATTCTTAAAAGTCTCTTTAATCTCTTTAATGCGTTCGCCGACAATTGGTTTAATTGTCTCTTCATCTAATTTTGCCAAGGCTTCCCGCGTTGCTTTTTCCACTTCGCGAATTTTCTTAAACACTTTATCCAATTCGTCTAAATACTTATAATAATTATCCCGTGCTTTTTCGTATTCTTCTTTGCTAATCTTTTGCTCCTCATACAAACTGGTGATACCAGCTAAATTATATTGCTGTTCGCCAAAAAGATAGACTAATTCAGGTCGCCCAATGGGCATAGTTTGAACTAAAGCAAAATTATCAGCGGCAACTTGCTTTTCAAACTCCCGAGCAATCAGTTGCGATTGTTCCTTAAAACTTTCTACTAATTGGGTCTTTTTGCGTTGATAACTATCGCTTTCCAAAACCAACGGAATATTTTTAACCAGATAATCAATCAACTCATTCATTGCGCGTTGGAACTCATCACCTTTACCGGCCGGTAAACGGATTAAAATCGGTGCGTCCGGGTCATCAAAATTATTTACATATAAAATATCATCAGGCACTTTCTTGTTCTTTTCCAATTCATCTAATAAACATTTAACAGTCGTGGTCCGACCCGTGCCCACAAAACCCGTCACAAAAATATTATATCCTGATGATGGTATTTCTAAACCCAATCTGAGCGCATTGACGGCTCGTTCTTGACCAACAATCTCATGACAGATTTCTAATTCTTCGGTCGAATTAAAACCTAATTCTTCGGCGTTACAGATTCTTTTCAGTTGTTCAACTTTTACTTCCCATTGTTTAATGTCCATTATTCTACTCCTTGGATTTCTGAATTAAAAAACAGGCGGTTGGGGCATTTCTTTTAGAGCTTATGTTTTATAAGTTATAATGAGGTCGGAGTACCTCAGGGTGCTCTGTTAAAGATTTGCTGTCCCGAATCGGGCGCTCCACAACCGCCTTGGTAAATTTCCTTTTGCACGCTCCTTGTAATACAAACGCACATTGCTCTTGATAAGCCAGCATAGTTATGTAAGTATAAAAACCCCCTCCTCATTTGTCAATAACATTAAAAAAATTTTTATATCTGTAAACGCTCATCAGAAATGTTGACGAGTAAATAAAATTTAATTATGCTATATGATAATTATGAAAACAATACCACAGGCTAACTTAACGATTCATGATTTAGTGCCGATTGCCAATGCTCAAATCAAAGTCAAATTAAATCCGCGTCAGATTTCTCAGATTAATAAAACTTTTCAATTTGTAAAAAAAATTCGGAATCAGGCTCAAGCAGTTTATGGCATTAACACTGGTTTTGGCGCCTTAGCAAATGTCATTTTAGCCAAAGACCAACTGATAACCTTACAAGAAAACTTAATCGCTTCGCATGCAGTCGGCACCGGTCCTTATTTAGATAAACGCATTATCCGCACAGCAATGTTTTTACGAGCCAATATGCTTGCCAAAGGTTATTCCGGTGTGCGACCAATTCTAATTCAAACGCTCTTAACGCTCTTAAATCATGATCTCATTCCTTTAGTACCCGAGACTAGTTCAGTTGGCGCATCCGGTGATTTATCGCCCCTCGCTTTTATTGCCCGGGCGCTGTTAGGACATGGTGAAGTTTTATACCAAGATAAAACCATTCCTGCTAAACAAGCATTAAAACTGATTGGTCTGCGTCCTTTTCAATTAGAAATTAAAGAAGGATTAGCATTAATCAATGGCACGGATGTGATGTCCGCGTCAGCAGCTTTGACTTTAGCCCAAGCCCAATATTTAACCAAATTAGAAACCCTTGCTTCGGCTTTAAGCATTGTTGCAATGCAAGCCAAAACTACACCCTTTGATTTACGCATTATGCAATTAAAACCCCATCCGGCACAAATTACGGTTGCTAAAAATCTCTTAAAATTACTTGCTGGTTATATCCCGGCAAGCAACAAAGTTCAAGATGCTTATTCATTGCGTTGTCTGCCCCAGTATGCCGGTGCCTCTCAGGAAGGGTTTAAATTTGCCAAACAGATTATTGAAACCGAAATCAACTCGATCTCTGACAACCCGATTATTGTCAAAAGCAATCAAACCAAAGACCAATATGAAATTGTCTCGGGTGGTAATTTTCATGGTCAAGCTTTAGCACTGGCTTTAGATACCATGGCAATTGCGCTCACCACAATCACTATCACATCTGAACGCAGGCTCTTTCGTATGCTTGATGACAAACTCTCTGGGCTTTCACCATTTTTAGTAGAAAACCCTGGGGTTAACTCGGGTCTTATGATGTTACAAGTATTAGCTGCGGCTTTAGTCAGCGAAAACAAAGTTTTAGTCCATCCCGCTTCAGTCCAATCCATTCCAACTTCTGCTTCGCAAGAAGACTTTGTCAGTATGGGCATGACTGCGGCCAATAAAACTCGTCGGATTTTAGATAATGCGTTATCCGTGATTGCAATTGAACTGCTCTGTGCTCGGCAAGCAATTGAACTTGCCAAACGCAAACTGCCTCGCCGACTCAAACCATTCTATGGAATCCTTGCGGACACGATTCCTTATATTACCAATGACCGTTTATTTCAAGATGATATCATAAAAATTAAAAACCTTATTAACTCAGCAAGTTTTCAAAAATTAATTGACCATGCAATTCTCTGAAGATTCCCGCTATGCTTTTGCGGTTGGACGCGTGCGTAGCAAAGAGACCGCGTTACTAAAACGCAGCGATTATGAACGCTTACTCAATCTCACTAATGAAAATGAGATCTTAAACAATCTCAAAACCAACTGGCCACTAGAAAATCCGGAGCGCGAAAATCTCAATCTCAATCAACTCTTCCAACTTGCCGAAGCAGAAAATCAAGCATTCTTCACTACCTACTGCCTTGATGCTCAAGTGACCGAATTGATCTTAAACCCACACATGCTTAAAAGCAGTCAGTTGACCAATCAGTTAAAAAGTTTAGCCAACCAATTTCTCAATTTATATTTTCAAAGCTTTATTGATTTAGAAAATCTACGTAGTTTGTTGCGTATTAAAAACTTAGCCCAACGCGAAAAACAAGATTTAACAACTCAAAAGAAACTTTTAGCCAATGTCTTGCTTAATGGGGGCACGATTCAACTGATGAATTTCTTTGAACTGCTCGCAAGCAATTGGCAAGATATAATTCAGTGGTCAAACACCACCCCTTATCAAACTGTTGTTGAAGCCGGCATCAATTATTTATTAGAAAAGCGTTCGTTTCTCCGTTTCGAACGATTAGTTAATGAATATAAACAACAAATCCTTTTACTCAGTCGTTATTGCACTTTTGGTTATGAACCCTTAGTTGCTTATTATCTACTTAAAGAGAGCGAAATCCGTAACTTACGAAAAATTGCGTATGGTATTATTGAGCAGACTCCCAAAGATGAAATCAAAGAAAGTATTGCCTGTGTATTATGAGCGTTTACAAATTAACAATTTTAGATTATAATAATCACTTAACATGATTGCAATTTTAGGTTCGCAAGAAAAAATCCAAAGCTTTCAAGCCCTGGGGATAAAAACTGTTCCTTGTGATGCAAGCAATGCTTTGACGATTGCTGAAAAACTTACACAGGACTATAAAATTATCTTTTATACGCAAGAACTCTATCCTGCTTTAAAAGATTTAATTATGAGATTTCAAAAGTATCCCCTACCCTGTTTTGCTCTCTTGCCATCATTACAAGAACAATTAACTCAAGAGCGCATTCGGGAACTTGTAAAAAAAGCCACCGGCACCGATTTATTAAAAAAATGAAGCAAACGATTATTAACTAATTATGGGTATCATTACAAAAGTATCTGGACCTTTAGTTACTGCCAAAGAGATGAGTCATAGCAAAATGTATGATATCTGTCGTGTCAGCGACAAACATCTCTTAGGCGAGATTATTGAATTTAAAGGCGATATCGCCTCAATTCAAGTTTATGAAGAGACGGATGGTATTGGACCCGGTGAAAAAGTTGAACCATTAGGCACACCGTTAATGGTTGAATTAGGGCCAGGTTTAATCAGTTCGATTTATGATGGTATTCAGCGTCCGTTAGATGTGATTGCTGAACAATACGGTTATTTAATTCCGCGGGGTACTGAACTACCTGCTTTAGACCGCAAGAAAAAATGGTATTTTAAGCCCACCGTCAAAGCGCCAAGCAAAGTCATTGGTGGTGATATTATTGGCGAAGTTCAGGAGACCGTTTTAGTCAAACACAAAATTATGATTCCGCCAAACATCTCCGGTGAACTCATCTCCATCAAAGAAGGTGAGTTTACAGTCCTAGACCCGATTGCCGAAGTTAAGACCACTGATGGTATTGTGAAGATTACGATGCTACAAAAATGGCCGGTGCGTCGGCCCCGTCCGTATCAGAAAAAACTGCCCCCTGAAGAATCCCTTTTAACTGGCCAACGGATTATTGATACTTTCTTTCCGATTGGCAAAGGTGGCACCGCGTGTGTGCCGGGTCCGTTCGGTTCAGGTAAAACTGTTATTCAGCATCAATTTGCAAAATGGGCTGATGCTGAAATTATCATCTTTGTCGGTTGCGGGGAACGGGGCAATGAAATGGCTGATGTCTTGCTTGAATTTCCCCGACTCAAAGACCCAAAGACCAATGAACCGTTAATGAAACGCACGGTTTTAATTGCCAATACTTCTAATATGCCGGTGGCAGCTCGTGAAGCATCAGTTTATACGGGCATTACGATTGGCGAATACTTTCGGGATATGGGTTATTCAGTGGCTTTACAAGCAGACTCTACATCCCGCTGGGCAGAAGCATTACGAGAGATTTCAGGTCGCTTAGAAGAGATGCCTGGTGAAGAAGGTTATCCGGCTTATCTCGGCGCGCGGATCGCTGAGTTTTATGAACGAGCGGGTAAAGTGCAAGCCTTAGGCAGTGATTGTCGCTGTGGTGCTTTATCAGTAATCGGTTCGGTTTCACCACCCGGTGGTGATTTATCAGACCCTGTGGTTCAAGCCACCTTACGAGTCGTTAAAGTCTTTTGGAGTTTAGAAGACAAACTTGCCTTTAAGCGTCATTTTCCTGCTATCTCCTGGCTCAATTCCTATTCCCTCTATACCGAAAGTTTACGGCATTACATTGAAAAGACGGTTAGTGAAGTCTTTATCAAAAATGCGGAACAAGCCTTATATCTCTTAGAAAAAGAAGCCGAATTAGAAGAGATTGTCCGTTTAGTTGGAAAAGATACTTTGACCGCTCAGGACCGCTTAATTTTAGAAGTTGCCCGTTCGCTCCGAGAAGACTTTTTACATCAGAATGCCTTCTTAGAAATTGACACTTACACTTCAATTAATAAACAGGCGGAAATGTTAGATGTCATCTTATACTTTTATGAAAAAGCCAAAGCCGTATTAGACCAAACTCCGTTGGACTTACAAGCAAGTAAAATTGCTGAGATTGAAAAATTACCAATTCGCGAACAGATTGCACGGATGAAGTTTATTCCTGAAAGTGAACGCACTAATATCATCTTAATCAAACAAGAAATTGACCGTCAACTCTCACAATCGGAGTAAAATATGATTGAATATCGCACGATTAAATCAATTGCCGGGCCCTTGATTATTGTTGAGAATACCAAGAATGTCAAGTATATGGAATTGGTTGAGATAACTTTGGCTGATGGTTCCACTCGCTCGGGTCAAGTCTTAGAAGTCAATGAAGACAAAGCCTTGATTCAAGTCTTTGAAGGCACCAGTGGCATTGATTTAAATAATACCAAAGTGCGCTTTTTAGCCAAAGGTATCACATTAGGCTTATCACCTGATATTTTGGGTCGGGTCTTTTCTGGTTTAGGCAAACCCCGTGATGGTGGTCCGCCGATTATTCCGCAAAAATGGATGGAAATCACAGGTTCACCGGTCAATCCCTATGCGCGGGAATATCCCAATGAATTTATTCAAACGGGTATTTCTGCAATTGATGGTCTGAACACTTGTGTGCGCGGTCAAAAATTACCCATCTTTTCCGTCTCGGGTCTGCCGCATAATCGTTTAGTGGCTCAGATTATGCGACAAGCCAAAGTCTTAAAAAGCAATGAAGATGAAGCCAGCACCGATTTTGCAATTGTCTTTGGGGCGATGGGAATCACTTTTGAAGAAGCCGAGTTTTTTATCTCTAATCTCACCAATTCCGGTGCGCTTGCGCGGACCGTCTTTTTCTTAAATTTAGCTGACGAACCTGCCATTGAAAGAATTGCCACACCGCGTGCTGCGTTAACTGCGGCGGAATATTTAGCCTATGAATGCAATATGCATGTCTTGGTGATTTTATCCGATATGACCAACTATTGCGAAGCCTTACGAGAAATCTCAACTGACCGTAAAGAAATTCCTGGTCGTCGTGGTTATCCTGGTTATCTCTATACTGATTTAGCCACGATTTATGAGCGTTGTGGTCGGATCAAAGGCAAAAGCGGTTCGATTACTATGATTCCGGTTTTAACCATGCCGGAAGATGACAAGACCCATCCCATTCCTGACCTTACGGGTTATATTACCGAAGGTCAGATTATCTTATCTCGCGCCTTAAACAAAAAAGGCATCTCACCACCGATTGATGTCTTGCCATCACTCTCGCGCTTAAAAGACAAAGGCATTGGTGAAGGCAAAACCCGTGAAGACCATGCTGACTTATTCAATCAACTCTATGCGGCGTATGCGCGGGGTAAAGAAGCTGAAGAATTACAAGTCATTTTAGGTGAAGCCGCACTCTCAGAAATGGATAAAGTCTATCTTAAATTTGCAGAGATCTTTGAAAAAGAATATGTCGCACAGGGTGAATACGAAGACCGCTCAATCTTTCAAACTTTAGATTTAGGTTGGAAACTCTTAAAAATCTTTCCGCGCAGTGAATTAAAACGAGTCCGCGAAAAGTTTTTAGACAAATACTTTTAACAAAACAAGCATAAGATTTTGATGCCGAAAGATCGGCAGTCAATCTCTCGGCATCAGTGGTTAGTTTAGTTTATGGAGTTGGTCCGACTAAGGCAAAAACGGTATTGCGAATGCGTTCTAAGATGTCTCGGTCAAGTCCGCGTGCCACCCATTTATTCAAAACCACATCAACTGCATTAATCAGTTGTCCACCGGAAAACTTTGCCGCTAACTTAAAAACTTCACGGCCAAAGTTTAGGTAGGATGGGTTTAAGATGGTCGCAATGCCGGCTTCGGCTAAGATTAACTTGACTTCGCTCTCCAGATTCTCTTGCTTGGGAAAGATATCGGCCAGTTGGTCGAGCATCTTTTCTTTATAACCAGCAAGCTTCTGAGAGACGACATCACCCGAAAACATCGCATTCCATTTATCCAGTCGTCTTGACGCAGGTCTTGTTGCCACTACTCATCACCTCCTTTCCTTACCATCCCCGTCTCATGATTGTTGTGGCTAGCACACAAAACAACAACTGCCTGATTCGGTTTTAGGTAAGTCTATAATTATAAAAATCTTGACAAATACCAAAATTTAGTTACCATATCACGGT
>CBFGJZ010000010.1:0-1432 GCA_965649215.1 Caldifarciminota bacterium
CGGGCAATAGAGACCGCAGAGATAATCAGTATAAATTACAACTTAACACCAATCATTAGTGATTTATTGCGTGAGATCGATGTCGGTGAACTTGATGGTAAGTCTATTAATGATATAAAAATAAAACAACAATATCAACAAATCATCGAACAGTGGCAGGCAGGAAAACATAACATCTCTTTTGTGGGAGGCGAAAGTTTAATGAAAGTTAAAGAGCGTATTTTAGAATTTCTTTGTCTTGTTGAAAAAAATAATTATTCCAAAATATTAGTAGTAGGGCACGGCTTATTTTTTATGGCTTTTATCTGGTTATTCTGTGATAATCACGGACTAAATTATGAAAGTGGTCGGATTAACCGATGCCATTATTCGGTTGTCGAAAATAAAAATGGACGCTATAATATTATTGAACATGATATTGCTCCAGAAAACAGTATCAAAGGAAAGTATTAACCAATAAGGAGTAAAAATGTCACATATAATTTTAGACTCTAATTTTTATCTACCAATGCCGACAACACTGGTCGGAATGAATATAAAAGGCAAACCAAATTTCTGTGCCGTCGGTTGGATCTCGAGGGTTAATTATAAACCGACAATGATTGCAGTTGCTTTGTATAAAACGCATTATTCGCCAATTGGTATTAAAGAAAATAAAACTTTTAGTGTATGTATTCCGAATGCTCAGTTAGTTAAACAAACAGATTATTGTGGCATTGTCTCAGGCAAAACAGTGGACAAATCAAAACTCTTTACTGTATTTTATGGTAAAACCAAAACCGCACCAATGATTAAACAATGTCCAATTAATATCGAATGCAAGCTTGAAAAAACCATAATCCTACCTTCTGACTATTTGTTTATTGGTAAAGTCGTTACGGTCTTTGTCGAGAAAAAATATCTGACTAATGGTAAGATTGATTATAAAAAAGTAAACCCGTTCATTTTTACATTACCCGACCGCATCTATTCTGTGCTTGGTAAAAAAATTGGCAACGCCTATTCCATTGGAAAGGTATTGAAGAAAAAATAAAGAATAAAAAGATAGGAGGTCATTATGAAAAAAATAATTGTTGTAACATTAACAATAGCAGGAATTCTCCTTGCTGAAAATAAAATTTTTGACAACACCCAGTCTTTGATAAACAACCAGATTGGCTTTGAAGAAAATTTGGGACAGATTGCTGATTCAGACAATAATCCTATCCCCTCAGTCTATTATTCGCTTAAGCAGAAAGACTTTGATTTATATTTAACTGAAAATAGAATAAGTTTTGTTATTAGACATTCCGATCAAAACAATCTAATTGAATATGCTCGGGTTGATATTGAACCAATTGCTGGTCAAATCACTAAAGACCAAATTGAATTATCAATTCCAATACCTGGTTTTAATAACTATTATCTCTCTCATTGTCCCGACGGAATACTT
>CBFGJZ010000010.1:1528-3940 GCA_965649215.1 Caldifarciminota bacterium
TTTTCTGTTAAATTATATCGACAATTAAAAATTAAAAATCTTTATCCGGGCATTGATTGGGTGTGGTGTGTTGATGATAAATTACATAATGAATTCATTGTCCAACCGAATGCTTCCGTATCACAAATTAAGCTCAATGTCAAATGGGCAGATGTAATAATCAAAGATAACCAATCCGTAATTTATTCAACCCCGCTCGGCGCAATTAAAGAAGGGTCAATTGATGCCTATTATCCTGATCGACAAAAAATTATTGCCCATTATGAAAAGGACGACAATGGTTATCTCACTTTTAGAGTTCAAAAATACGACCAGCAAAAAACATTAATCATTGATCCGCCCTTAGAACGGTTGTGGGCAACTTATTATGGTGGTAATGACCAAGAAAACTGCGATGGATCTCGTGAAATTGGGGCAATTACAACTGATGCGGTTGGAAATGTTTATATTACGGGTTTTACGAAATCAAATAACTTCCCTCTCTATAATCCTGGTGGTGGTGCTTATTTCCAAGGTAGTCTCGCTGGACAATTCGATATTTTCATTGTTAAATTTAATAACCTCGGTGTCCGTCAATGGGCAACTTATTATGGCGGAAGTTCTGATGATATGGGCATCGCAATAACTTCTGATTATTTAGGCAATCTTTATATAACTGGCAATACCTTTTCTAGCAACCTACCAACTTACAATCCTGGTGGTAATGCTTATTTTCAAAGTACCAACGGTGGTTCATGTGATATTTTTATCTTAAAATTTACTGAAAATGGCGTAAGACTTTGGGCAACTTATTATGGCGGTTTTGGTAGTGATGTGGGTTATGCGATTACTACCGATGCTGATGCCAATCTCCTTATCACAGGTAACACTTATTCAACAACTAATTTCCCTTTATTTGACCCAGGTGGGGGAGCATATTTTCAAGCCACTCATGCCGGTGGTATTTATGATGCTTATATCTTGAAATTTTCTAACACCGGCGCACGGTTGTGGGCAACTTATTATGGCGGCTCTGATGAAGACCACGGTTATGGCATAACCACGGATAGTCTCGGTAATATATTTGTAACAGGAATGACTCGCTCTAATAATTTTCCTTTACATGACGCTGGTGGTGGAGCTTATTTTCAAAACACTATTGGTGGCTATCGAACCGCCTTTATATTAAAATTTACTAACATGGGACAACGCCAGTGGGCAACATATTATGGTGGAAGTATCAATGATTACGGCCGTGCGATTGCAACGGATAATTTGGGTGATGTCTATGTAGTAGGGAATACCTCTTCAACTAATTTCCCAACCTTCAACCCGGGTGGCACTTCTTATTATCAAGGGACGCTTGCTGGTAGCGATGATGCTTTTATTCTAAAGTTCAATAATAATGGCGTAAGACTTTGGGCAACTTATTATGGCGGAAGTAGTGGCGATATTGCTCGTGCAATTACCATTCACAATTCAAGACAAATCTATATAACTGGTAATACTTTATCAAGTAATTTCCCAACTTATGATCTGGGTGGAGGCGCTTTTTATCAAGGCACACTTAGTGGTGGCCATGAAATATTTATTCTTGGCTTTAGTCCTATTGGTGAGCGATTTTGGGCAACCTACTATGGTGGTAGCAGCACTGATTATGGAATGTCTATTGCGACTGATTCGTTTGGCAATATCTTTGTAACCGGTTTTTCTTTGTCCAGTAATTTTCCAACTTTAAATCCATTTCAGAATGCTTATTATCAAGGAACAAATGCGGGCAGTTATGACGCATATATCATAAAATTTGCTTGCTATCCAATTGCTGGTATCTATGAACAAAATCCTCAAACTCCTTCTAACAATTTCAAACTTTACACAAGCACATTTTTTCGCGATGAAATTATACTTAAACTAAACCAAATAAAAACCCAGACTATAACTCTTACTCTACATAATTCATCCGGTGAGTTAATTTATACTAAAAAATTAGCTTATACTCCATTGCTTATTCTTAATGATTATAGGATTAAAAACTTAGCCAGTGGAATTTATTTCTTAAAAATCAATACTAATTCCCAACTCTTAAAGACCATAAAACTTATTAAGCAGTAGGTTTAGATTTAATTATTTTCTTTTTTATACTCAAAATAAGAATATATGGTTAAATAGATAAAGGATACTATAATTGGTAATAAGACAAAAATTGCTGCTAAACGCTTAAAAGGAATACCTAAAAGAGCAATCACACTTGAAATCTTAACGAGTTTTGCTCCTAACTTATGAGTTTTTTCCCACACCATATCGCTACTTAAAGTCCACGGTGTCCTTAAACCAATAAACCAATTTCTTTTCGAGTTATCCATTAAAACCGAAATAAAATAAAAAAGCACTGCCATCCCAAAAGAAAATAAAAAATTTGGATTTATAAATATA
>CBFGJZ010000010.1:4039-5357 GCA_965649215.1 Caldifarciminota bacterium
AAGAAAAACACAAATAAATAAACAATAAATCTATCAAAATATTTACGGAAGTTTTCAATATTATTTTTCAATGGGTCGAGTTTAGGAATAAAAATATAAAGTAGCCACAGAATAAACAAGACGAAAGGCGGTAAAAACAGCGCCCAAAATTTTGACATATAGCCGTCAACTTCACCCCGATAATTCCAATGCGATGCCATTTTTTTAGGCATCTTGGGATAAAAGTAAATACTGACCCCTATACTTATGAGCACAATCATTAAAACAATTAATTCATTTTTTCTTAATTTCATAATCGTGTCTCCCTTTTGATACATTTAATTAAGCATACACCAACACACAAACCACAACCATAGAACTTTTCCCGATCAATTTACAATTTATTGTTTATCATTGTCCTTGCCTTAACATAACAAAAATCTACACAAACACCGCAATGGCTGCATTGTTCAATCTCGGTTTGTTCAATAAATTTTCCTTTATCGCAATCATATTTGCCAGGTGATGTAAAATAACCGCGGCAGTCGTCACAGGAAAAAGAGATGCCAACCGTATCGGTTCTCGCGTCATTGCAAAACGGACGCGTCACAAGATTTTTCGTTTCTACTTCTTGCATAATGCCGTCGACAAAACTTAGTGTGATGAGCAATTAATTCTTTGGCTTCGTTATGCGTACAAACATAATGAATCGGTATTTCTTTTGCCAAGTATTCCCATTTAATATTCAATTTATTTTACTCATAATTTCAATTCAAAATATAGAGTCCCCTTAATCGGATTAAATCGATATGCTTCTATTTCATAAAACCGCATAGATCGATACAACCCAATTGCTTCTTTCATCCAAGGTACAGTATCAAGGCGCATATATTTATAACCAATTTTTCGAGCCTCGGCAATAATCGCTTCGGCTAATTTTCTGCCATACCCTTTGCTTCGATATTGCTCTTTAATATATAATCGTTTCATTTCGCAAATTTCGTCTTGAAACTCTCTTAAACCAACACAACCAACAGCTTCATCATCTTCATAAGCTAAGAGCAACCTTCCTTTGGGTGGAGCATATTGACCCGGTAATTCAGCAAATTCTTTATCAAAATTCTGAAATGATAAATCAAAGCCAAGCCAATTGGTATATTCCTTAAATAAAATTCTAATCGTCTTGAGTTCTTGGTCAGTTTCAACTTCACTTATTCTAAACACAATCAATTAAGACGGTAAATCATAAAGTTAAGAACAGATGCAAAACTTACCCAAACCAAATACGGTATTAATAAAACACCTGCTAATTTCGAAACATTACTAACATAAATTATTG
>CBFGJZ010000010.1:5454-7501 GCA_965649215.1 Caldifarciminota bacterium
AGCGATCGGCGAGCGTAAGCCAAAAAATACAGCCGACCAAAGAATATTAACAACAAGATGAATAAAAAAGACCGTCATTGCAACCCGCACAGGTGGATTTTGCCAACCCCTTTTCCACACCAGAAATAAAGCAATCCCCATCAATAAAAAAAGGAGAGTCCATACGGGTGCAAATAACCAATTCGGTGGCGCAAATGCTGGTTTAATTAAATTTTTGTACCACGTAGAGATATTGGGTGTTGTAAAAAAAGAACCGATAATGCCGGCACCTTGACAAAGAACAATGCTTACTAATAACTTTATTGTTTCTTTCATAATCGCTCCGTTGGTAGTATAACCGATATCTCGTAAAAATCAATAATTAAAAAACGCTGTTCTGATTTAGTCTTAAGTGATTTGAATTTTTCGTCGTGATATTAAAGTGTAAAATGCACCACCTAAGCCAATAGTCATCGCTACATATACAATCACTCCTCCGAGAATTGTAAAAATTCTCCCAATCGGCGTAAATAGGCATATCACTTGACCTACTAAATTTAATGCCATTATCACTACAAAACCTAAAACAAACGCCCCAATAATATTTCCAATATATTCATTAGTATTTTTAAGAATCCGTTTACCAATTAAATAACATATCGAACTAAAACCAACCACTAAGCCACTTACTATTGCCAATAAAAACAAAGGGATAATCGGGATCCCAATAATTGAAATCGCAAATAATACCGCTAATGGTACGATCAAAATCTGAATAACAATGCCAAATAAAATTGGGAACCACACATTCTGCTCTATTTTATTACTAATTGAAGTTAAGGCTTTAGGAAAGATTAGGACCACTAACAGTGTTAAGACCAAAAATCCCACAATCGATAAGATTGTTCCGAGTGAACGAAATACAATATTCATTGGTCTTGGCATTCTTCTCGACATCTGAAAGAGGTGGGCAAATTTTGGTATGGTTTTGCTTAATGCTTTAATTTCTAATGCTTTTACTTCGCCACCAATCACCGCAAAGGTATCTTTTTCAATGGCACCACCAATAATTGCAACATCACCGTTTATCGCTGAACCTGAATCTAATTTGACATTCCCTCCAGCGACAAAAATATCACCCTCTAAAATGCCTTTATTGTGAAATGATCCCCCAAAGATTGCTAAGTCACGCTCAATCGTACCAAAATTTACAATATCGCCACCCATAATCGCAATATTGCCTCTCACTTTACCTGTTTGTTTAATTTTTAAGTCACCGCCAATAACTGCTAAATTACCATCTAGAACACCACTAATTTCTCCTGATTTACCTGAGAATTGTAAATCTTCCTTAATCGTATCACCCTGCTTAATAATTAAACTGCTCACTTTACGAGAATCTCTTTCAATCTCTACTCTTATTTTAGCCAGTAAATAATCTGTTTGCTTGTTACGATCATTTTTATCAATCAAAACCAATTTTTCTCTGAATTGTCGATAATTTTGATTAGCAACAGAAATCTCATCATCAATGTTATTTGGTTCTATCCGCGTTGTAGTCACAACAATCTCTGGCATTAAACCACAGTCTGATTTAGTTAAGAACAATTGATCGTCAAGACGTGAATCATTAATCATAACTTCGCTTCTTAAACCTAGATGTTCAATTTCACCATAGATAAAACTTGCTAAAACTATTATTAGGATATTGATGATTTTAATTTTCTGTAACATATTGCCTCCTTTGAATAAATAATTTTCCAAACAACACAAAAAGTCCGATACATAAAATCGTGCTAATCACAAAAAGCATAAAGTTAAACTGTGTTTTGGCCAAAGGTAAAAAGATTCGAGTTAAAGTTACTACGAGAAAATAAAATTTGTCAACAAAATTTACAATCATTGGACTCAGCATTAAAAGACGGATTAAAATTTCATAACAGTTTGACAGCATAATCACCGCCAAAAAACCAATTATCCAAAGTCCACTTAACACAGTCGCAATTTTTACTCCCAACGAAACCCCTTGGTTTAACATCTGATGTAATACTCGCTCATTAA
Organism: Caldifarciminota bacterium; assembly: GCA_965649215.1. Taxonomy (GTDB): domain Bacteria; phylum Hydrothermota; class Tepidihabitantia; order Tepidihabitantales; family CAIPLT01; genus JAGXRL01. The sequence continues at coordinate 7,495 of CBFGJZ010000010.1, forward strand.
AATTATA
>CBFGJZ010000010.1:7599-29156 GCA_965649215.1 Caldifarciminota bacterium
TTTATCTGCAATTTCTATGTCTTCAATTGCACGATCATCAAGATATTTTTCGTGCCTACGTCTTTTTCTAAAATAGTCAATAGTCCGATTGTGGGCAATAGTGTAAAGCCAAGTCGAAAAATTTTTAGTACAGTCAAACGATTTGAGTGACTTAAAACACTTTATAAAAGTATCCAATGTGATCTCTTCTGCATCATGATAATTTCTTACCATCCGTAAAACATAACTAAAAATTCTTGGTTTATAACAATTGAGTAGTATCAAATAAGCACGCTCATCGCCTCCGCTCGCCCGTGCTATAATATCAATCTCGTCTATCAATTTTCTTATTTGTTTTCAGACCAAGAGTTAAAATATTATTTATTTTTTTTACTTCGTTCTTGTCTGTATTTGTTCTTTATTGCTGGATTCCTTTAGCCAAAGCGTTCTCTACTGCTTTCATAAATGCTTTGGATGTTGTTGTTGCTCCGCTGACGGCATCGACTTGGAGCGTCTGTTTTTCTACGATTCGCGCCAAAATTCCTTCCGCCATTTTTGCGTATTTACTCTTGCGATTTTTAATTACTTTAATGCTTTCAATCTTGTGGTCTTTAACCGTTACCTCTACTTCATAAGTAAACTTGCCATAAGTAAAATCACCTCGATAACTCCCATCCGCGACATCATTTAAATTAATTGTTGCGATCTCCATTTGTTGAATCTGACTAATTTCGTTAAGCATTGGCTTCACCATTGCAAAATAAAAAATTACAACCCCAACAATAAACACTACCATAACAACCACTACCGCACTTAAAATTTTCTTAATCATATTTACCCCTTTTTATTTTTATTAACAAAACAAATTTCATAGTACTCTTATAATAACCACAAAACTAAGCTTGTCAATCATCCTATTAACAGAACTTAAAATCTTAACAGTAAACACAAAATGTCCACTGTTAAATACATTGTTTTTACCCGCTTTTTTACATTAAGCCACTGATAATCAATAACAAATATTAATAAATAAAAACAAGGGGGTATAATCCCCTGCTTTATGCTGTAGAGTCTTTTGAACTTGGCTTGTGATTTTGTTTTGAACTATTTTTATAAGTAAAATTTTGCTTATTATTTAAGAGTGTCGATTTCGATTTAATCAGGCGCATTTTGAAAATAATAATTACTGGAAAGATATTAATTTTATTTGTAAGTAAGAGTTAATTATACCGCTCAAATCAGATAAGAATTTTTGATTGGTATCACGACTGACATTTGAAAATAAATAGTGAGACTTAACAGGTAAAGTTAGGGAAATATTTTAAACTATATTTTTCATACCTTTAATTCTAATTTTACGTTGGCTCTCGCTAACCGCTTCAATTTGAATTTTAATAATATCTGAGGGCAATTCATTTTCAGCTTTTTCTGCCCATTCAATCAAGCAAACACCATTGCCATACAAATAATCATAAAAGCCGATACTTAATATTTCTTCTAAGCTCTTAACCCGATATAAATCAATATGATAAATCGGATACAGACCTTGATATTCATTAACCATAATAAATGAAGGACTTTTAACAATATCTTGCTCTTTCACTCCCAAACCCAGGCAAACCCCTTTGATCATTGTTGTCTTGCCGCTACCCAATTCGCCATAAAATCCAACAACATTGTTGGGTTTTAATTGGCTGCCGATTTTTTTGCCAAGTTCAATTGTCTCTGTAGGAGAATTAGTAAAATATTCCATCATTCAAGAGTAAATTAAGAGCATTGAGTAGCGAGAAAAATTTACTTTTTATCCTTTATGATAGAGAGTTTATTCAATTCTCGCCACTCTTTGCTCGATGCGATATTTTTACATCATCTCTACGGCCATTGCCACTGCTTCACCACCACCTAAGCAGATTGCAGCAAGACCATTTTTAAAGCCACGGTCTTTTAAGGCATGTAGCAATGTAACCACAATTCTTGCGCCTGACGCACCAATCGGATGACCTAATGCAACTGCGCCACCATGAACATTAAGTTTTTTAGTGTCGATGCCAAGTTCTTTAACATCAGCCAGAACTTGGGAGCTGAATGCTTCGTTCAATTCGATTAAATCAAAATAGTCAATATCGACATTTAATTGTTTAAGAATTTTCTGAACCGCTTTAACGGGTGCATAGAAGAGCATTTTTGGTTCTACACTACCTGTTGCGTAAGCAGTAATTTTTGCAATTGGCTTTATTCCTTTTTCATCGGCTGCAGTTTTTGACATCACGACCAATGCCGCCGCACCATCATTAATACTAGAAGCATTACCAGCGGTAATCGTACCGTTCTCTTTCTTAAATACTGGTTTTAACTTTGCCAATGCTTCGAGGGTTGTGTCTAATCGTGGCCCTTCATCTTTATCAATCACAATCGGCTCGCCTTTACGTTGGGGAATTACAACAGGTACAATTTCGGCTTGAAACTTACCGTTCTTCATTGCTTCAACTGCTTTACGATGACTTCCCGCAGCCCATTCATCTTGCATCTCGCGGGTAATACCTGAATTTTCAGCCGTAAATTCACCTAACACGCCCATATGGACATCATTAAACACACACCAAATCCCATCATAGATCATTCCGTCTACCAGCTTAACATCGCCCATTTTATTGCCATTGCGTAATTGATAGAGATAATATGGAACGTTGGACATTGATTCCTGCCCACCTGCGACCATAATTTCAGCATCGCCGGCCTTTATCTGCTGTGCTGCTAAGACTATTGAGATCATGCCAGAACCGCAAACTTTATTAACCGTTAAAGCAGGAATTTCTGGTGATAACCCTGCTTTTATTGCTGCTTGACGAGCAGGTGCTTGACCTAAACCAGCGGGACAAACATTTCCCATAATCACACCATCTACATCATTTCCGTCAATACCAGCTCTTTTCACTGCTTCTTTAATCGCAATACCACCTAAATCAGATGCTTTTAGAGACGACAAACCGCCTAAAAATCGACCGACCGGTGTTCTTGCTCCAGATACGATATAGATTTCATTATGATTTGACATTATCTACTCCTTTCTTTTATGTTATTTCATCCAACTTGCTTTTCTTTTTTCTAAAAATGCATTCATACCTTCTTTGGGTTCGCCTGTGGCAAAACACAAAGCAAAAGTCTCAATCTCTAATTCTTTAGCACTTTCCAAATTACAATCTAATCCACGATTAATTACTGTTTTAGTCATTCGAATTGCAATCGGTCCTTTATTCATAATTTTTTTTGCCATCTCTTTTGCACTATCCATTAACTTATCGGCTGGTACTACTTTATTAGCCAACCCAATTCGTAAGGCTTCTTGAGCATCAATCATATCACCCGTGTAGATTAACTCTTTAGCAATACCCGCCCCGCATAAACGTGCCAATCTCTGAGTACCACCAAAACCCGGAATAATTCCTAAATTAACTTCGGGTTGACCAATTTTAGCATTTTCTGAAAGAATCCGAATATCACAAGCCAAAGCAATCTCGCAGCCGCCACCCAAAGCAAAGCCATTGATGGCCGCAATCACGGGTTTATCAATGTTTTCCAATTTACTTAATACTCGATGTCCATTTTGAGCAAAGACTCTTGCTTGTAAACTTGAATATTTGCTCATTTCAGAAATATCTGCCCCGGCGACAAAAGCTTTACCTTCACCAGTTAGGATGATCACTCGCACATTATCGTTGTGAGCTAATTCATCTAAAATATTTTCTAATTCTAAAATCGTTTCTGTATTTAATGCATTAAGCACTTGCGGTCGGTTAAATTTAATGATTGCTATATTGTCTTCAATAGTTAAAATTAGATTCTTATAATTCATTAAGCCCCCTTTTAATATAAAATCTCATACATGATTATAAAGAATAATCACTACTCGTCAAGGTTTCTTAGCTGTTTGTAGGCACAAATCTTGACTTTTAGACATCAATAACCTATGCTATATTTATGCGTGACATTCAAAACGAACCCGATTATCGTAATATCAATATTGATAAAGTCGGTGTAAAAAATCTTTCGTATCCGATTCTTTTATCCGATAAAGCTCATAAAAAACAACATACAATTGCCAAGATTAATATGTATGTCAATTTACCCCACAACTTTCGGGGTACTCATATGAGCCGTTTTGTGGAAATATTAAGTCGTTTTCATCGGGAAATTGCGGTTCATAATATCGGCAACATTCTAAAAACAATGAAACAAGAACTTAATGCCGAATCGGCTCATATTGAAATGGAGTTTCCTTATTTTATCGAGAAAAAAGCACCCATTTCGCAAGCAGTCGGTCTGATGGATTATCACTGCCGTTTTGTTGGTAATCTAACTGATAAAGTAAAAATTATACTTGGAGTAACTGTCCCTATTACCACAGTTTGCCCATGTTCAAAAGAAATGTCTGAGAAAGGTGCTCACAATCAACGTGGCGAAATTCGTGTTGATATTCGCTTTAAAGGATTTTTCTGGATTGAAGATTTAATTGAATTAGTTGAAAACTGCGCTTCTAGTCCAGTCTATTCTCTCTTAAAACGTGAAGACGAAAAATATGTCACAGAGCAAGCATATCAAAATCCAACTTTTGTTGAAGATGTTGTCCGTAATGTTGCTCTAAAACTACAAACCCATCCTGATATCATTTGGTATAAAATCGAAGCTGAAAGTTTTGAATCAATTCACAATCATGATGCCTATGCATCATTGGAAAAAAAGTCCTAAAATTATAAAATTTATGAACTATAGATTAGCCATTTTAATTCTTTTATTATTAATTACAATCATCAGTTGCACCACTCCACAAACAAAATCCATCCCTCAAAAGCCACCCTTTGATACAGAAACTGCGATCGGACTTTTTGCCCAAGGACAATACTTTCTTAAACAAAAAAATTACGAAGACGCACTAGATGCTTTTCGTACTTTAGTCGATGATTTTGAAGACGACGCTTTGGCAGATGATGCTCAGTTTTTAATTGCCGAAATTCTTTCTAATCCCCGCTATGAAGACTATGATTTAGAAGAAGCCTTAACTGAATATGAAAACTTAATTGAAAACTATCCTCACAGCCCATACCTTCAAAAAGCCAAACAAAAAATAAAACAGATTGAAAAAAAGCTTGAATCGGAAGAATAATGAAAACACTAATTGTTAATAGTTATCGTGTTGATGCCGACAAAAAAATCCTTCCGTATGTTGAAATTGTTGACAAATATAGCGATTTTCATATCGTTAACGATGTTGAGCTATACAGTTATTTTGACACACTCGAATATGATGCCATGATCTTATCTGGTTCTCCTGACTTAATCTCGCGGGGTGCTTATTCTAAGTCCTATGTTGAATTTCTCCGTTATAATACGATTCCCTGTTTAGCAATTTGCTATGGACATCAGATTTTAGCAAAATCTTTTGGTGTTAATATCTATTCGCTACCTGCAAGAGTCGAACGAAATGAAATTGTTAGAATCCTTAAACACGACCCCCTTTTTAAAACCTTGCCCGAAGAAATATCAGTAGTTGAAAGTCATCTCGAAGCCGTTGATGCCAATGGTTTATCCCAAGCAGGTTTTGAATTGTTGGCGACTTCTGATTCCTGCCCTGTTGAAGCTATAAAACATATTGAAAAATGTCTTTATGGTGTCCAGTTTCACCCTGAACGGTCAGGTATTGTTGGCCAAACTATCTTTAAGAATTTTTTTGAAATTGTCGCTTCTAAAAAGGGAATCACCTTTTAGCACAAATATTACAGATTTTATGTTACTACAGTCTATAAGATAACTCTTATCTTATTCTATTAAACAAATATAATAAGATATAATAATACATAGGAATTGTAAACAACAAACTATCGATACGATCTAAAAACCCACCGTGCTCACCCAACGCTCGAGAGCTATCTTTTAGATTCGCATCTCGTTTGAAACCCGATTCGACTAAATCTCCAATTTGGGCTGCAATTGAAAGTACCAAACCAATAATTATAGAAAACAAAGGAAGCATTTGTGGAAAAAGTAATTTGAAATACAAATAAGAAAAACCAACACTCACAATTACACTTCCTACAAAACCCTCAATTGTTTTATGGGGACTTAATTTCTCAGCAAGTTTATGTCGACCCATAATACTACCAATTAAATAGGCGGCGGTGTCATTCACCCAAGTAAATCCCAACGGAAAAAAAACAGTAAAAAATCCGGCTATTTTAGATAAATTGTTTAATTGCTGCTGAGTATAAACCCAAACTTTTAAATACAAAAGATGGCTTGGTAAAAATCCTAAATAAAAGAGAGTAAAAAAACCTACTGGAACAATTAAATAATATTTTTCTCTTCTTATCAAGGTATATACAAATAAAACAGATGGTATTATTAGATAGTAGATAAAATCAATTTTAAGATAAAAAAACAGCGGGAACAGAAGACTTAACATAATCATTAAGAGTCGGTTTAGATAAATTTCTTTTAGTCGAAAGATGCGTAAGAATTCATTGGTGGCTAACATTATCCATATTAAACTAATTATTAAAACTGCCATTGGATGAACATATAGGACAATTGCTGTGATAATTCCTAAAATTGAGCCTACAATTGTCCGTTTTGCCAATCTATTCAATTTCAATCCCGCCAAATTTCCTTTTGCGTCGGCTATAATCTTCAATCGCTTTAAGTAATTCTTTTTTATTAAAGTCGGGCCAAAGTACATCAGTAAAATAAAACTCAGTGTACGCAATTTGCCATAACAAAAAATTAGAAACTCGCTTTTCGCCTGCGGTTCTGATTAATAAATCAGGGTCGGGTAAATCGCTTGCATATAAATATTGCTGAAAAGACTGAGTTGTAAAATTGCTTAAATCAGCTTGGGCAAAGAAAATTTTTTTAATGGCATCGATAATTTCATTTCTGCCGCCATAACTCAATGCCAAAGTTAAAACTAAACCTGTATTATTCTTGGTTTGGTTACAAAGATACTCGAGATTTTTTCGGACCGCCTCGGGTAGTCGCCAAGTCTGTCCAATTGAACGGACTTGTACATTATTTTTATTCAACTCAGCTTCTTCTTTGAGCAATAACTCTTCTAATAATTTCATTAATTTATCTATTTCTGTCTGAGGTCGTGTCCAGTTTTCTTGGGAAAAAACATACAAAGTTAGATATTTAATGCCAAATTCCGCACAAGCACGAACTGTATTGCGCACCGCATCGACCCCCTTTTTATGACCATAAAACCTTGGCAAACCACGCTTGCGCGCCCATCGGCCATTGCCGTCCATAATTATTGCAATATGGGTTGGTATTTTCTCGGGCAGTTTTAGTGTTTTATTTTTCAAGTATCTCTTTCTCTTTTTTGGTGAAATAATTATCAATTACTTTAATGTACTCATCAGTTAATTCTTGAATCTTCTTATTACCTTTCTGGGCTTCGTCTTCACTGATCTTTTTGTCTTTTTCTAACTTCTTAATCTGTTCATTTCCTTCACGACGGATATTACGAATAGCAATTTTAGTATCTTCAGCTAATTTGTGGCATAGTCGCACTAATTCTTTTCTGCGCTCTTCGGTTAGCGGCGGAATTGGGATACGGATTAAATTAGCTTCAACAATCGGATTAAGACCTAATTCAGCTTTTAAAATTGCTTTTTCTATCTCAGACATCGCATTGCGATCCCAAGGTTGTACTACCAGCATTCTCGGCTCGGGTGCTGAAATGGACGCAACCTGTTTTAATGGTACATTCGACCCATAATAATTAACTTTAACTTCATCTAAAATAGCCGGATTGGCGCGGGCAGTTCTGATTTTTGAAAATTCTTGCGCTAAAAGATCCGTTGTTTTTTGCATTTTTTCTTTAATTGTTTTATAAACATTGTCTAACATACCAAACTCCCAATTTTTTCTCCTTTTAAAATCTTTTTTAAATTATTTTCTTTAAAAACATTAAAGACGACAATCGGAATTGGGTGATCTTTTAATAATGCAAAAGCTTGCTGGTCGATAACTTTTAAATTTTGTTTAATTGCCTGCTCATATGATATCGTTTTGAGTAACTTGGCATTTGGGCTTATTTTAGGATCGGCACTATAGATACCATCTACATTAGTTGCTTTTAAGATTACATCTGCATTTAACTCCAATGCGCGCAGAGCACTAGCCGTATCGGTTGAAAAATAAGGTAAACCACTACCTCCAGAAACAATCACAATTTTATTGTCTTTTAAATACTTTAATGCTTTCTCGACCTGATAAGACTCAATCATTCCTTCGAGATTGAGTGCACTTAAATGGATGGCTGTGGGTCTTAATATATATTCAAGTAAAATCCCATTAATTACCGTTCCTAACATCCCAGCTCGGTCAATAATTAATTGATTGTTAAACTTCGCATCACGTCCCCGAAAGAAATTACCTCCGCCTACCACAATCACCAGTTGAAATTTATTTTTTACGCAATATTTTAATTCTTTAGCAATATTCTGGAGTCGTTGGGAATTTGAGAAAACTTCGCCTGTCAGTTTTAAAATACCACGCCGATACACTAAATCTTGAATAACAAACTCCTTATTTTTAGAATCTAATCTTATATAAGATTAATCTTCACCTAGTTTAAATCGCACAAATCTTTTAATTTTAATATTTTCCCCATATTTTGCGATTTGTTCTTTTAGGTAATCACCAACCTTGAGCTCGGGTGTCTTAACAAACGGTTGTTCTAAAAGACAGACATCGCTAAAAAACTTTTCTAATTTACCTTGGATAATCTTCTCAATTACTGCTTTTGGTTTATTACTGTTAGCAAGTTGTTCTTCGTAGATTTTTTTCTCGGCTTCAATTTTTTCCTTTGAAAGATCTTCTCGTGAAATTGCTTGCGGATCAGTTGCCGCTATTTGCATGGCAATATCCCTCACAAAGCGACGAAATTCTTGATTACGAGCGACGAAATCGGTTTCGCAGTTAACTTCAACTAAAACACCCAACCTTTCGCCAGGATGAATATAAGCATCAATAACACCTTGGGCAGTTAGTCGTTCGGCTTTTTTGGCTGCGGCGGCGATACCTTTTTTACGAAGATATTCAATTGCTTTTTCAATATCGCCTCCCGTTTGTTCTAACGCTTCTTTACAGTCTAAAACACCCGAACCCGTGCGGGCTCTTAATTGAGTTAATAATTCCATTGATATTTTCATGTTTCTGTTGCCTCATTTTCTTTTTCTGCTTCGGTGTCATCAACAAAACCTTTTCTACCTTCTAAAACGGCATCCGCCATGATACTGGTAATCAATTTAATTGACCGTAATGCATCGTCATTACTAGGAATCGGATAGTCAATTTTTTCAGGGTCACCATTGGTGTCAATCATTGCGACAACCGGAATTTTTGCGCGCCGTGCTTCTGCTAATGGCGTTGCCTCTCGAACCACGTCAACTAGATAAATAATGCCCGGTAGACGGTCCATTTCTTTGACACCAGCAAAAATTTTTAATAATTTTTTATACTCTCGTTCTAATTTTAATAATTCTTTTTTGGTATAACGTTCTGTCCGCCCTTCACTTAAAATACGTTCTAATTCAGCTAAACGGCTAATCCGATTAGAAACCACTTCAAAATTCGTAAGCAGACCACCTAACCAACGCTCATTCACATAAAACGCACCACATCGTTTCGCTTCTTCTTCAATAATTGGTTTTGCTTGTTGTTTAGTGCCGACAAAAAGGACATCTTGACCCAATTCCGCTACTCGTCGCATTGCATCGGCTGCGATTTTGATACGTTCCAGGGTTTTCTCTAAGTCAATAATGAAAATATCATTCTTTTTACCAAAAATATAGGGCTTCATTTTGGGATTCCAGCGACGAGCTCGATGCCCAAAATGAACACCAGCCTCTAATAAATCTTTGATCGTTATCGTTTGGTCCATTGGAATCGTTTCCTTCTTTTGGCAAGACCGTATTTCATCCGTTCCTTTTCACGAGGATCGCGCTTTAGCAGTCCTGCATCTTTTAAAGTCTTTCGCAATTCTTCGTTCTGTTGCACCAAAGCCCGTGCCATTCCTAAAGCAATAGCGCCGGCTTGAGCTGATATACCACCGCCTCTTACTTTACATAAAACATCAAACTGATTTTCAAGCCCCGTGGTTTTCAGCGGTGCCATTACTAAGTCTAACAAATCATCTCGACCTAAATATTTTTTTGCTTCTTGATTGTTTATCTTTATATTTCCTTTACCGCTTATTAACCATACTTTTGCGGTTGCCGTCTTTCTTGAACCAGTTGCAAAAATACTATTCTTCATAATCTAACTTTATCCTTTATTTCTAATATTTTGAATTGGTATCGGATTTTGTGCTTGATGCGGATGATGTTCATCGGCATACACTAAAAGTCGCTTCATGCGTCGTGCTTGCATCTTATTTTTAGGGAGCATCCGTTTTACTGCTAATTCCACAACCCGCTCAGGATGTTTAGCCAATAAATCTCGTAACGCAATCTGTTTTAAACCACCAGGATAACCAGAATGATGATAATAAATTTTATCCGTCATCTTTTTACCGGTAACTTTAATATCTTTAGCATTTATCACGACTGCAAAATCACCATTATCAATGTGCGGTGTAAAAGTTGGTTTATCTTTTCCCACGAGCACACGGGCAATTTGGGTTGCCAATCGACCTAAAGTTTGACCTTTTGCATCAAACAGATACCATTCACGCTTAATTTCGTCTTTTGTAAGAATATAACTTTTCATAATATAATCAATATTTATACATTAAATTTATCGTTTTGTCAATAGGTTACAATTCTTATTATCAAAATTAACGTTGTCTTAATAAAAACTGGGGGCATAACTTTGCTAGAAGTTACGCCCCGCTTATGAGCTGCGTTCTTCTTTAGTGCTCTTTATTCAAGCACAAAGATGTTTTTCTTGGCGCAGATATCTTTAAGAATCTTTGGCCAGACCGTCACTGAAACTTCGCCAAGATGGGCTTTTCGTAAGAGTAACATACAAGTGCGTGATTGTCCAATACCACCGCCAATACTTAATGGAATTTCGTCTTTTAAAATTGCCTGGTGATACGGCATCTTTAAGAAATGCATTTGACCGGTAATTTTTAATTGCTCAATTAAAGTATCTTTAGTCACCCGAATGCCCATGGAACTTAATTCGTGACGGCGCTTAGTCACAGGATTCCAAACCAGAATATCGCCATTTAAACCATGCATCAATTGGCCGTTTTTAGTAATCGTCGGGGTGACCCAATCATCGTAATCGGCAGCCCGCATTTCGTGCGGATAACCATCTTTTAAAACCCAGCCAATCCCAATAATAAATATGGCAGGATATTTCTGTAAAATCGCAGTTTCTCGTTGTTTACGTGGCAAATTAGGATACATTTCTAAAATCTCTTCTGCATGTAAAAAAACCAATTCATCAGGTAGGTTAGGATACTTCTTAGTCTTTAGTTTAGGAAATTCTTTTTGGATATAAGTTTCCGCGCCTTTGATCACCTTCCAAATTTTCTTGACTGTATTTTTGAGGTAATCCAAATTGCGATCTTTGGCAGTAATTACTTTTTCCCAATCCCATTGGTCAACATAAGCACTATGGTCATGGTCTAAGAAATAATCTTTGCGCACTGCCCGCATATCCGTATTAATACCTTCGCCAACTTTGCACTTAAACTGCTTTAAGGCAACTCGCTTCCATTTAGTGGCGGCTTGCACAATCTGGGCATCGATTGGATGTTTATCATAATCGTTTGAGATGTGAAATTGAATCGGGGTGCGTGACCCATCTCGATCAAGCATATCATTAACACCACTTTTGGAATCAACAATCAATGGCACCTCTACTGTAAATAAGTTTAACTCTTTGTTTAAATTATCTTCTATGTAGCGTTTTAAAAGAAACAAAGCATGTTGGGTTTCTTTTACATCTAATAGCGATTTATAATCAGTCGGCAAAATCTTTTCAATCTCTTTATAATTACCGATACCTGGACCAGCAAGGTCGGCTTTCTTATCTAACTTTTTAACCATTTTTACTCCTCTTAAATAACAATATTTATCTCTAACTCAAATTAATAAAAAGTATACTCATTTTTTAAATTTTGTAAAGATTTTAAATGTTTTGATAATCTTGACTTATCTTTAATTTCAATTAGTATAAGATATAGCTAAAACACTTTAATAGGAGGCACAATGATTAAAATAACAAAGATACTCTGTCCAACGGATTTTTCTAACCCATCTCTTGAAGCATTAAAAATTGCTAATGATTTTGCTTTAGATTATAAAGCGAAGCTATATATCGTAAATGTTGTAACTCCAATTCCAATCTTAAGTGCCCCGCCGGGTTTTACAACCCCTGGACTTTCCACAAGTATGGATCTTGTTGCCTATCGTAAAACTTTAGAAGAAGCTGCACAAGCCCAATTAAATGAACTTGTAAAATCCAACATTGCGAGCCAAGTTGAAACTATCCCCATCGTCACTTATGGTAACGCCGCAGAACAAATCTTAAAGATTGCTGATAGTGAAAATGTTGATTTGATTGTCATTGCTACCCATGGACGCACGGGCTGGAAACATTTAGTTTTTGGTTCGGTTGCCGAAAAGATCATTCGGATGGCCAAACAACCTGTGTTAACCATCCGCAAACCAAATGATTAAAACAATAAAACCAGTGATCGCTGGAAATCCCAATCTAAATATTAAAGTGCCAATTACCTCGCTTACTTAATCAGCTCTCCCCAATCTTACTCAACGCCACGGCGCTTTAGTATTCCCATACCTGTTGCTTAATCATTCTCAAATTACAACCTGTTAGTAAACAACTTTTAAGATACCCCAAACACACAATACTAAACTAATCTTCAAAAACATTTCAAAGACCATGGCGGGGATTATACCCCATTGTTTGCGGTTTATTGATATTACTTATTGGTTATTAATAAGTTAGAATAAAAAAACGATCGAAAACCATGTAACTATTAGTTAACATTTTACGGAAACATAAAATATTAAAACAACTAAGTTATTGTATTATTGTAAGGTATAACCAATAAATTAAAACATTGATAATTGTTAACGGTATACCGATACGAGCGAATTCCCAAAAAGTCAGCGTCTTGTGTTTATCTCGTTTTTCTGTATTTTGAATTATTATCACATTACTAGCCGCACCCAAAATAAACAAATTACCGGCAATCGTACTTGCCGCAGCCAATGACATCAACGCTTTGATTGATGCTCCCAAACTCATCAAAATTGGCTGGTATAAAGCAACCAATGGAACATTAGAAATAAGTTGACTTAACAGCACGCTCAGTCCAAAAATCACGGGTGTTGAATCCAATTTTAATTTCATACTATTTATTAGATTTTGAAAAAAACCACAATTCCATACTGCTTGCATCAGCACAAACATTGCTGCAAAAAAAATTAGTGTTTTATAATCAATTTTTCTTAATACCCGCCATCTTTTAGAGCTTAACAAGATTATCGGCAGACACGAAATTAAAGCAATATGAGTTAGTTTAAAGTCAAACGGTACTTTGATAAAATAAGTGGTTATTTTTATAAATATCAAACTAATTACTAACCCCAAAGCAATCTTTGATAAATAAGCCAGTTTTTTATCTTTAATCGGTTCTTGCGAGTGATCTAATTCTTGTTTATACAAGATTTGTCGGTAATAAATTTTGATTAATAAAAACGCTACTAATAAATTAATTGTGGTTGGTAAAAGCAGATATTTAAGAAAAGCAATAAAAATTTTATTAATTTGCCCATTTAAAGCAATTAGCAAATTTTGGGGGTTGCCAATTGGACTTGTAACACTGCCAATCGTGATTGCAAATGCCAAAGTTAAAAGCAATGGTTTATAAGGTATATGGTGTTTCTTGGCTAATAGTAATACGACCGGAGTTCCAATAATTGCCATTGTATCATTCATTAATAGGATTGAACCAGCCCCCATAAAAAATAGAATCAATAAAAGGAGGTGGTCCAAATTTTTGGCTCGCTTAAAAATCTTATAAGAAAGATGCGAGAGATAACCACTCTGTTCCAATGCTTCACCCGTTATAAACATACCAAATAAAAAGAGTATCACATCAAGATTTATTGCCTTCAAAGCATCAAGTGGTCTAATTTGTCCGCTTATTAACACAACCAATGCACCAAACAACATAATCTGCCAGATTTGTAGTTTAAATCTACCAACTTGTCGAATTGCAATTAGAATAAAAACAAACATTAAAACAATAATTGGAATTAGCCGCATAATTTATCAAATGGTTTTAGTTTTGAAAAGGTAGTAATGTTATTTATTGTTAGTTTAGTATGATGTCTTTTCTTAATCTCTTCTCTAATTTAACACTTTATAGGTTAACCAAATATACCCTTTACTAAGATTCTTACATGACTTTAATTGTAGTTTTTTTGTCTCTTTTAAAGTCTCAAATACTTTTAAATCCTTTTTCCCGACAATAATTGGTGCGATCAACAAACTGATTTCATCTACGAGTCCTTTTTCTAATAGAATACCATTTAATGCTGGCCCACCATCAGTTAAGATTGTTTTCACTCGGTGTTTTTTCTGAAAAATAACAAATGTCTTTTTAAAATCAACCTTAAAATCACCCGTCAGAATAAAATCATAATTGCGTTCTTTTAAGTATTTTAGATAATGTCTCGGTGTTGTCTTGCAGACCAACACAACAATATCTTTACAATAAGATGACCTGCGCAAAACATGTAATAAACCCCGTAAATAACCACGCGTGTCCACAATCACCCAAATTGGTCTTTTATCATTGCGATTAACAATTGGTTTAAAAAAATCCTGACTGCTTTCTTTGGGTATTTCTCCTAGAATATCTTTGATACCTTGCTTAAGAGTTTGTGCACTAACTAAATGAATATCAGGGTTATATGTCTTAGCAATTTTATAATGCAAACCCGAATCTATCTCAAAGCCGAGCATTTCCCCATCAATACTTATTGTATTATGAATAATAACTTTTGGCTTCATAATTTTATTTTTCCGCTGAAAAATTGATATTTAAAAAAATCACTCGGAGATATTCAATAAACCTCTTCACTGGATTTTCTGCGGTAGAATAAAAAGAATATTAGAAAGTGGAATTGCTGACTCTGCCTGCTTTGTTCCTGCGGGTGGAAAAGTTGTCTCTTTGAAAATCGCCCCAATCGTTTTGGCACAACCATCTTTTATCGTATATCCTTCGCATTCAAGATAACCACCTGATTTTAAATAAATTATTGGCATTTCTTTCTATCTCCTCTTAAAATTCAAATGCGAAATTCCTTACCTTTTCTTCTGGATTATTCGCATTTATTTTGAATTTTTAATCTCGAAATACTATTATTCCTCTGGTATTGGTAAAGTGCAACGAGTCGGTTTATCCACTCGATAACCTAAGGCATAATCTGCTTGCATTAATTTGTGAATCTCGCGCGAACCCTCATAAATTACCGCACCCTTACAATTACGATAAAACCGTTCAACCGGATATTCATCTGAATAACCATACGCTCCATAAATTTGTACTGCATGCGAAGCCGCTCGTTCCGACGCATCACAGGCATACATTTTGGCAAGAGAAGTCTCTTTCGTGCTTCGCAGCCCTTTATTCTTACACCAGCCTGCTTTTAAATTTAGCAATTTAGCGCATTCATATCCTGTCACCATCTCGGCAATCATCTCTTTTATCAATTGATGTTTACCAATAACATCACCAAAAGTTTTTCGCTCATTAGCATATTTAACCGAATGGTCTAAACAAGCTCTGATTAAACCCGTTGCCCCCCAACCTACTGTGTAGCGACCTTGGTCTAAAGCAAACATGGCGATTTTAAACCCTTCTCCTTCTTGACCAAGCATATTTTCTTTTGGCACTCGCACATCGGAAAGTGAAATTGATCCAGTATTGCCGGCTCGAATACCTAATTTACCATGAATCGTTGCAGTCGTTAAACCCGGCATTCCGCGTTCGACGATAAAACAACTAATTCCTGAATGGTCTCGTTTTTTACGTTTTTCAGGGTCCGTCCAGGCAAAAATCAAGAAATTATCCGCAACATCAGCTAAAGAAATCCACATCTTTTCACCATTTAATACCCAATAATCGCCATCTTTTGTAGCTTTGGTTTCGATTGCTACGACATCACTGCCCGCATTAGGTTCTGTTAGTCCAAACGTAGCAATTTTTTTGCCTTGGGCTTGAGGTACTAAATATTTCTGTTTTTGATCTTCGTTACCCCAGGAAAGTATTGTTAACGAATTTAATCCAATATGGACTGATAAAATAACTCGTAGCGAAGTATCAACATATTCTAACTCTTCGCAGGCCAATCCTAAAGAAATATAATCACCACCGCTACCGCCATATTTAATTGGAATTGAAAGCCCTAATATCCCAAGTTCACCCATTTTGGTAAGAATTGATCTATCAAAATATGCCTTTTGATCATTTTCTCTAATTTTCGGGGCGACTTCTTTTTGGGCAAAATCACGAGCCAGTTTTTGAATCATTGTTTGTTCTTCAGTTAAACTAAAATCAATCATTATAACTCCCTTCTAAAAGTTCTTCTAAAGATATAGTTTACTTTTTGTTTTAAATCTTTAAATGAAAAAAGCTCTTTAATTTCTCGGTCCGTAAATAAATTACCAACCTCTTGGTCGTTTAAGACAACATTACTTAAATATTCATTCTGTGCTTTGGCTTGAAATGCTAATTTTTGAGTTAAGGTATATGCTCGATCTCGCTCAACTCCTTTTTTAATGAGAGCAATCATTAGACTTTGTGAAAAAAACTGTTCTTTCGATTGGTCTAAATTTTCTCTCATCTTATCAACATTAACAATGAGGCCGGCTAAAACTTTATTCAGCTTGATCACCATATAATGGACCAAACTTGTTGCGGCTGGAATCGCAATTCGTTCGTTGGCCGAATTAGTCAAGTCTCGCTCGTGCCATTGCACGATATTTTCTAATCCAATCTGAGTAAAACTTCTTATCATTCGTGCTAAACTACAAATTCGTTCACAGATAATCGGATTTTTTTTGTGTGGCATTGCCGACGAACCGCGTTGAGTTTTACCAAATGGCTCTGATAATTCATTAATTTCAGTCCGCTGCAGATTTCTGATTTCAGTAGCAATTCGTTCTAATCCTGATGCTAAAATTGCTAAACTTGTTAGTAATTCAGCGTAACGGTCACGAGGAATAATTTGAGTCGAGACTGGTTCAGGTTTTAATCCGAGCTTCTTTAATGCCAATAACTCAACCTTGGGATTAATCTCATTGTAAGCACCGACTGCGCCAGATATTTTACCGTACTCAAGATTTTTCCTAGCGTTCTGTATTCTTATTATATTCCGAACAATCTCCTGATGCCAAGAAAGACATTTTAAACCAAAGGTTATTGGTTGCGCATGCACACCATGGGTTCGGCCCATCATAACCGTATACTTATGCTTGACCGCAAGTTTTTTGATTGTTTGGGCAAGCTCTTTTAGACCGTCCAGAATATAATTACACGCAATCAGACATCGCAACACCAAAGCAGTATCAACAATATCATAAGAAGTCAATCCAAAATGCAAATACAAAGCATCTTTGCCTAATTGATTCTCAATTGACTTAAGAAAAGCAATTACATCGTGTTGAGTAAGTTTTTCAATTTCTTCAATTTCTTTAACATTAATTTTAACTCTCCTAAGTCGTGGGGCTAATGTTTTGGGAATAATGCCTAATTTGGCTTGAGCATCAGCAACTGATTTTTCCACCAATAGCCAATACTTAAATTTCGTTTCTTCGTTCCATAATTCACCCATCTCAGGAGTAAAATATCGTTCAAGCACAATGTTATTATATGGTGATTGCGCTAAAAGTCAATCTTGGATTTTTTCTGCTAACAAAATACCCCTGTTGCTTCATTTGTCCGTGTTAAGTCATTACAAGCGATTATGTGATAATCTCCTTGACTACTGAAAAATAAAAACAGAATTGTACTTAAATTAGGAAGTTAATAAATTATTGTTTTAGAACCGATAAAACATCCGAATTTGTTCACCAAAACGATTAATCACTAAATCTAATTGATTTCTAACGGATTCGGTTAGCTTGGCAAAATCTTGAGCATTTTTCGGTCTCTGATTGTTTATTGATACGATAATATCACCAGGATTAATGCTTAACACTGATGCTATTGAATTCTTTTCAACTTCTATAACAACTACCCCTTCTTCCGTATTTAAATTATATTTTTTCATTAAAGTAAAGTTATTGTCCGCAACTGTTAAACCGATTTTGGTTTTTATCTTCTCAATCTTGTCTTCGCTTACCATTTTCTTAACATTTTCTTTACTCGCTTGGATAAACCTTTTGACACTGTTAATCGGAATTGCAAAGCCAATGCCTTCAGACCCCCCGCTACGGGAAAAGATAAAAGTATTAATACCAATCACTTCGCCTAATGCATTTACCAGCGGTCCGCCTGAATTGCCGGGATTAATTGCGGCGTCGGTCTGAATCATGTTTTTAAACTCCCGCCCATCGCTTTGAGTAGATTTGAGGGTGCGGTTAAGCGCCGAGATCACGCCAACTGTTACTGATGGTTGAGCATCTTCTAATAAAAATCCGAATGGATTACCTAAAGCAATACACCATTCACCGATCATTAAATCATCCGAATTACCTAAAGTAACATAGGGTAAATTTTTCCCTTTAATTTTAATTAACGCCAAATCGTGGGTACGATCAATGTCTACTAGTTCACCATCAAATTGTCTGGTATCGGGTAGGGTTATTTTTATTTTGGTAGCACCTTCAACAACGTGAGCATTCGTGATGATATCGCCTTCTTGATTAATAATCACTCCCGATCCCAAACTCTGAATTTGCTCTTTATACTGGCGGGGTGGGAAAAAATCTCTAAAAAAATCATCCCAAAAACGATCCGCAAATGGACTCATAAAAGGTGTCGTTCTGACTATTCTTTCTTGAATAACTGTAATTGAAACAACGGCAGGACTTACTTTGCGCGCGGCTATAACTATTGCGGTAGTACGCGAATTTGTAATCTCACCCTGCAATGTGACGGGTATAATTTTTGCGCTATCAGGTGGGTAATCAATATAATGTTTTATTGGCCGATTTCTTAATACAATCAAACTGCCTATTACAACAATCAAAGAGAAAACAATTATAAAAAGCTTTTTATTCATAAAACAAGTATAACTTATGATAATTATTAAGTCAACTTATCGACTATTTATATTAAATATCGTTATTCAATGCCTAATATTTTTGTAGGGTTGACAGAGGGGTATTATGTCTTATACTTTATTTATATTTTTGTTGTAGGGAGTAATTATGAGAATATTAGTTGTTTATTATTCACGGGATGGCCATACTCGGACAATCGCCCAGACATTAAGCACAATGCTACAATGCGATCGCGAAGAAATAATTGACTTAAAAAATCGGAAAGGTATTTTTGGTTGGCTTGCCGCTGGTTTTGATGCTTTTCGTAAAAGGTTGACAAAAATCCAGGAACCAAAATATGATCCATCGGTTTATGATTTAATTGTAATTGGCACTCCTAACTGGGCTGGTATGCCCGCTCCGGCTATTAGAACATACTTAAATAATAATATCGGTAAAATTAAAAATACTGCCTTTTTCTGTACTTTCGGAGGAAGTGATAGTGGTAAAGTTTTTGATGAACTTCAAGCCCTATGTCAGATTAAACCAAAAGCACTTTTAAGTGTGAAGGCTTCGGATGTAGAAAACAACACTTTTATGGATAAAATCCAGTCCTTTGTGCAGCAGATAAAAAGCTAAACTTCAATCTAACCGATAACGATATGGAAGACTTTACTTCGCTCGAAGAATTAGAAAATCGTTTAGCACCATTGCATCAACGTCTTCAAGAAATTGAACGATTGTTGGCTACGCCGGCAGTATTATCTGATGCTCAACAAATGCAAAACTTAAGTAAGGAATATAAAGATATAAAGACAATTCTCCAAACTCTTCAAGCTTATAAATCAACTCTTAAAGAAATTAAAGAAACTAAAGATTTACAAGCAAGTAGTGATAGTGAAATTAAAGAATTAGCTGAAAAAGAACTGTTGGTGTTAGAAAAACGCCAAGCAGAATTAAAACATAATCTTCTGTTTTATTTAGTCCCAAAAGATCCGTCTTGGCAATTACCTTGCGTAGTTGAAATACGCGCTGCGGCCGGCGGCGAAGAGGCAGCAATTTTTGCTGCTGATTTATTTCGTATGTATGTTAAATTTATAGAGAAGAAAAAATTAAATTATGAAGTTTTATCATCCCGTCCTAGTGATTTAGGTGGTTATAAAGAAATTATCTTTTTAGTCGAAGGTGAGGATGCTTATCGTAATTTTCGTTTTGAAAGTGGTGTCCATCGGGTGCAGCGAGTACCTTTAACTGAAGCATCGGGTCGGTTGCACACTTCAACCGTTACTGTCGCGGTTTTACCAGAGCCCACGGAAATTGAGCTTAAAATTGACCCCCAAGATTTAAAGATTGAAGTTTTTCGAGCCGGTGGACACGGTGGTCAACATGTCAATGTAACGGATTCCGCAGTGCGGATAACACATATTCCAACTGGCATTGTAGTTTCTTGTCAGGATGAACGCAGTC
Source organism: Caldifarciminota bacterium (assembly GCA_965649215.1). GTDB lineage: Bacteria > Hydrothermota > Tepidihabitantia > Tepidihabitantales > CAIPLT01 > JAGXRL01. The sequence continues at coordinate 28,300 of CBFGJZ010000010.1, forward strand.
AAATTAAAAATCGCAATAAGGCTATGAAAATTTTACGAGCGCGAGTATTAGAGCTTAAAAAGTCTGAGGAAGAAAAAAAATTAGGAGCTCAGCGTCGCAGTCAGATTGGCAGCGGTGAACGCTCAGAAAAAATTCGCACCTATAATTACCCACAAAATCGAGTCACCGACCATCGGATTGGCCTTTCCCTTCATAATCTCAATGAAATCATGGATGGCGAATTATCTTATCTTATCAATCCCTTGGAACAAGCTGAAATTAATAAATTATTACAATCAAAAAAATGATTATTACTGCTCGTCAGTTACTTAAACAAGCTGAGTCTTATTTTAATAACCGTAGTGATGCGGAATATTTTATCCAATCCCTTTTACAAAAACCACGATATCTCATCTATCAAGATATTCCAATTAATAAACCTGAGATTTTAACTCGTTACCATCAATTAATTAAAAGATACAAACCACATATGCCTATTGCTTATTTGGTTAAGAAAGCATATTTTATGAATTTTGAGTTATATGTCGATGGTCGAGTGTTGATTCCAAGACCCGAAACCGAATTACTTATTGAACAGACAACAGATTTATTAAGTCAATATCAAATCAAACCAAAAACAATCTTAGACCTCGGAACAGGTTCAGGCAATATCGCAATTGCTTTAGCGAAAATCTATCCCCAATCCAAAATTATTGCTACGGATATATCGGAAGATGCCTTGGCAGTAAGTGAAATCAACATAAAAAAATATCACTTATCACAGCAGATAAGACTTATCAAATCAAATCTCTTTTCTGGTCTCAACACAAAATTTGATTTAATAATTTCTAATCCGCCTTACCTTGATAATAAAGAAA
>CBFGJZ010000010.1:29255-33473 GCA_965649215.1 Caldifarciminota bacterium
TAGAAAGTCTGCCTTATTCAGTAAAAAATTATGAACCGATGATTGCTTTAAATGGCGGCAGTGGTGGATTTGAAATAATTAAACAAATTATTAAGCAAGCACCAAATTATTTAACGGCAAAAAGTCTTTTAGCATTAGAAATTAATCCTCAGCATGGTGAATTATTAAACAAATTATCAATACCGATTGTACTTGCTAACGATTATAATCATTTAATAAGATATGCATTTATAATAAATACCTATAATTAGTTTTGGTAATAATTGTTAAACATTATAAAACTATTCATCGCTACCAACAAGAAAGACAGAAACCCAATTTTGACTTGGGTGATAAATTGATAATTCTTTAAGTAGGAGTTGATATGAAAATTGGTTTAATTGTTAACCATCAAAAACCATTAGCCAAAAAAGTAGTTAAGGAAATAATCAATTTTGCTTGTAAAAATGGTATTGAAGTTATGTTAGAAGAAGAATCTGCTCAGAAACTTAACATAACTCGTTACGCTACTAAAATTGAAGATCTTACAAAAACTGCCAATTTAGTTATCGCTTTAGGTGGGGACGGAACTCTGTTAAGAACTGCTCGCTTAATTCAAGCAAAAGGCATTCCAATTATGGGTATTAATCTTGGTGGGTTAGGTTTTATGACAACTTTTTCCGCCGAAGAAAGTAAACAAGCACTTATTGATTTTCTTAATAAAAATTATCGAGAAGAAATGCGCATGGTTTTAGAAGTCACTTATCGACAAAAAGAAAAGTTCTTTGCCTTAAATGACTGTGCAATCAATATGGCCGAACATTGTCGTATTATTGAAATAATGCTTAATAGCAACAAGCAACATATTTGTAAGTTAGTTGCGGATGGCGTTGTCGTAAGTACACCAACTGGTTCAACTGCGTATTCATTAGCAGCGGGCGGGCCGATTGTCTTTCCGACAATGGAAGCAATTATTATCACACCTCTTTCACCGCATGTTTTGTCTGCTCGCCCTTTAATTATTCCGAGTGACGAAATCATTACTTTACAACTAACTAAAACTTCTGAAAATGCAATTGTTACTATTGATGGACAAGAACAACGACCGTTAAACCCAAACGATAAAGTCACGATAACTAAAGCTGATTTTTCAATACGGTTAATTACTCCGTCTAATAAATCCTATTATGAAATCTTGCGTACTAAAATGAAATGGACTGAACGTGAATAATAAGTTTGATGTTGGTCGGCTCATAAATCTTCCTAATCTCTTAAGCCTTTCTCGATTAATCTTACTGCCTTTGATTCTATTTTTAATAGTTACTCATCAAAATATCGTGGCCTTAGTTTTTATGCTCATCTCGTGGGTAACTGATGCCTTAGATGGTTATTTGGCTCGTAAAACGAATCAAGTTACAAATGTTGGTAAAATCTTAGACCACTTTGTCGACAAGATCTGGATTGGTACTATTTTAGTGACTTTAGCTATTACTCATAATTTGCCTCTTTGGATTGCGGGCATCGTTATTTTAAGAGATCTCTTAATTACTATGGGCAGTATTCACATTATCCGTAAAAAAAGTTATATCTATTCATCGCCGGTTATTGGTAAAATCACCGGCTTTTTCTTTGCGGTAATGATTGTTACATTTTTACTTGATTTTACTTATCTTCCTATTATTCGTAATGCAGTTTTAGTAATCGTAATAACACTCATAATTACTTCCCTGGGTTATTATTTATATCGTTACCTTAAAGCATTAAAATAGAGACATTTTGTAAATTTTCCCAAAATTTTTTTAAATTCAATTATAAATAGCAACTGTTACAGCGAATTACCATAATAATAAATAAATTATGAATTACCTGATGTTCTAGCTTTAATATAGCTTTATTAGCAAATTACGGAATCTTTTGTTTGGCTTTTAGAATAGTCTTTTTTAATATTTTTAATCTATTCAATATTATCTTATAAAAATTCTTTTTGGTAAAATCTAAGTCCTTAAACACAGCGGAAATGACTGCAACGCCATCTGCTCCATTTTGGATAACTTCTATAACATTATTTTTATTTATCCCCCCAATTGCAATTACTGGAATTGAAACCGTCTTACTGACTTTTTTTAGAGTATTAATACCTACGATTGGAATTTTGGTTTTGGTTGGAGATGGAAAAATTGAACCGAGACTAACATAATTCGCTCCTGCTTTTTCGGCACGTTGTGCTTGGTTTACATTCCGGACGGTTATACCAATAAGCATATCGCTATTCAATAATGATTTTACTTTTTTAATCGGCATATCATTTTTACCTAAATGAACACCGTCCGCATTAATTGCTAATGCAATATCAAGTCGATTGTTTATAATTAGTTTTATATTTGCATCTTTACTAACCTTTCTTATTTGTTCGGCATCATTAAGAAATTGACGAGTTGAAGATGTATCGGTTTCCCTTAATTGAAGCAGAGTACACCCGCCGTCAATACATGCTTTAGTTATATCGGTTAAATATTTACGGCCAATTGTTGTAATATCTAAAATTACATATAACAGAGGATTAAAATTAATGCTAATGTGTTTTAGAAAAGCCATTTCGATATCATAGAGAGCAAATCTCAATGTTTTACAAAACCGACTTTGGGACGGAGAGACTTTTTTAAAAATCTCTTCTAGTACGCGGGCAGATTCCTGACAACGTTTAAAGTTGACATTTACTACATCGATAATTTTATTGCGCTTCTGAATATCAAAATCAATTTGTCGGCCAATATCTTGATAACTTGCCCGTGCGAAAACAACTTGATTACGATATTGGCCAAAATGTTGCCAAAATAAATTTTTCAATTTTCTTAATTCAAAGAGTATTTTTTGATCTTGCCAATAAAAACGCAATAGATCTTCAACAACTTTCATTCCTTCCGAGAAACGATTGATATTAACATCAATTATACGCGCGATTTTTTTAGATATTGCCATTACAATAAAATAATTCAATAAAATAATTATGTCAACATGATCTGAGATTTTTCGTTTGAGCAAAATTACTAGGCATTTCTTTGGCCACCACACAATAATGAGAAAACTAATCTCGGTATCTTGTGAGGTGGTAGCTCTATAGCCTTATATCTTATTTTATTGACAGCTTGATAATTTCCATCTAAACTATATTATGAGTAAATCATACTCAAACCGAGATATTGTTGTGATCGCGATTGGCGGAAATTCACTTGTTAAAAACGGCAGACAATCAGTTGGTTTTGCCGAACAGATGCAAACCGTTCAAGAAACAACCGCAAATATTGCTAAAATTGCTAAACTTGGCTATAAAGTTCTAATTACGCATGGTAACGGTCCTCAAGTTGGCGATATCTTAATTCGGTCTTATTTAACTCGGAAACATCTTGCTGAAATACCGCTAGACATGGCTAATGCCATTACCCAAAGCGAAATTGGCTATATGATTCAACAATCATTAAAGAATGAATTCTTAAAAAGAAAATTGAATAAAGATGTAGTAACCGTAATAACTCAAGTAATTGTTGATAAGAATGACCCTGCCTTCAATGAATTTACTAAACCAGTTGGACCCTTTTATTCAAAAAAAGAAGCCATCACATTACAACAGGAGCGAAAATGGATTATGCAAGAAGATGCGGGGCGTGGTTATCGTCGAATGGTCAGTTCTCCAAAACCCAAATCAGTCGTTGAAATCAACGAAATTATCCATTTGCTTTCAAACGATATCGTTGTTATTGCCGGTGGCGGTGGTGGGATTGCTGTTTATGAAGATAATAATAAACTGCTCAAACCACTACCTGCTGTTATTGACAAAGACCTAACTTCGGCATTAATTGGAAGCTTAATTAATGCAAAAATCTTAATCATCTCAACTAGCGTGGACCGCGTATACTTGAACTTTAACAAACCAAACCAAATACCCTTATTGAAAATCACTAAAAATCAAGCACTTAAATATTTAAAACAAGGACATTTTCAAGAGGGTAGTATGAAGCCCAAAATAATTGCAGGTATAAACTTTTTGCAACATAATCAATCTAAGCAAGTAATAATTACAAATCCGAATAATCTTTATAAGTGTTTAATAAATAATAACATAGGAACAAGAATTATCAACAAATGAAAAAGTTAATTTTTGTTTACATAATTTTAATACTTTCCATACAATCTGTTTTTGCTAAGATATTGATTCCGATGGACTTAACCCAAACAAATCAT
>CBFGJZ010000010.1:33571-39405 GCA_965649215.1 Caldifarciminota bacterium
TAATAACATAGGAACAAGAATTATCAACAAATGAAAAAGTTAATTTTTGTTTACATAATTTTAATACTTTCCATACAATCTGTTTTTGCTAAGATATTGATTCCGATGGACTTAACCCAAACAAATCATTTAGTGGCTTATGGGGTTGCATATGATGCTTTACAAAATGGAATTAATGTTGAGTGGCTTTTAAATTATCGGGGTGGTTCGTTTTTAATATCAGAAAATCAAAATGTTATAAAAAAATGTCAAGTTAAAGGCGTTCGTTACGAATTAATTAATGCGAATCAAGAACTAATCATTAGGAAAACCATAGAACAAGAAAATATGGATGCGATTCTGCTTGAAAAAGCACCAAAAATTGCAGTCTATGTGCCACCTAATGCGCTCCCCTGGGATGATGCAGTTCAACTTGCCTTAGATTATGCCCAAATTCCTTATGATAAATTATGGGATAAAGAGGTATTAGAAGGCAAATTATATCAGTACGACTGGTTACATCTACATCATGAAGATTTCACCGGCCAATTTGGCAAATTTCATGCCAGTTATCATAACACCGAATGGTATCAAAATGATGTTAAGATTAATCAATTTATGGCTAAATCTTTGGGATTCAACAAAGTATCTAAATTAAAACTAGCTGTAATAAAGGAGATAAAAAAGTACATTGAAAGTGGCGGGATGGTTTTTGCGATGTGTTCTGCGACAGATACGCCAGATATTGCTTTGGCAGCCGAAAATACTGATATTGTACCTGCCGAGTTCGATAACGATCCTGTTGATCCTAATTATTTAAACAAACTTGATTATAGTAAATGTTTAGCCTTTGAAAACTTCACTCCTGTAACTAATCCACTGATTTACGAACATTCTGATATTGACACTTATCTTGAAGCTACGGTCCGTGGTCCTGATGTATATTTTTCATTATTTGATTTTTCTGCAAAATACGACCCAGTCCCGACTATGCTTGTGCAAAATCATGTAAGTCTAATAAAAGAATTTTTAGGACAAAACTGTGGTTTCAGACGAGACAAGATTAAGAAAAACATCTTAATACTTGGCGAAATTGCTAATACTGAACAAGTAAAATATATTCACGGCAAATACGGCAAAGGGACCTTCACATTTCTTGGTGGACATGACCCCGAAGATTTCGCACATCGGATTGGTGATCCACCCACTAACCTTGAATTACATAAAAACTCACCAGGTTATCGTTTGATTCTTAATAATGTATTATTCCCTGCCGCAGAAAAGAAACCTTTAAAAACTTAAACAATAAATTCAATATACAATGATCAATACAATATCATCAATCCTTTAACTCATTAAAAATTCTTTTATTATGCCAATTGTTGTAAAAACTTATACAATTTTAGTGCAAGGTTTAGTACAAGGGATTGGTTTTAGGCCGTTTATTTATAATCAGGCAAATAAATTGAATTTAACTGGCTATGTTCAAAATACAAAAATGGGTGTTATTATTAAAGCACAAGGAAGAAATGTTAAGAAATTACTTAATAGATTACAAAAAAACCACATACCTTTAGCAAAGATTACAAATATAAAAATATCACTTTCAAAACAAAAACAATTTAAGTCTTTTATAATTAGAAAAAGCAACACAAATAAGAAAAAGATTAATGAAGTACAGATAATGCCTGATTTATGTGTATGCACGGAATGCATAAAGGATATAGAAAGCATCAATAACCGTCGTTATTATTATCCATTCACTAATTGTACTCAATGTGGCCCAAGATATTCAATAATTAAAGAACTGCCTTATGACCGCAAAAGAACTACTATGGCAAAATTTAAAATGTGTCCTGAATGTTATCAAGAATATATCGACCCATCTAATAGAAGATTTCATGCGCAACCCAATGCCTGTCCTAAATGTGGCCCCCAACTTTATCTTATAAATATAAAAAACGGAAAAATAGAAACAAGCAGAGACAATAAGGCGTTGATTCACAAAACGCAAGATTTATTAAAAATAGGTAAAATAGTTGCTATCAAGAGCATCGGTGGCTTTCAAATTGCAGTTGATGCAAAAAACAACAAGGCAGTAAAAAAATTAAGAAAAAGTAAACAAAGACCTGTAAAACCATTTGCTATAATGTGTAAAAATACAACAATTATAAAAAATTTGTGCTTTTTAAATAAAAATGAATTAAAATTATTAAAATCAAAGATTGCACCAATAATACTATTAAAAAAGCGCCCATTGGCCGATAAAATTATCTCTCCGCATATAGCACCAAATAATGCATATCTGGGGGTTATGCTACCATACACCCCCTTACACAGACTCTTATTTAAACATGTTTCACGTGAAACATCTAAGAAGTGTTCTAAACTTCATGATAAGCAATTAGATGTCCTAATAATGACCAGCGCTAATTTAAAAGGTGCACCAATTTTAAGTAATAGACATGAAGTCATAAATAAGCTTAATAAGATAGTTGATTATGTTTTAGATAATAATCGCGATATTAATTCAAAATGTGATGATTCTGTGGTGTTTAATAATAAATCACCTATTATTATTCGATATTCACGTGGATATGTGCCAAGGACATTATTATTAAATGGTATTCACTTAAAGCCAGTTTTAGCTTTTGGTTCTGATTTAAAGAATTGTTTTGTGTTGGGAAGTGGTAATAAAGTATTTTTAAGTCCGTACATTGGTGATTTAGCAATTGGCGAGTGTGTCGAGTTCTGTTTAGATATGATTAAAAAATATATTAATTGGTTTGGAATTAGACCTGAAATCGTAGCATGTGATTTACATCCAGATTATATATCAAGTAGATTGGCCGTTGAGTACGCTTCTCGACATAGCTTAGAATTAGTAAAAGTTCAACATCATTATGCACATATAGTTAGTGTCTTAGCTGAACACGGGATTAACCAACCTGTTATTGGTCTTGGGTTTGACGGCACAGGATATGGTGATGATAAAGCAATTTGGGGTAGTGAAATTATGGTTGTAGATTTTAATGGATATAAAAGAATGGGCCATTTGCAATACTTACCATTTGTAGGTGGTGATAGTATCATCACGAATCCTAAATTAATTGCTAATTTTTATTTAAGAACGATAAAAAATTATAATATGAATCAATATCAAATATTGACTTCAAGTCTGGCTCGTCTTTTTGATGCAATAGCTTCTATTTTAGGAATTTGTCACAAACAAACTTTTGAAGGACAAGCGCCGATTAGCTTGGAAGCGACAGCAATGCAAGGCAAACCAATCGATAGAAAAGTATTACAAAAAGTCCTGGATAAAAGGTCTTTTAGAAAAAGTAATTGCCAAGATCTTCTAATTAACCCAAGTGAAATTATAAATGACATTGTTAAGTTAAAACATGCATATATACCTGTTAGTGACATCGCGTTGTACTTTCATAATAGAATTGTTGATGAATTTGTTGCCCGAGTTAATTTCATTGCCAATCAGTTTAGAATTAATAAAGTTTGTGCGAGTGGCGGAGTTTTTCAAAATCGTATTCTCCTGACTAAGTTTAGAAAAAAATTAATAAATAATGGTTTTATATTTTTCACAAACAATCAAGTACCAGTAAATGATAGTGGTATTGGTTTGGGACAAGCAGTAATTGCCGGTTTAATTAAATAATTTTTATAAATTTCTTGACAACCTCTAAAAAATTTAGTAGAGTAAAAACGAGCATTCGTAGTGGCATTTATTAAAATGCATTAAATAATATATTAAGCTATTTGCTGTTTTAAAAAAAATTGTAAAATGTGGAAAGTTATAATAAAATTATTTATCTTTTTGTTTTTCAATGAGTTAAAAGAAACATTAATTGTGGATAAGTTTGTGGATAACTTTAGGGAATGAGTGTTGATAAGTTTTGTATATGAATAATGATTTGATTAATTATTGGAACGAAATTATAACTGGCTTAAAAGCAGTTGTTAATCAAGATGTGGTTGCCACTTGGTTTGAGCCGTTAAGACCATTAGAAATTCAAGACCATAAGTTAATTTTAGGTGCGCCAAATCAATTTTTTATCGAGTGGATTTCTGAATATTATTTAAACCATTTATTGCATGTGATTAGCAAATCTCGCTTCAGTGATTTAAAAGTTGCTTTTGAGATTGTTGAAGAAAATAAAATCGCTGTAGAGGATGATAAAGATAATTCAAAAAGTCTTGTTCAATTCTCTGAAAGTTATAATAAATATAATAACAGTCGTTTGTTAATTAAATATACTTTTGATAATTTTATAGTTGGAGAATCTAATCGCTTTTGTTATGCGGCAGCAAAAGCAGTAGCTGATGCTTTAGCCAAAGCATATAATCCCTTATTCATCTATGGTGGAGTTGGTCTTGGTAAAACACATCTTTTACATGCGATTGGTAATTATTGTAAAGAAAAAAACCCAAAACTTAAAATACTATATACGCCTGCAGAGCAGATGTTTTTAGATTTAATCCAATCCATTCAAGAAAGAAATCATATTGCGTTTAATAATAAATATCGTACATTAGATTTATTATTACTTGATGATATTCATTATCTTAAAGGAAAAGAACGATTACAAGAAGATGTTTTTCACCTTTTTAATCATTTGCAGGCAATGGGAAAACAGATTGTTTTTACTTCAGATCGACCACCCCGGGAAATTCCAACATTAGAAGAAAGGTTAGTTTCTCGTTTGATGTCGGGTATGGTGTGTGACTTAAAACCACCGGATTTAGAAACTCGAATTGCAATTTTAAACAATAAAGCCAGTAGAGAAAATTTAAACGTCGGTTCTGATATTATATTTTTTATTGCTGAAAACATTAAAACAAATATTCGTGAATTAGAAGGCGCATTGATTAGAATTAGTGGTTATGCTTCACTGACTAATTCGAAATTAACTTTAGAACTTGCTAAAAAGGTTCTCTCTGATTTGGCGGTAGTAAAATCATCGCCAAAACCATTAAAGATTATTGAGGTGGTGGCTACTCATTACAATTTAACAGTTGAGCAATTACAATCTAAAGAAAGGACTGCCAATTTAGCATTAGCCCGTCAAGTCGCTATGTATTTATTAAGAACTTTTGGGGGATTATCTTTAAAAGAGATTGGTGCTTATTTTGGAGGTAAAGATCATTCAACTGTAATTCATGCAATAGAAAAAATTACCACTCTTAAAAAAGAAAATACTTCTTTAAGTCAAGATATTCAACGTATATCTATGTTAATAAATGGTGGATAAGTAGTGTTTTTAGCTGTTAATTTTTTATCTTAATTGTTGAAAATTTTCAAATAAGTTAAGTTAAATAATAAATCATTGAGAATTATTCACAATTTGATTTTTTAATTATTTTTAATGTTGACGAAAGAAACACTGTTAAATTTGAGAACAATGAGTTTTGTCAAGATATCCACAGGTATAATAAAATAATATACTTATATATAAGTTTATACTTTTTATATTATGATATGCTTGACAGGAACGGATTTTATTTATATGCTGATATGAGATGATTAATTTAGATGATCGTAATAAATTTCGTTTAATTAAAAGAAAAAAGCAGGTGAATTTACCGTTGCGATGGATTGTAATTGGTGGTATCGGTTTAATTTTATTTGTGATTATTTTATTTTTTAGAAAGATTTATTTAGTTAAGTAAGATAAAGATGGATATAAAGTTTTTAGATAAGGAGGCAGTATGACGCAACTTCACTTTAATTATAAAGATGTATTTCGAGCGTTACGATTAGCTTTTTCTGCCAAAAAACTAGCAATGATGGTTTGGGGTTGGTTTTTAGCATTAGTTGGATATGTAGTATTTTCGTATGT
>CBFGJZ010000010.1:39502-46003 GCA_965649215.1 Caldifarciminota bacterium
GTAGCTCTGATGACCGTTGGTTGGCGATTTGTTGACACCTATCAAGTATATCGCATTTTTCCGATTCCTGAATCCCTTAATTGGTACGGATGGATTATTTGGGCAATTGGTGTTACATACGCGGTAATTGTTATGTTGATCACTGCAACTGCGGTGGTTAAAGTTACGATTGAGCAATTGAAAGGCGATGACTTTTATCCGATAGCAAAAGCATTCAGTTTTGCCAATGAACGAATAAAATCAATCGTCATGAGCCCCTTATTAATTGTAATTTTCATTATTTCCATTGTACTTTGCGGTTTAATCTTATCGTTAATAGGAAAAATTCCTTATTTTGGTGAGCTCTTTACGGGTATTATGCTCATTCCGGCTTTTGCTGCTTCTTTGCTCATAGTTTATTTAGTAATTGTATTCATTTTTACACTCCTTTATACACCGACTATTGTTGCAGTCACTGAAGGAGATGCATTTGATACAATTTTTGAAATTTTCTCATCACTAAATGAACAACCAGCCCGATTAATTTGGTATTCGCTCATTATTGGTTTTCTCTCTAAAGTTGGTTATTATCTCTTCGGTCTATTTGCGCGTTTGGGAGCAAATGTCGCTACTAATATTTTAGGTATTTTTATGGGCAACAAAATATTCATCTTGGTTGAAAATGCCTTATCAACCTTCCGTTTAACAATTCCTTATTGGTGTCCCGAGCCAATTGCTGTTTTGACAGAAAAGCTTAATTCGTTATTCTTTGGGGGGTATATCTTTATGCCACCGGCTTATACCGCGGTTAATGTAACCATGACTATCACATCAATTGTAGCAATTTTAGTCTATTTCTTTATAATTCTGTTGGTTATCTCTTATGGTACTACCGTATGGTGTTGTGGTGCGACTTGCGCTTATTTGGTAATTGCTAAAAAGAAAGATGATAAAAACTACTTAGAAACTAAAGAAGAGAAAATTTCCGAAACATCAAACGAGACAAAATAATAGACTTAAATCAATAAATCTTAGGTTAACTAATTAACAATCAAGGGGTTAGAGACATGTTCATTTGCGATTGTGAATTGTAGTGTGTTTGTTTTTATAATATGCAATAATAAAACGACATCTAAACAAAATTGCCATAGTTGTTTTTAGGGTAACTACATAATAACTTTTTTACAGAATACGAAAATGGCAGACTTTTTGATTTAACTTTTGACATGTAAAGGTAATTTGTTTATAATATAAGTATGAATTCAGAACCGATGTGTGTGCCTTGTGTGATTAAGCAGTCAGAACGATTAGTGAAGGTATTAACCGCTAACAACGATGATTGTAAAACTGATGAGATGCTTTCCAAAATTCGTCATCATGCTTTAGATATTGCTGCCGAGTTAAGTTTAGACGATCCACCGTCAAAATATACATCTGTAGTTTTAGATAAAGTTTATGATTTATTGGGAATTGACGACCCTTATCTGAAAACGAAACGCGAACAGAATGAAATCGGCAAGAAATTATCAGAATATTTTAATAAAGAACTACATCGCTCAACCGATCCGATTCATGACGCAATTAAGATTGCGGCTTTAGGTAATCTAATCGATGTTGGCCCATCGGTAATTTATACTTTGCTTAAGCCAGAAAATTCCTATGCTGATGAAATTAAAGCAATGCTTCAAATACCGCTTAAAATTGATGATTATAAGGTTTTTAAGGAAAAGCTTCGTAGCGCAAAAAGTATTCTCTATATTTTGGATAATAGCGGCGAAATCTATTTTGATAAACTTTTAATTGAGCGACTTAAAGGAATAGAAATTACGATTGCAGTAAAAGCACGACCAATTCTTAATGACGCAACAATTACTGATGCCCGCGAATCTGGTTTAGATAATTTTGGCAACATCATTACGGTCAATAAGCTAAATCATTACCGACATTTGGGTGTTGATTTTGAATGTGTGAGTGATGAGTTTCGTTATGCTTTTGACAATGCCGACATTGTGATTGCAAAAGGCCATGCTAATTTTGAGTCATTGGTCGATAACGAAAGGGATTGCTTTTTTATCTTAATGGCAAAGTGTCCTGTAGTTGCGCGTAAACTCAATGTGGCAATTAAAGACCGCGTCTTTTATTATTCACCCAATCAAGGAGATTAGTATGTGTTTAGCAATACCATCAAAAATAATTTCTATTCAAGGCGACAGTGCAATTGTTGATGTTTATGGTGTGCGAAGAGAAGCCAATTTGATGCTCTGTCCGGATGCGAAAGTTGGTGACTATATTATCATGCATGCCGGCTTTGCAATTCATATTTTAGATAAAAAAGATGCAGAAGAGACCCTACAAATGTTTAGAGATATTGAAAAATTGCAGGAACAAAGTGAATAAAACAAGAAAGGAGTTTTTATGTTAAAAACAAATTTCAATAAAATAATCTTAGTTACCATTTTGTGTCTTGGGATAGTTACTATAAGTAATGTCTGGGCTCGATCAATGTGCGATGAATGCAAAGATAATCCACAAAAATGTAAAATGGAAGTGCAACAAACCGCTCATCCTCACGAGTGTAAACATCTGCAAAATATGCCTGCGGAAGAAGAAAAAATTGTCGAGAAAAAAGTTGTCATCAAAGAAGATATACCCAAACGTGGCTTTTTAGGTGTCGTAACCAATGAAGAAGATGGCCAGTTAATAATCGACGAAGTATTACCAGAAAGCCCGGCTCAAAAGGCTGGTTTAGTTGAAGGAATGGCAATTTTAAGCGTGAATGGTGTTAAAGTTAAGAATCGAGCCGAACTCATATCCGTCTTAGAAAAAACCAAACCGAATGACGAAGCAAATTTGGTAGTTAAAACTAAAAACAAAGAACAGAACATTAAAGTTATTTTAGGGGAAATGCCTAAACCACCAGTATCCGAGGTGCCTGAAATGGAAGGTATGGAAATAGAAGGTGAAGCAATGAATATCCCACCAATGAAAATACTTTGTCCACATTGCCATAAGAGTTTTATTTTACCGCCAAAAGGACCGACGCCAATGTGTCCGATAATGAAACCCAAAATGCGTATGAAAGGCAAGGGTTGTATGTGGCCTGAAATGCCCAGCGAAAAGAGATTTAAGATACATAAAAAACGACACAAAAGAATGATGGAAGAAGGCCGAGGCGCAGGGTATTTTACTGCAGGTTTAACCATGATTAATTTTCACGAACTAAATAATTATTTAACCCGCCATAATCTTGATACTTTGAACAATGAGCAATTTGTCTTTGGCGGTGGTGGTTGGGGACAAGGGAATCGGGTCAGGTTTGGCGGAATTGGTATGGGTGGTGGTAAAGTTGTTACCAATGACAGTGTCTCAGTTGAAATTGGTTATGGCTTTGGATTATTTGAAGTTGGTTACGCATTAGTTAATCTAAAACATCTCATAATTACGCCTCAACTGGGAATAGGTGGCTATGGTGTTGGTTTAAAGATCAAAGCACTCAAAGCACCAACTAATCTTGATAGCTTACTATTTTATCCAGGTGGAAAATCACAGGTATCTAAAGGTGGTCTTATTTTATCTCCAAGTTTAGCATTAGATATTCCAATTAATGTAATTGGCCTACACTTGAAAGGCGGTTATCTTTATTCACCACTCAACAGTGGTTGGACGCACGAAGAATTTGCCAATATTCAAGGGCCGGATATCAAAATAAAAGGACCATTTGTTTCTATTGGTGTAATGTTTGGTGGCGGTAAGTAGCTAAAATATATATAAATTTATTCTATTTATAAATAGAGTTTTTATAAAGCCAGATGTTTGGATAACTTATTAATATTCCGAAAGTAATATAAAATAGCAACGAAAAAGGGGTATTGTGCCCTGCTTCACTCAGAATTAAAGACAACAAGAGATTTTTGTTTTTTAATTGGTTTACTATATTATCTTTTATTTAACGATTTAATGCTTCAGCAAAATAAGGGTATCTTTGTAATTTTCATAATCGGTATTTACTCTTCATTTTCAGATATCGAGTTAGGAAAAAATTCAGGTTTTAAGATACAAAATAAGGGAGTAAAGATCAAGGCCATATAATGCGGTCTAATAATTATTAAGAAGGATGATTGAGGATGTAATAAATAGTTATCTCTTGACACATAATTGGTTTTAATTATTATAGTATATGGCCCTGAGTGGACTCAATGATATTGTTTTTTATGAGTCCATAATATGCCTAACTCATCCCAGAGGTTTTAATTTTAATAACATAAAAAAATTTTTTTTAATTAATTATTTTCAAATCAAACACAAAGAAATGGAGGTATAATGAGTGAACGAGTTGCCATTATTGGGATAGGTGCAACTCAATTCCGTTCCATCTCGAGCGATGTCTCATATAAAGAATTGATGTTTGAAGCAGCAGTTAAAGCATATGAAGACTGTGGCATTAATCCTCGTAAAGATGTTGATACTTTTGTCACCTGTGCTGAAGATTATATTGAAGGAACATCAATCTTTGACGAGTATGTTCCAGACCAGTTAGGTGCAGCATTAAAACCAATGCATACAATCGCGGGTGATGGTTTACACGGACTAGCGACTACTTTTTTACAGATAAAGACTGGTCAGTTTGATGTTGCGGTTGTCGAAGCCCATTGTAAGCCGTCAAACATGCTTAGTCCAGATGGAATTGAAGCTTGTGCCCAAGACCCAATTTTTAATCGTCCCTTAAAATTAAATACTCATTTTATTGCCGGTCTCGAAATGAATCGTTTCTGTTATGAAACAGGTATTACTTTTGAGCAATGTGCTAAAGTGGTTATCAAAAACCGTAAAAACGCTTTAAATAATCCGATTGCTGGACGAGCAGCAAAATTGAGCTTGGATGATTTTAAGTATGCTGATGGAGTAGCCTGTCCTTTAACTGAATTAGATATTGCGCAACCAGTTGATGGTGCAGTAGTTGTTGTTTTAGCATCAGAAAAAAAAGCAAAGGCAATAGTTAAAAACCCAATTTGGATTAAAGGCATTGGTTGGTGTAATGGGACACCGTCACTCGAATCCCGAGATTGGGTTTATCCTGAATATGTGACCAAAGCCGCTGAAATGGCATATCAAATGGCTGCAATTAGTGATCCGACCAAAGACCTTTGCTTTGCTGAGATTGATGACCGCTATTCTTACAAAGAGTTACAACATATGATGGCATTAAAACTAACTTGTGAATGTGGTGCGGGTCAATATATTGACAACGGGGTTACAGAAATCAATGGTAAGTTTCCTGTTAATCCTTCAGGTGGTGCTTTAGGAATGGGTTATCTTTACGAAGCCACAGGACTGGCAAGGTTATATTGTGCAGTTGAACAACTCCGTGGAAATGCCGGGAAAAATCAGATAAAAGGTGCCAAAACCGCCTTAGTCCAAAGTTGGCGAGGGTTACCGACCACCAGCGCTGTGGTCGTTATTCTATCAAATGAAGGAGGTATCAATGGGTAATCGAGTTGCGATTGTTGGTGCAGGTATGACAAAATTTGTCCGTCGTGCCCAAGAAACGGGTAAAGAATTGGCTTTTCATGCAGCCAAAATGGCCTTAGAGTCTTGCGAGATGAGTTTAGATCAGATTGATGCGGTCGTTTTAGGAACCGCACCTGACACATTTGATGGCGTGCATATGAAGGGTGAATATCTTTCTGACGGTGCGGGTGCTTGGGGCAAACCTTATATGCGTAGTTATGTTGGCGGCGGAACGGGCGTTTTTTCAGTCGCCCAAGGATGGTACCATGTTGCTTCTGGTTTAATCGATACATGTTTAGTTGTCTGCGAAGAAAAGATGTCCTCTTATCAACCGCACCCCCAAGGCGCTTTTTTAACTATCTTTGACCATACAACGGAGCGACCACTGAAACCAAATCTCTTGTGGATTTTTGCTTTGGAAATGAATCGGTATATGAATACTTATGGTTTAAGAAAAGAAGATATTGCTTTAGTTGCAGTTAAGAATAAGAATAATGCATTAAATCACCCTGCGGCACAAATTGCATCGCCAGTTACTGTTGATGATATTCTAAAGTCAGAAATATTGGCTTGGCCAGTACAACGGCTGGATGTGAGTCCGGTTTCTGATGGAGCAGTAGCAGTGGTTTTAGCAAACGAATCAATTGCCCGACGAGTTACGAATAAACCAGTTTGGATTGAAGGAGTTGGCTGGTGTTTGGATACAACTTATTGGACAAATCGTGATTTATGTTATCCAAGATATGTTGAAGAAGCAGCGCGAATGGCATATAAAATGGCGGGGGTTACTGACCCGAGACATCAAATTCATATTGCCGAGCCGTATGATCCGTTTGATTATAAAGAACTGCATCATATGGAAGGATTGATGCTCTGTGGCAGGGGCGAAGCACCGCAAATGACCGTTGACGGAATTACTCAACGAGATGGTGAATTGCCAGTTTGTCCATCAGGAGGACTTTTAGGCGTTGGTAATCCAATTGCTGCAGCCGGTTTAATGAAAATTGCCGAACT
>CBFGJZ010000010.1:46101-49668 GCA_965649215.1 Caldifarciminota bacterium
TGTTCTGGCAATTACGCGGCGAAGCAGGTAAAAGACAAGTGGCACGAAAAGTAAAACGTGGTGTTGCGCAAGCCTGGGGCGACTTAATGCAAGTTGGTACCGTTGTTGTCGTTGGAATCTAAAGGAGGTTAAACATGAAAAGCAAAAAAACGAATAAAAATAAAATTATCAAGGATGATACATTTAACAGCAACCCCGGGTTGATGCCAAACCCAAAACTTCTCTATGGAGTTGGATTGAGTATTGATGATTTTAAGAAAGGGAAAGTACTAACTACACATTGGATTGGTGATACTAAATACGCTTGGGACCAGGGCATTGCGATTGGTAAATATTTAGAAGGGCTAAAGCAAGGCAAGATTTTCGGTGTCGAATGCCACAAATGTGGACGCAAAATGGTACCACCAAGAATGTTTTGCGAATGGTGCTTTAAACCGATTGACAACTGGATTGAACTATTAGATACGGGTACGATAAACACCTTCTCGTTATGTTATGTAACTTGGGATATGAAACGAGTTAAAGAACCTCAGATTCCCGCGGTGATCGAAATAGACGGAGCGTCAAAAGGCATGGGTATTATGCATCTCTTAGGAGAAGTTGATCCCAAAAAAGTCTATGTCGGAATGAAAGTTAAAGCCGTCTGGAAAGCAGAAAAAGATCGTGAAGGCGCAATCACTGATATTAAATATTGGAAACCCATTAAATAACGGAGGAACGAAATGGCCCTTAAAGAGAGATTGAATAAAAACATTGAATTAAAAGTATGGTACGGAGAATTACCCGTCGAAAGTTTATACACCGTAGGCATTGCCGGGGAAAAGTTCTTTCGCACCTTAAAAGATGACGGTGTCTTTATGGGCACAAAATGCCCAAAATGTGAATTAGTTTATCTGCCCCCTAAAATCTATTGTGAACGATGTTTTGAACGACTTACTGATTATGTCGAAGTTGCCCAATGTGGCTCTTTAGAATCGTTTACCTGTGTTCATGTCGGACTGGATGGCAAAAAGCTTGATGAGCCAGTGTTTGTTGGTTTAATCCGACTCGATGGTGCTTCAACTTGTCTTATTCATAAACTGGGCGAAACCAATGTTGAAGAACTCTGTTTTGGTATGCGGGTGTGCGCGGTCTTAAAACCAAAAGCAAAACGCGAAGGTAATATCAACGATATCTTATATTTTAAGCCAACTAAGCAATAACAGTTTATCATTGTCATTGTGAGTGAGCAGCATAGTCTAGTAATCTTATTGACCATCAAAATGAGATTACCTTGGTATGATGCTTCTCACAATGACATTCTCTAAAACTTCTTTTAATTATGGCAGAAGGTAAATTCGGTACGGCAATAAATTGTATGGACGGACGGGTGCAATTACCAGTAATTGAGTGGACGAAGAAGCATTATGAACTTGATTATGTTGACATGATTACTGAGCCGGGTCCAGAGAAGATTTTAACTGAAGCACAAGACAAAAGGATAGAATCGATAAAATCAAGAGTGGCAATCTCGGTTAATAAACACGACTCGAAGATAATCGTTGTTGCGAGTCATTGTGATTGTGCCGGGAATCCGTGTTCCAAACAAGAGCATTTTGAACAGATTAAAAAAGCAATAAAGACGATAAAATCTTGGAATTTTTCATCTGTTAATAAAATTATCGGTGTTTGGATCAATGAACAATGGCAAGTAGAAAAAATTGCTGAAGAGTAAAAAGGAGTTTTTATGAAACTTGATCAATATGTTGTCTATTTTCCCAAGGCAGGTAAAGTTAATACTTTGGAAACTTTGAGTTTAGCCCTGAAAAGGGCGCAAGAGCTTAAAATTAAAGATATTGTGTTAGCGTCATCTTGTGGATATACTGCTAAACAATTGATTAAATTTGATATATCAAAGTTAAATGTAGTCTGTGTTACGCATCACGCTGGTTTTGAAAAACCTGGGCAAGTGGAATTAACCGATGAAACTAAAAAATTACTTGAAGCAAAAGGGGTCAAAGTTTTTCGAGGAACCCATTTCTTTTCTGGAGTGGCGCGTGCGATGCGAATGGAATTCGGCGGCGTTTATACTGGCGAAATCGTGGCCAACACTTATCGGACTTTTGGAGAAGGAATGAAAGTGTGCGTGGAAATCGCAATTATGGCATTAGACGCTGGTTTAATTCCTTATAGTAAAGAAATTATTGCAATTGCGGGGACTGGCCAAGGAGCAGACACAGCAATCGTCTTAAAACCAGCTCATGGTAAAAGATTTTTTAATACCAAAATATTAGAAATTATATGCAAACCAAGAAGCTGGTAATAATTTACAACTCAAGCGTATCATATATGATACATTTTGTATAGATTTATATACACTGTTAATCCGTAAATATTCTATCTTAAAAACCGCAATATATTTCATTGAATATCATTGAGTTTTATCATGAAATTTTTGAGATAGTGGCACAGTTTTTGCTTTATTTAGTGATAGAAAAATGGTGTAGGTATTCTATGATAATAAGAAAGCAAAAGATTAATACTCCAATAAGATATAGTAAAATCAATCTGGCAGAGCAAATATATTTAGAAAGTTTAGAGAGAGCAAGAAAAACAGGACTGATTGCAGGGCAGTTCAGTCCTTTTCCAAAAAGAGATTGTAAAGAGTTAAATGAAATTAAAACGGTTTCTTGATTAGAGACTAATATAACCTTTAGGGGTTAAACATACAAAGGCATGTCCCGCAAGATAATATCTTGCGGGACAAAATCTTGACAAAACAATCATAACGATTAAAATTAGATAATGAATTTCGGGGTACATCTGAAACAGAGTCTTTTTTTAATTGTCCTTATTATTATAATCAGTATTCCCAAGATGATGCTTTTAGGTGTTGACCAGTTGTCCGTAGAAACAAAGCTAATTTGGGAACAGGAAGCTATTTATATTGAACCATTTGACTTTAATAATGATTCGATTGATGAATTGATAACAATTAGAGACGAAATTACTTTTCAACCAACAGATCAAAAATTATACTCAATGATTGCAACTCGCCATTTTGATAAAGCAATATATAAATTAAATCGATGCGGTGGTTATAGCAAGGATGGCGGGATGTGGCTAACTTATATGCGCAATGATTCTCTTTTTGTTTATGATGCGTGGCCACGAAGAGAGATTTATATTACTCACGGTAAAGATATCGGTGGCTTTAAAGGTTGGGAAAGTAGAGTAACTGCCTTAGAAATTACTGATCTTGATAATGACAGCGACTTGGAAGCAGTCTGCTTGGTCGGAACATCTTGGGATTTAAAGCCCCGCGGTATTTTTGTCTTAGACTGGAATACAAAGAAATTAGTTTGGCGCTATTTATTCGGTCCATATCCAACTGAATTATTAATTCAAGATATTGATAACGATGACAAAAAGGAAATTTTAGTGGGTACATTTGCCAATGCCAATGGTAACGTTGAAAACAACACATCAGATAGATATAGTTATGTGTTTATGTTTAATTATGATGGTTCGCTGCGTTGGCAAAAACAGATCGGCCGTTATTCATCATTTACTCGTCTTAGTTGGTTG
>CBFGJZ010000011.1:0-11067 GCA_965649215.1 Caldifarciminota bacterium
AGGAATATTTTCAACACATTCTACTACTACTACTGGTCCTTTATTAAAGCGTTTTGGGGAAGGTAATAATTTTGCTTTTTTTAAGTCATTTTCGCTAATAACACCTGTTTTTTGATACGACATAATATAAATTGAATAATAATTAGAAAATTTTTATATGTCAATATGAAATCTGATGTTATTTAATAATAGCAGTGTATAGCTTAATTAAGATCAGACTTTGTTACGGCATAAAATATTGACGCAATAGCTAATCATAATATACTGTTATATGCGTTTTGGATTTCACATCTCTATCGCTGGTGGTTTTAGCAAAGTAGTTGAAAGAGCATTACAAAAAGAGTGTCAAACTATACAATTATTTTCTCGTAACCCGCGAGGTTGGTATTATAACAAACTAGACCGAAAAGACTGCGAAAATTTTCAAAGAGAGATTCAAAAATATGATATTAGCCCAATATTTGTTCATATGCCATACTTGCCGAATTTAGCAACGGACAACAAAGATATTTATCAAAAATCTTTTAATTCTTTGCTTACCGAATTAGAAAGATGTGATTTATTGGGGGCGCACTTTTTGATAATGCATATTGGTAAAAGAATGGGCAATAGTGAAAAAAATGCAATTTCACAAGTCAGCATGAGTATTAATAAAGCATTTGAAAAAGTTAAAAATAATGTAATTTTACTTTTAGAAAATACCGCAGGAATGGGTAGTGAAATTGGTTATAATTTAGACCAGATTTCTGAAATATTTAAAAATATTAAAGCAAAAGAACGATTGGGGATAGTAATTGATACCGCTCATATTTTTGAAGCGGGTTATCCAATTCATACGAAACAAGGATTGGATCAGATGCTTAAAGAATTTGATAGTTTGATTGGTTTAAAATATTTATATCTTTTACACCTTAATGATTCAAAATCTGATTTAGCTTCAAAACTTGATCGCCATTGGCATATTGGCGAGGGTAAAATCGGTCTGGAAGGTATGAAGCGAATAATAAATCACGGTCTGTTAAAACATCTACCGATGATTATGGAGACACCGAAAAAAGATGAAAAAGACGATTTGAAAAATATGCGGGTTGTAAAAAGTTTAGCAATTTTATATAAATAATTTCAGATTATATCCTTTTTAAAAAATTAACAGTAAGTTATTAAGAGGTAAAATTATTTAATATATAAATTTATTTCCTCTATTAATATCTTTTCTTTATTAAACATTTCTGATATAAAATGGAACTAATGATTTTGTATCGGAAATATCATTTTTAGTAATACATTTTAAAGCGTTAAAGGCTACGGCATGTGGTTGGGGATAATGGTATTGGCAAATTTGAAATTGTTGTGGAGAATTATTTTTAATAATATCATAATGATTATAAATACCACTGCCAATTAAGAATGCATCTTTTGGAATAAGTTGTAAAAACTCATTAATTTTAACAACTTTCTTTTCACTAATTGGATTAATTCCTTGAAATATTTGATAATATAATTCTTGTCTTCGAATATCGATTACAGGTATGATTATGCGTTGTTCATTAATTATTTGAGGAGGAACTGAAAACGCTAAAGCACTTAACGAATCAAAACCTTTAATAGGAATTTTATTTTTTAGGGACAACCCTTTGGCACAAGCGAGCCCAACCCGTAGCGAGGTAAACATACCAGGACCAATAACAACACCAATACCTGCAAGCGAATCGATATTTAATTTCAATGATTCAAATGCTTCTTTTAGAAAACCAAATATTACTTCGTTCTGATGAGATTCTCGGTATTCGATTTTTTCATAGAGAATATCTCTCTCTTTAATCAAAGCAATGCCGGTTTCTCGTTCCGTAGTGGTAATACCAAGATAGATTGCAGTGGGGGAGTTTAACATACAAAACAAAAATAAAATTAGGTTACGACACCATCAATTTCATCGAGATTTTCATAATTATCCGATGCTCGAATTAATTCGACTGAAGTATAACCACGCCCAAGACCAATCACAGTGATGCGCCGACCGCGTTTTGATAACCAATCGACTAATGCCACAAAATCACCGTCGCCGGTAATGAGAATGATGTGTTCTAAATAATCTGCCATCGATAAGACTTCAAGCGTAATTTCAATATCCATATTAGCTTTAATTGAACCGTCAACTCGTTCTCGAACGGGTTTGGCAACAACGCGATAGCCGAGAAATGACAAAGCGTCAATAAGTCTTTGCCGTCGTTCATCATCTCTTTTAAAGGGCACAAAGGCAATAAATTTATAATCGGCTTCTTCGCCTTTATTTTTTATGATTATACTTCGTCGTAAGATATCATAGCGGACTTCTTTACCTTGACGTTCAAATGTTTCTTGGACATTTTGAATATCGATGAAGACACCAACTTTAATCATATTTGACTCCTTTATTTTTTTGATAAATTATAGCTAATCCTTTTAAAGTAAGATTAGCATCATATTTATGAAAGTATCTTTTTAATTGCGGTAAAATTTTCAAGGCGCGACCTGTCGCAATTAAGAATAAATTACTTTTTAATGTTTTTTCGGTTTCGTTAATAACCTTTTCAATTAAGCCAACCAGGAGATAATATAAACCAGACTTAATGGCTTGATAAGTATTTTTTTCATCAGGACGAAAGGGACTTAAAAATTTAATTGACTTAATTAAATGGTTAGGAAAGGATTGTAAGAGTGAGTTAATACCTGGGGTAATTAAACCACCTAAAAATTCACCTTGTTTTGAAACGATATTAAAAGTAGTGGCGGTACCAAAATCAATGACTAAACAATTTTTCTGAAACAGATTAAAAGCAGCAACACAAGCAGCAAGACGATCGGTGCCTAAAGATTTTTTAGGGTGATAGTTGATTTTTAATCCACAATTATAATTTGGCTTTATAAAAATAAGTCGTGGCAGTGATTTTATAATTTTAAGAAATTGGTGGTTATGTTGTATAGAAGTTTCACCGTATGCATCGCTGACGATAACACCGTCCGCATTAGAATGCTTTGTGATAAATTTAAGAAAATCTTTATTGAGAGGTGGTTTAGCATCAAAAATTTTAGTTTCAATCAGCCTTGGTTGTGGTTGATTAGTAAAAATGCCACAGTGGATATTTGAATTCCCCACATCAATTGCTATAAACATATAAATATTATGATATAAATACTATTTTAATTTAATAATTTTTTTAGTAAAAATTCGATCTGCTTGCTTAATTTTTACAAAATAAATGCCTTTTGCGACCTTTTGATTGTATTCATTTTCTCCAAACCAAATATAAGGAGCAACTGATAGTTGTTTAATAAACATGCCTGATGCATTATATATCTCAACTATCGCATTGTCAATTGTAATATTGAATTGTATTTGCGAGATGAACGGATTTTCAGAAGTTGTAAAATATTCAGATTCTGGCTTTGCAGGGAGTTCGGTAATTGCAAATTGAGTAGTATTGAAAAAAAGGTAATTACCAGCAGTACGAGTCCAATTGGTAACTGCTAAATCAGGATAGGGAGAATAGAGATAGGAACAGATAATTGTTTCATTTGTTTGAGGAGGGTTTGCAATGACAAACCAACTAGTAAGTGGGTCATAACAATAATCCATTACGGCAATGCTATCGTTATTTTTTATAATACTTATTATTTTATGAATTGGTGATTTGCTTAGATAAAACAGTTTTCTAAAATTATTATTGATAAATGTATCAGTTTGTATGCTTTGATAATTATTTCTCACGGCACCACCGATAAGTGCTTCAGCAACTAATAGGCTAACATTCGAATAAGTCCAAGCCGGAACAGTGTCTAATTGACCATTATGATTTTCATAGACTACCAGAGTTTCCCACCACCCACCACCTGCTAAATCAAGGTATTTATCATTATTAAAATCAATCCAAGCAATACAAGAATTGTATTGAGTGTTTCGTTTTAAGGTGTATGTTGCTTGTTGATTGATTTGACCTTGATTGTTAGTGAATACTTTTATATAACTAGAGTCGCCACTAAGTTGACCATTGCCGGCTATTGCAATATCTAACCAACCATCTTTATTATAATCCGCAGTCGCAATTCTTAAAATCCAAGTAGTGATTGTTATGCTAAAGCTCGCAGTAGTTTCAAGGATACCATTATGATTGTAAAAAATAGCTAATTTTCTACGATAACCTACAATTAAATCCAAATATCCATCGTTGTTTAAATCAGCGAATCGGATGGCATCAGACGGTGTGGAATCACTACTGGTCCAATATGGTAAAGATTCAAAAATTCCGTTATTGTTACGATAAATTTTAGCAGGTGATTTTCGATTTGTATATGCATCACCTGCCGTGACCGCTAAATCAAGATCGCCATCTAAATCGACATCGCCAAAAGCACAATCAAAAGACGAATCAGTATCTTGAGAGATCCACGTTGGCAAGGTTGATAGTCCATTACCTGTATTATAATAAATACGGGTTTTACAATCCCCTTGAGGACCTAAATATGCAACTGCCATATCAAAATGACCATCGTTATTAACATCAC
Source organism: Caldifarciminota bacterium (assembly GCA_965649215.1). Lineage (GTDB taxonomy): Bacteria > Hydrothermota > Tepidihabitantia > Tepidihabitantales > CAIPLT01 > JAGXRL01. Next base: position 4,543 of record CBFGJZ010000011.1, read on the forward strand.
CGAGATAGAGATGGCCAAACATACCTGAATCAAGTGAACGCCACGAAGCTTGCATTTCCAAAATTCCATTATTGTTATAGTAAATGGCTTGTTTGTTCATTGCCATGTCATTTCCATTAGACGTACAAAAGTCAAGAAAACCATCATTATTAAGATCAGCAAAACCGCCGCCTGTTGAATAGTCATTATCATTCGAAGTCCAAGAAGGGGTGTTTGTTAAAGGAATTAATGAATATAATGAACTAGTTATTGCCAAAGTCACAAATGTTGCAATTATTAGTGAATGATTATATTTACACATAGCACTTATAGTTTAAATATGAGTATAGAATAATAACTTGAAATCGTCAATAAAAACAAGTATTGCGATTATACTTTAACCACTCTAAACCGCTCAACCTATTTCTATTTATAAATAGAAATTTCTTCAACTGATTTATTATTTAACTTGTTGAATAATAAAATGATATAATAAAAACGACTGCTTAAAGGGGTATAATCCACTAATCCATCACTTTTTAGATTAAAGATTTGATGTTTTTGAGTTCGTATGACTATTTTTATGGGGGATTTTATTTATTAATTTTCTTAGTATGTAATAATATGACTATTAACGTTAATTATTTTTAATAATGAACAAGATTTGATACTTAGAAGGTTATTGATACTTTACTTTGATGATGTGGTTTAAATAGGTATGATAAGACTAATTGCTGTAACAGAAAGTTTCTGTTAATTAAATGTTATTTATCGAGATTAAACCTGGTTGAAGTGGATCATATTTACTCTTGACTTTTTTGGTTCTGTTAAGTAATATGATGAAATAACGGAGGCGCTATGTATTGTGTAATTAAGAGAAGTGAGTTTGTTGAACATTTGGTTAGTGTTGTGAATATTCTAATGTCTAAAACAACTTATCCAATTCTGCAAAATGTTTTATTAGAACTTAATGATAAAAATTTAATAATTCATGCTACTGATTTAGATTCCTATGTAGAAAAGGTAATAAAAGTTGAAGGTAAAACTAAAGCTGGTAAGATTATTGTACCTGGTAAAAAGTTATTAGACGCATTAAGGGAACTGACAGTTGATGATTTAACACTGTCAGTAAAAGACAATAAAGTTTTTTTAGAAACAGAAGGCAGTACTTCAATTTTTACAACTCTAGATCCGTCGGAGTATCCTGAGACGCCGGAGATTCCCAAGGAAAATAAAATTGAATATCCACAAGTTTTATTAGAAGAATGTTTTGAATATACTGGTTTTGCAGTAGGCAAAGAGCAGTCTCGGCCCGCAATGTGTGGCGTATTCTTAAAAATCAATAAAAATGAAACTCAAATGGTTGCAACGGATGGGTATCGTCTTGCTTATGTTAAAGTTAAAGGTAAATTTGATAATAGTTTAGAAGCAATCATTGCGCCAAAGATTTTTAATTTATTTCCCAAAGGTGAAGATAAAATTATAATTACTGCTGATAATGCTAAAATTGGATTTAGATTTGCCAATACAACGATCGTTTCGAGATTAATTGAAGGTCCCTACCCTGATTATCAACGAATTATGCCCAACAAATTTGAAGCTCAACTACAAGTTAAAACCGATGAGTTTATTGCCGCTTTACGTCGAGCTGCAGTTTTTGCCCATCCAGTTGGTCGGTTAGTGGCTTTGCATCTATCAAGTAAAGAAACATCAGTATTTGCAGAAACTGCTGATTTGGGACAAACAACTCAATATTTTCAAGGAAAATATAAAGGAGATGACTTAAAAATTGGTTTTAATGTTAATTTTTTATTGGAGATTTTACACGCCATAAAAACTGAGGAGGTGCTATTGGAATTTATTAATCCATTAGCAGCAGGAGTTATCAAACCAATTAACGATATAAAAGAGATAGAACGTTTATATTTACTAATGCCAATTCGTTTAGATTAAAGAAACTACTAAAGAAAAGAAAATATTAAGAGCGATTTAATTAATTATATTTGACAGAATGGGTCTTCGCAATGGTTGCGACAATTTCTAATGATGTAATTATTATAATCGGTATAAAGATGGGTTGAAAAATATCTTTCAGAACGGTCAGGTAATACAGTAACCACATTTTTATCTTTACCGATTTTCTTTAAAACGTTAATAACTCCTAAAATATTCGCACCGGATGAGACACCGATCATAATTCCTAATTTAGATGAGACCACTCTGGTTATGGCTAGAGCATCTTGACTAGCAATTAACTCACACCAATCGATTTGTTTGGGATCAACTAATTTTGGTATAAAACCAGCTCCAATGCCTGGAATGTCATGTTTTTTTATTTCTGGGCAACCATATAAAACTGCTGCTTCTTTTGGTTCGACGGCAATTATTTTACAATCAGGATAAAATTCCTTTAGTTTTTTACCAACACCCATTAATGTTGCACCAGTACCAATACCAGCAACAAAAGCATCGATATGGTGCTGTGGCAATGCATTAATAATTTCTAATGCCGTGGTATGATAATGGCAGTCAATGTCATCAAAGTTTTCAAATTGAGAGGGCAGGAAAACCTTTGGATTTTTTAAAGCCATATTTTTAGTCCGTTGCACTGCTCCTGCATAGAATTCTTCAGCGGGAGAAAGACAAATTTCACTGCCTAACATGGTAATAATCTTTTGACGTTCTATAGAAACATTTTCGGGCATCACAATAATACAGCGATAGCCTTTTACCGCACAAACCATCGCAAAACTAATACCAGTATTACCGCTGGTCGCTTCAACAACGATTGAATCTGAAGAAATTTCGTTTTTCTTTTCCGCTAATTCGATAACATACTTAGCAATTCTATCTTTAATGCTACCCGAGGGATTGAGAAACTCTAATTTAGCCAGAAAATGCCAATTTTCATTATCATATTTAAAGTTGAATTCCATTAAAGGAGTATTTCCGATTGTATCCAGAATTGAATGAGCAAGTAAATTTTTAAGCATAGAAATTAAGTATAATTATAAAGATCTCGTTCGTCAAGAAATACGAGAGAAGCATTGACAGGCAAAGAAAATTGAGTATTATATGTTATATGTTAAATATAACATAATCGGCTTATGAAAGAAAATAATAACAATCAAGAAGAAATTGTCAAAGTATATATTGAAGATGAGGTAAAGAAGTCATATTTAGATTATGCCATGTCAGTTATCGTGGGTAGGGCTTTACCCGATGTTCGAGATGGTCTAAAACCTGCCCAAAGAAGAATTCTCTATTCTATGAATGAATTAGGCCTTGCTCATAATAAACCATATAAAAAATCAGCAACGGTAGTAGGCGATGTCTTAGGAAAATACCATCCACATGGAGATTTAGCAGTTTACGATACAATGGTAAGAATGGCTCAAAATTTTTCGCTCCGATATCCATTAATTGACGGACAAGGTAATTTTGGTTCAATTGATGGCGACGCACCGGCTGCTTATCGCTATACTGAAGCACGTCTTACTGAATTGGCAGGTGAATTATTAAAAGACTTAGACAAAGAAACAGTTGATTTTGTTCCAAATTTTGATGGCAGATTAAAAGAACCTAAAATTCTACCAGCTGCATTTCCGAATTTATTAGTCAATGGAGCTTCTGGTATTGCGGTTGGTATGGCAACAAACATCCCACCCCATAATTTTTCCGAAGTCATTGATGGTTTGGTAGCTTTGATTGACAATCCTGAATTAGATAGCGAAAAATTAATGAAATATATTCAAGGGCCGGATTTCCCAACGGGTGGAGTAATTGTTGGTCAAGAAGGAATTCGAGAAGCTTACACAACAGGACGGGGTAAAATCGTTGTCCGTGGTAAAATTAGAAAAGAAGAGGGTAAAGGGGGTAAAGATAAAATCGTCATAACGGAAATTCCATATCAAGTTAATAAAACAAGTTTGATCGAAAGAATCGCTACTTTAGTAAGAGAAAAGAAAATTGAAGATGTATCTGATTTAAGAGATGAATCCGATCGTGATGGTATGAGAATTGTTTTAGAATTAAAACGAGATGCGAACGCGGATGTGGTTATTAATCAACTTTATAAGTATACACCGCTTCAAGAAACTTTTGGAGTAATCCTTTTAGTTTTAGTCGATAATGTTCCGAAAATATTAAATTTAGCCCAATTGTGTCAACATTTTTTAGATTTTCGATATGAAGTTGTTTTCCGACGCACTAAATTTGAATTAAAAAAAGCAGAGGATCGAGCTCATATATTAGAGGGCTTGAAAATTGCCTTAAAAAATATTGATAAAATAATTGCGATCATAAAAGCTTCTAAAGATCCCCAAGTAGCAAAAGAGACATTAATGAAAAAATTCAAATTAAGCGAAATTCAAGCTCAAGCGATATTAGATATGCGATTAGTTCGTCTCACGAATTTAGAACAAAAGAAAATTGATGAAGAATATTTGGAGTTGATTAAGTTGATTGCTCGCCTTAAAGGTCTTTTGGCATCAAAAAAAGCGATGATGAAAGAGATTAAAGATGAATTACTGCTTCTAAAAGAAAAATTTGGTGATAAACGAAAGACTGATATCAGTAAAGGTAAGGTCGAAGAGTTAAATATCGAAGATTTAATTTCCGAAGAAGATGTTATCGTGACTATAACTCATCGTGGTTATATTAAGCGTGTACCAGTTTCTATGTATCGTTCTCAAGGGCGAGGTGGCGTCGGACGGGCTGGGGTCGAAGTATCCGAAGAAGATTTTGTTGAAGGATTGATTACTGCCAGCACTTTAGACTATATTTTATTTTTTACAAATCAAGGTCGTTGCTATTGGCTAAAAGTTTATGAAATTCCCGAAGGCAAGCCTCAAACTAAAGGTAAACCAATTGTTAATCTTTTACAATTAGAAAAAGAAGAAAGAGTGAGTTCCTATTTGTCGGTGCGAGAATTTAGCAAAGATAAATTTATTTTTATGGTAACAGCTTCAGGAACCGTAAAAAAGACATCATTAGAAGAATTTGCAAATCCCCGCAAAACTGGTATCATTGCGATTAAATTAGAACCTAACGATCAGTTAATTAATACATTTCTTACTAATGGTAAGGACGAAATAATGTTAGTAACAAAAAACGGACAAGGATTACGCTTCCGAGAAAAAGATGTTCGTCCGATGGGCAGAAATGCTGCTGGCGTGAGGGGTATCAAACTTGACAAAAAGGATGTTGTGATTGATGGTGGTGTTATTAAATCAGGTCAATCATTATTAATTGTAAGTATCAAAGGTATGGGTAAACGATGTGATTATAATAGATTTCCTCTGCGTCATCGTGGCGGTAAAGGAGTAATCGCAAGTAAGATCAACGAAAAATCGGGTCATTTAATTTGTGCTCGAGCAGTAACTGAAAAAGACGAAGCAATTGTTATTACTAAAAATGGTACAGTTTTACGCTTAAAAATGGCTGATATTAGAGAACAGGGGAGAGCTACAATTGGTGTCCGCCTTATTCAATTAAAAGAAGACGATGTGGTAGTTGATGTGGCTCGCATTAGTAATGAGTAGAAAAAATAAACAGACTCGATTATCGTGGGATAAATATTTTTTGAAGATTGCCAAGACGGTTTCGGAGCGATCAACCTGTCTACGACGTAAGGTTGGTGCGGTATTGGTTTCTGATAAAAGAATATTAGCTACTGGCTATAATGGTGCTCCAAAGGGGTTAATTCATTGTGCACAAATAGGTTGTCTTAGACATTATTTAAAGATAAAACCTTCGGAACGGATCGAAATTTGTCGGGGTATTCATGCTGAACAAAATGCCCTGGTCCAAGCCTCATTCTTTGGCATTCCTGTTGCAGGTGCAACATTATATGCAACGCATTCGCCTTGCATTACTTGTGCTAAACTTTTAATTAATGCAGGTATTAAAAGAGTTGTTGTTATGCATTCTTATCCTGATGCCTACGCAAAAAAGATATTTGCCGAAGCTAATATTCCTGTTGAAATTCTTAAGTAATTTTTTTTTCAAATTGACAAATTATTTTCAATTGAGAAATACTAGTAGGCTTGACTTATTATAAAAAATATAATAAGATACATCATAAAAATATATTTAGATTATTATGTTAAATTTCTTAAAGCCATCAACTCGAGATGTAATTGATATTTTAATCGTAGCAATAATTTTTTTTTATTTTCTACGATTTCTAAAGGGTACTCGTGCTTTAAGAATGATGTACGCCCTAATTTTAATTTTTATCGGTTCATTCATTGCCAGTTGGCTTGATTTAAAGGGTTTGTCTTTAATTGTTGACTCATTAAAAACGGTTTGGATTGTTGTTTTTGTAATTCTTTTTCAACCAGAAATTCGGAATGCTTTAACAAAGTTTGGAAGAGTTAAACCACTACGCTTTTTATTAAGACCAACAATAGAAGAAACAATTGTTAATGAAATTGTGAATGCTTGCGCCATTTTAAAAGAAAGGCATTATGGCGGCTTATTTGTAATAGAACGCCAAATTGGTCTGCGCGATGTTATTGAAACCGGGACTAAAATTGAAGCACG
>CBFGJZ010000011.1:11159-22484 GCA_965649215.1 Caldifarciminota bacterium
TGAAGAAACAATTGTTAATGAAATTGTGAATGCTTGCGCCATTTTAAAAGAAAGGCATTATGGCGGCTTATTTGTAATAGAACGCCAAATTGGTCTGCGCGATGTTATTGAAACCGGGACTAAAATTGAAGCACGAATTTCTGCGATGCTTTTAGTTGCAATATTTACACCCACTTCACCCTTGCATGATGGTGCTTGTATAATCAGTGGGGATCAAATTACTGCCGCAGGTTGTACTTTGCCTTTAAGTGATATAAGTGAAGACGGGAAATATTGGGGTATGCGACATCGAGCGGGCATCGGAGTTACCGTGGTAAGCGATGCAGTTTCCATAATAGTTTCAGAACGCAGTGGTCGTATCTCTTATGCTGAAAAAGGCCAAATTTTTACTGATCTCACATTAAGTGAATTAAAATATAATTTGACAAATGTTTTATTTAGAAAATAAGGTTTAATTTAAGGAGAAATTATGAAAGAAAAATATTTAAAAATAATTATCATGATTGGGATTATCGTTGTCGTTTTGAGTGTTTATTTGTATTCAATTGCACCTACTGCATCTTTTTGGGATTGTGGTGAATTAATCGCATGTTCATATATTTTAGGTATTCCCCACCCACCGGGTACACCATTGTTTGTAATGTTAGGACGTATTTTTTCATTAATTCCGTTGGCACGAGAGATTGCGTTTCGAGTTAATTTTCTAACGGCATTTTTTGGCGCTATATCTTGTGCTTTAATTTATCTTATTGTATTTAAATTAATATCGCTTCAAAAAAGCACTCAATCACTAAGACAAAGATTTTCATTTATTCCTCATATTGCAGGTATTGCTGGTGCTTTTTCACTAGCATTTGCATTTTCTTTTTGGGATAATTGTGTAGAAGCAGAAGTTTATACACCTTGTGTTGTCGCTGCATTATTAGTACTATACTTAGCTTTAATTTGGCGGGATAAAGTTGAGCAGGGTATTGGTGATAATCGAATTGTGTTATTTGCAATTTATTTGCTATTTTTATCAGCAGGAATACATTTTACTCCTTTAATGATTCTTTTCCCATTATTAGTTTTTGCTTTTTTAGTTGACCGTAAATCAATTCTCCAACTACATATCATCGAATTAATTGTTTTATTTTTAATAATTGTGGCGGTCGCAGGATTAGATTTAGTAGATTATTTTGTGTTATTTTTAGCTTCACCTTCTGTTGCTCTTATTCAAATATTCCATACTAATATATGGTTATTCATTGTCTTTACTATTATTTTTGCGGCTTATTTGTATTATCTCCATACAAAAAAGAAGATTGATTCTCGATATGTGTTTTGGGGTTTAGTATTTATATTTTTAGCAGGGACAGTGCAATTTTATCTTTTAGTGAGATCTAAGTTAGGTCCTTCGATTAATGAGGTTAATCCCTCAAATTGGCGAGACTTCGTGAGCGTTCTAAAACGCGAACAATATGATCCCATGAAATTGTACCCTCGTAAAACTCAATTTTTAACAGAAAGCGATTATCGAAATTATCCTAATAGTTATCCAGCTTTTAGTTTATTGGTTGGTTATTTTGAACAAATAAAATTCTATCTTAGATATTTTCTTTGGCAGTGGGGTGGAGAACGTTATTTTGATATTTTCTTAGGTATAAAATGGCAAGCTTTGATTGGTATTTTACCAATTGTTTTGGGTTTTTGGGGAATGATATCACACTTTCGAAAAGATCGGAAATCATGGTGGCTAATTTTCTTATGTTTCCTCGTTGCTTCGCTTGGTCTTGTCACTTATCTAAATTTAAAATATTCACCTTCTGATCCTCGGTCTCATTTACAATTTCGAGAAGTCAGAGAGCGTGATTATTTCTTTGCTTTTTCTTATGTATTCTTTACAATTTTTATCGGGGTCGGTGTTTACGCATTCTTAAATTGGATTATTCCGAAATTAAAATTTCATAAACTATATACTATATTGCTAAGTATAATATGTATTATCCTTATGCTCTTACCAATCCTTTTTAATTATGGTTCAGTGACACGACGTGGTAATTGGATTCCCGCCGAATATGGTTATAATATGTTGGTTTCATGTCAGGGTGAAAAAGCAATTCTTTTTACCAATGGTGATAATGATACGTTCCCGCTATGGTTTGTTCAGGAAGTACCCAATCGTCCTGCCGGTTATGATCCTAATTTTGGTAAGAATATCGCAGTTGCAAATCTTTCTTTACTTAATACTAATTGGTATGTCAAACAACTTAAAATATGGGGTGCGCCGATATCATTTAGTTTAGAGGACATTGATCGACTGCCACAAGGGTTAATAGGAGCTAATCGAAGAACTTTCTTACTGAAAGATATAATGATTCGTGATATTATAGCAACAAATGCTGGTATTAAACTGAAATGGCCTGAAGAATATATTTCACCAGCGCAAGATTTTATGAAAAAGGTTATGGATAATTATAAAGAGGACAAAATAGTGATTTATTTTGCAACTACAGTTGATCGAAGGGAAAATCTTACTGATGTCGAACCTTATCTGCGTTTGGAAGGATTAGTAAATCGAGTCACAAATGTTAATTCCCCTAATCAAGTTGATGTGGCTCGTACACAAGAGTTATTTGATAATTATAAGATGAATAGTATGATGGATAAAAGGGTTATGAAAGATGACAATACAAAAGGTTTATTTATGAATTATATAGCGAGTTTTGCGGCTCTTTCTCAAGAATATCAACGGATGGGTAGACTTGATTTAGCAAAAAAGACACTAGAAAAAACTTTAGCTTTTGACATTGAACCTACAAGAAAAGTGCCAATTTACTATAATCTATCAGTTTATTCATTATTAAATCAAGATTATGACGAAGCGATAGCATATTTAGATTCAGTTTCAACAATGGGTTATCAAGATCCAGAGTTGTTAATTCGCCGAGGTTGGATTTATCAGTCTCAAGGTAAATATTTTGATGCAGAATCAGCATATATGAAAGCGCGCATTCTTGCTCCGAATAGTCCTGAAGCAGTTCAGAGTTTGATCAGTCTATACACTGAAAATATGAAAGATACTAACAAAGCAATTTCTTTAATTGAAGAATGGTTGCGCCGAAATCCTCGTGATAATAATGCTCAACAAATGTTGTTGAATTTAAAATCACGAAAATAATATAATAAAATAAAATAATATAATATAATATAATATTAATCGAATTTTCTCATAACTAAGATTTTATATGCATGAATTATCAATAACCGATAATATATTCAAACAAGTACTGAAACATGCAAAAAGTTATCAAGCTAAAAGTATAAAGAAAATAAAATTACAAATAGGAGCAGCTTCAGGAATAATTCCTGATTGTGTAAAATTTTATTTTAACATCTTAAAGGAAAAAACCATAGCAGCAAATTGTGTTTTAGAATTTGAAATCAAACCAATTATATTAAAATGTCCAAAATGCAAAAAAGAAACGGTAATAGAGATGGGAAAGAAAGAAAAATTTATTTTACCTTGTAGTTGTGATAGGGGAATAGAAATTATCCAAGGCAATGATATTACCATTGAATATATGGAGATCGAATGATATTTCATAAGCGACCATAAAATAAGTTATTCTATCTTACTAATATAATAAAAACAATTAAAATATAATTATAATTTCTGAGAAAAGATAATTTTAGAATATTTTAATATTGAACTTGACAATCATTTTCATAATCATTATAATTAAAAATGAAGAAAATCAAGACCTTTTTTAAGGAATACTGCCGAAAAATTGGGCTAAAAAAATCGAAACAACGTGATCGCGTAGTTGATTTGTTCTTATCCACAGAACAACACGTAAGTGCTTATAAATTATTTAATAAACTAATTAATAATAACATCCGTATTGGATATTCAACAGTATATCGTACTTTACAATTACTAGTTGAAGCCGGCTTAGCACAAACAATCAAATTGGGAAGCGAGACTTATTATGAACATAAATATGAACATAAACATCATGATCATTTTGTCTGCTATAATTGTGGAGCTACAATTGAATTTTCTGATTCAAAATTAGAAAATATTCAAAATAAAATTGCTAAGAAATATGATTTTACACCACTTACCCATAATTTATTAATATATGGAGTTTGTAAAAAATGCAAAACAAAGAATTAAAAGTTTTACCTTTAACAATGTTGGAAAGTGGAGACAAAGCAATCGTTAAAGAGATCAGAGGAGGTCGAGGTTTTATTAATAAATTGAATGCTTTAGGCATTACGCCAGGAAAAGAAATCACAAAATTAAGTGCTATGATATTTCAAGGACCTGTTATTATTAAAATCGGTGAAAGTCAAATTGCGTTAGGATATGGAATGGCCAATAAAATTTTTGTGAGAAAGGAGTAAAATGAAAATAATTAATATTGCTGAAATTGCAATCGCAGTAGAAAATATAGATAAAGCAACTAAATTTTTTGAAAGTATATTAGATACCAAATTTAATCACACTTGGGAAATGCCTCAAGAGAATATGCGAGTAAATGCTACACAATGTGGGAAAACTCAACTACAACTTCTCCAAACGACAAGTCCTGAAGGTGTTATTGGAAAATTTATCAAGAAGCATGGCGAGGGTATTCATCATATTGCTTTTGAAGTACAGAATTTAGAAGAAACAGTCAATGAGTTGTTAGCAAAAGGTATTGAATTTATACCTGCTAAACCAGTATTTTATTCTAAAGGAAAATATATTTTTATTCATCCGAAATACGCGCATGGTGTGCTGATTGAACTACTTGAATTTAACACAGCTATATAACACAGAAGATTTTAATATCTCATTCTATTTATCATAATATAAATATTTACTTTCATGTTAAAGGTTTTATTAGTCGGAAATCCTAATGTTGGAAAGAGTGTTATATTCTCTCGACTAACAGGCATTAAAGTTATCGCTTCAAATTATCCGGGGACAACAATAGGTTATTCTAAAGGATATATGAAAATAAGAAATGAAAAAGTTGAGATAATAGATGTTCCTGGTGTTTATACCTTACAACCAACATGTCAAGCTGAAGAAGTGGCGTGCAAAATACTTCTAGAAGGAGATATTATTATAAATGTTTTAGATGCGACAAATTTAGAAAGACATCTCTATTTAACTTTACATTTATTAGAATTAAAAAAACCAATGCTTATCGTACTGAATTTATGGGATGAAACAAAACACAAAGGTATCTATATAGATACTCAAAAACTTGAAACAATATTAGGGGTACCAGTTATAACAACATCTGCGATTAGAGGAATAGGATTGAATGAGTTAAAGAATCGTATTCTAACTGCTAAAATTTCAAATTTTCAACCAACATCTTTAGATCCCTGGCAAGATATTGGGAATATCATTACTCAAGTGCAATCTATTACACATCGTCACCATAAGTTTTATGAATTAGTTGATGAGTTTATGATACATCCTTTAGGTGGTATCTTTTCCGGTCTTGTAATTTTATATCTTGCATTCCGAATAATTAGATTCATAAGCGAAGGCTTAATAAATCATTTATTTGATCCATTTTTTTTAAATGTATATATTCCTTTTATTAATAAAATTTCAAGTTATTTAAAATCTGGTAGTATTTTACATAAAATTTTAATTGGTGAATTGTCTAATGACATTTTGAGTTTAAAACAAGCGATGGGGTTATTATCCACTGGAATATATGTTGAATTTGGAATAATCTTACCGTATATATTTGCCTTTTACTTAATGTTAAGTTTACTAGAGGATATCGGTTATCTTCCGAGATTAGCGATTATTGCGGATAACATAATGCACAGAATAGGACTGCATGGTTACGCTATTATCCCTATGCTTTTAGGAATGGGTTGTAATGTACCAGGTATTTTAGCAACCCGCATTTTAGATAGCAAGCGTGAGCGTTTCATAGCGATTACTCTAATTTCAATAGCAGTCCCGTGTGCAGCACTCCAAGCAATGATAATAGGTTTAGTTGGAAGATATGGACAAATGTATGTTTTTATAGTTTATTTTACCTTGTTTATAGTATGGTTAGTTGTAGGTTTAACTTTAAATGTATTAGTTAAAGGTTTTAGTCCAGATTTGGTCATCGAGATCCCACCGTATCGAATGCCGATACTAACATTGTTAATAAAGAAAGTTTGGTTTCGCATTTATAATTTTTTATTTGAAGCAATTCCGTATGTTTTATTTGGTATTTTAATTGTCAATTTACTATATATTTCAAACTTATTTAATTTTATATCACTGTTTACTAAACCGGTTATTACAAAATTGTGGGGGTTACCACAATCAGCAATCGTTCCAATACTTATCGGATTTATTAGAAAAGATGTTGCAGTAGCAATGTTAGGACCATTAAATCTTACTGCAAAACAAATTGTGATAGGCAGTACTATTTTAGCTATTTTTTTCCCTTGCATCGCAACCTTTACTATGATGATTAAAGAATTAGGGATAAAAAAAATGTTTATTTCAACGGCACTTATGATAATTATATCGTTAATTGTGGGTGCGTTATTAAATATTATTATTCGATAAAGATAATTTTATTTTTTTAGTTTAGAACAATAAAGTATTTTTGCTATATCAATAAAAGCTATTGAGAAAATTGTTATTAATAAACATACAAAAATTTGTTTTAAGGTGGGGGGATAAAATTTAAATAAACTACGAAGAAATGGGAAACAAACAGTCAAAATAAGAAAAAATATCGCACTTGTAAATACAATCCATAGTGCCTTATTAGGAGTATACAGGGTCTTTATAATCAATTCTTTGCGAGATCGGTTGAGGAAGATTAGTCCTATATTGCTAAGTACTAAAACTATAAATGAAAATGTTCGAGCTTCTTGGTTACGGAATCCACGTTTTAACGCAATTATATAAATAAGTGCTACAACTGCTAAAATTATTATGCCTTGAAGGAGTCCTAAGAAAATCATTTGATGGTCAAACAATGGTTCATTAAATTTACGGGGCGGTCTTTTCATAATATTTTGTTCTGCTGGTTCCATTTCAAAGACAATAGAACAAGCAGGGTCAATTATGAGTTCTAAAAATACTATATGCATAGGTAATAAAGCTAAGGGTAATTTAAATAAGGTAGGTATAATAGACATGCCGACTATAGGAATATGAACGGCAAAAATATAGGAAATTGCTTTTTTTAAATTATCAAAAACTCTTCGGCCAGTTCGAATAGCTGATACTAAAGAAGTAAAATTATCATCGAGTAAAACTAATGCTGCAGCTTCACGCGCAACATCGGTTCCTCGTTTACCCATTGCAATTCCAATATCTGCTGCCTTCAATGCTGGGGCATCGTTTACGCCATCACCCGTCATAGCAACAATTTCATAATTGGATTTAAGGGACTTTACTATTCGTAATTTCTGTTGAGGAGTTACACGAGCAAAAATAGTTGTTGACTTTATTTTTTGCTGTAAGTCGGCTTCACTTAAAAAGTCTAATTCATCCCCAGTAAGTATATTTTCACTTATATTATTCAATCCAATTTGTTGAGCGATTTTTAATGCAGTTTTAGGATAATCGCCAGTTATCATAATGACTTTTATTCCCGCTTCATAACATTCACGAATTGCATTCTTGACTTCAGGACGGATAGGATCTGTGAGACCAAGTAAACCTATAAATTTAAATTTAAAATAATGCTGGTGAGAGGGAAGAGCAGTTATAGGGAACTTAGCAAACGCAACACCAATTATTCGCAATCCAAATTCTGCTAAGCGGTTGATATTGATTTTCAATTCATCCATTTGTAATGATGAAAAATGACATAAATCTGCTATTGCTTCGGGAGAACCCTTAGCGGCAATGATTAATTCGCCACCATTAGGTGATTGCCAAACACGCGACATCGCCATTAATTTTTCGGAGAGGGGATATTCACGCAAAAGTTGCCAATTATGATGAAGATGCTCAGTATTTGACAAGGTTCTTATTCCTAATTCTTTCATTGCTTTTTCCATAGGATCAAATGGATCAGTGGGACTTGCGAGAATACTTATTTCGACTATTTCATGTAATTCTTCAGGTAATGTTTTTAATTGGTCGCTGATATCGTAAATATTATTATTAATTAAAATCTTAGAGACACTCATTTGATTGAGCGTGAGAGTTCCTGTTTTATCGACACACAAAACAGTAGTTGCGCCAAGCATTTCTACTGCAGGGAGATGCCGAGTTAAGACTTTCCATTGTGAAATTCGCCATGCTCCTAAAGCAAGAAATACTGTTAAGACAACGGGTAATTCTTCAGGTAAAATTGCCATTGCCATAGTAATTCCAGCGATAATAGCATCAAGCCATTTTTGCATATTTATTCCGTAAATTATAATTAGAATTAGAGATAAAGATAACCCGATTAGGGAAAATATTTTGATAATATGATTAGTTTGCTTTTGGACGTTAGTTTTTTCAATTTTTATCGTTTGTAACGATTTACCTATTTTAGCAAGCTCAGTATCTTGTCCAGTTCGTATCACCTGACAAATTGCATTTCCCTTCACAACTAGAGTTCCTGCAAAGACAATAGAGTGATGATCTTTCATATAATTAAGATCTGCTAGTTTATTTCGATAAGGATATTTAGGAACTGCGAATGATTCTCCAGTTAGCATAGATTCATCAACACTAAGATGAAAAGATTGCAAAACTATGGCATCAGCAGGTATTCGGTCACCTTCACTTAATAAGATTATATCATCACGTACGACATCACGTCCTGCAATTCTTTGTTTTGAACCATCACGTATAACCAAAGCACGCGGGCTAGATAAATTTCTTAATGTTTTAAGTGTCCTTTCAGTTTTGCGTGTTTGAATGATGGTAATAGTAATAATAATAACAACAAAACTTAAGAGCATTAGGGCTTCGAGATGGTCGCCGAAAATGAAATAGATAATACTGCAAATAAACAAAAGAATAAACATCGGTTCAATTATTATATTAAGAAGAGTACTGAAAAAAGTATGATTTTTAACAGTTGTTAAGTCATTATAACCATATTTATTCAAGCGTTCAGTTACTTCCTGTTCACTTAATCCTTGGATAGGATAATTTTCGTCTAAATACATAATAATAACTTATTAGATATATTGATTGAGATTATTTTTGAATACGATCATTTGAACTTGGAATGTTCATTTCTTCTCGATATTTTGCGACAGTTCGTCGTGAAATATTAATATTTTCATTTGCTAATAACTTAACAATCGCATCGTCAGTGAGAGGATTTTTTTTGTCTTCGTTGCTTATAAAATTAGAAATTTTTTCTTTTATACTATTTCGACTAAAATCACCGACACCGCTTGAAAAAAAATATTTTAAAGGAAAGATCCCGACCGGCGTTTCTACATATTTACCTTGAATGGCGCGTGAGATAGTAGAAATGTGAACTGAAAATTTTTCGGCAAGAGTACGGATTGAAAGTGGCTTTAAATATTCTTTTCCTTTGGTTAAAAATTCGAGCTGGTTTTCAATGATATAATTGATAATTTTTTGAAGTAAAGTTTTTCTCGATTCAATTGCTTTTATTAAGTTAATGGCATTTTGGACTTTACTACGAGCGAATTTTACAATTTCATCCGAAAAATTTTTAGGATTTAGGAGAATATCTCGATAATTACGAGCAATCCGTAATGATGGAATATTTTCATCATTTAAAAATCCTATTAATTTATCATTTTGCCATATTATTGTAAAGTCAGGATTAATATAAGAAGGAGTTGTTATATTTAAATATCGACGAGCAGGAACAGGATCTAATTGTTTTAGGTTTAGAATCGCAGAGTAAATGATATTTTCTGAGACTTTTAGATTTTCTGCGAGCTTAGAAAAATTTCTATTTAGTAATAAATCATAATAATCTCTTATTATTATGACTTCGATAGAATTATCAGAAAAGCCTAAGATTTTTAACTGAATTAAGAGGGCTTCTTGAAGATTATGGGAAGCAATTCCGCCAGGTTCAATTTGTTGAATCAAATGAATTATTTTGGTAACTGTCTCAGCTGATACTGAAAAATGTTGACAGATTTCTTCAATGGTTATTTTTAAAAAACCCTGATTATCAAGATTACCAATAATATATTCAGCAATTGGGATTTCTGAGTCTGACAAACGAGGTATTATGATATTTAACAAATTTTGTTCGAAGCTTTCTTTTGTGATAGCAGTCGTTTCTAAAGCGTCATTTAAAGATACATTATTCTCATTGAAAATAGCTGAATCATCTCCTAATAAATCTTTTAAATCGAACTCATCTTTATTTGTATCTTGAATTATATCTGATTCAAATTCAATCATCTCGGTATCTGTTTGATTTGCTTCTTCTGTACCCGAAATAATTTCTAACGCTGGGTTTTGTTCTATTTCATTCTGAACCAAAGTTTCTAATTCTGGATTTGGTAAGGTTAATATTTTTAAGTTAGTTATTAATTGTGGGGTTATAATTTGTTTTTGAGTTAATTGCAAATCAGGCTTCATATTCTAAATTTCTCTCCTAAATAATGTTCCCGTGCCAAAGGGTTATTGATCAGTTCATGTGGTGAACCATGTATTAATATTTTGCCATCATAGATAATATATGTGCGATCGGTTATCTCTAAAGTTTCTCGAACATTATGGTCGGTGATGAAGATGCCTAATCCTTCTTGTTTGAGTTGAACAATGATATCTTGAATTTCGCTACGAATAATCGGGTCAATACCAGTGAAAGGTTCATCAAGAAGGAGAAATTTAGGATTTGTTACTAAGGCACGGGCTAATTCAACTCGCCTTCGTTCGCCCCCAGAAAGACTACTTGCTTTATGATTAGCAAGGTGATCAACAGCAAGTTTTTTTAAGTATAAGTCAGCAGTAGTTGACATTTGAGTTTTTGTGACATTGAGAAATTCGAGAATGGCTAAGAGATTTTCACGAACAGTCAGTTTTCTAAACACGGATGGTTCTTGCGCTAAGTAACCAATACCTAAACGAGCTCTTTGATATACAGGTTTTTCAGTAATATCTTCTAAACCTAAAAAGATTTTACCTGCTTCGGGTTTAATGAATCCAGTGATCATATGAAAGGTAGTTGTTTTGCCCGCACCATTGGGACCTAATAAACCAACAATTTCTTGTTGCAGTATATGTAATGAAACATTATTAACAACTTTTCTTGAGTTATAACTCTTACTTATATTCTTAATCTCAAGCGATAGTTTATTTGTCATTATTGTATATTAATATGTAAAATGTGATTCCGTCAAGTAGCTTTTATTGGGTAAAATTCAAGA
>CBFGJZ010000011.1:22582-49064 GCA_965649215.1 Caldifarciminota bacterium
AACAACTTTTCTTGAGTTATAACTCTTACTTATATTCTTAATCTCAAGCGATAGTTTATTTGTCATTATTGTATATTAATATGTAAAATGTGATTCCGTCAAGTAGCTTTTATTGGGTAAAATTCAAGAGACAAAATGGATTAGTCTATAATTCTTGTTCTGAAATATAAGTTCCCTTAACTAAGTTTAAAGAATCTCCGATAATCTGGATTTCATTAATTTCCGCTTCTTCATAGATAATCATTAAGTTATTACCTTGCACAGATACTATACCACCATTATTAGTATAATATTCTGCTTTAGCATTATGGGCTACTTGTAGATGAGATAGGGTTGTTGACTCTTGATTTTCTTTTTTTTCAAAATAGAAATAAATTATTTCGCCACTTAAATAATTTTCATGACTTTTAATAAAAGGATTACCCATAGCAACACCATAATCTTCTTTAATATAAAAAGTAAGAGAATCACACGATAAAATCGCATTATGAATTTCAACGGCTACCTTATTTATGGCATAATAGGTTGTGTTTTGGTTATCAATTGCCATTTTTTGACTAGTGATAATAATAGTATCTTGTCTTTCAATTAATAATTTCGGTGTTGATTCAACAACTCCAAGTTGTTTATTAAGATTATACCAAGCAGTATTACCAGTAATAGTTAAATTTTGTTTTTTTTCTTTAATTGTGATATCTTTTTGTGTTGAAATAATATTTTGCAGATGGTCAAAACGAAGATATGGAGTGTTAATATTCAGGGTATCTGATTCGAGGATTACATTACCAAGTAATTGAGATGTTTTTGTATTAAAATCATAATACAAAGTCTCAGATGTGATAAGATAATTGTTAGTTGTAATGTTAACGGAATCGAACAATAAGGCTCGGTTATCTCGTTCATAAAAAAGAGCCTTTTGAGCTGTAATTCTTAGGTTTTTATCATTTAGAGAAATGCCTTGGGGGAAATTAGTTATTCGTCCGTCTGGTGATTCTAACAATTCCATTTTGGGTGCAGAAATATCAGTGGCAATAAGTAGCATTGGCAAAAAGAGGATATAATAACTAAATAATCTATTTGAATTCATAATGAGTTTTACCGGTAACACTACTTTTTATCTCGATTTTTTTCAATGCTGCATCGGATATTAAACCTTGACCAGCAATGTTTCCTTGTTTAGATTCAATGTTAACCCAGGCATCTGTAATGATAAGTTGTGCTTGGTTGTCCCACAATAAAGAATCAGTGTAGAGAAAAGTTGAGTCTTTTGTTTTAACAATAACACTATCGCGAGCCACGAGGTTTGAATTTGCAGTGTTAACACAACCATTTAAAGATCTTAGTGTTGAATTTATAAAGCCATTATCGTCAAAGAAAACAACATAGGGATTTTCAACTTCAATTTTTTGTTGCTGGTTATAAACATATGCTTTTTGAGCAGTTACTAAATATAATTTTGAACCAGTGGTACTTTCGTAAAGTTTAAAATTATAAATTATTTGTGTTGGTAGATTTTTAGTAGAATTGGATTGTTTATTTGAGGGACAGTTACATAAAAAGGCTATAAATAGATTTATTAGTAAAATTAAATTCCTTTGGTTAGTAAAGATTTTTGGTAACATAATATATTGTCTTAACAGAAGTTTTGACTGTCAAGTATTAATATTCACTAACGAAGCGACATCAGTGGGTTTGAGAATAATCTAATGCTGCTTTGATGAATCCTAAAAAGAGGGGATGAGGTTTTAAAGGACGAGATTTGAATTCGGGATGAAATTGGGTAGCTAAAAAGAAGGGGTGATTTTTTAATTCAATGATTTCTACTAAATTTTCATCTTGATATTTACCACTGATAACTAAACCGTTTTTTACTAATAATGGAACATATCGATTATTGACTTCATAACGGTGACGATGTCTTTCCCAAATCATAAGTTTACGATAGCATCGATACGCCAGGGTATTTTTTTGTAAAGTCGTGGGAAATTTACCTAACCGCATTGTACCACCTTTTTGTTTGGTGTGACGTTGACTAGGCAATAGATATATAACTGGATTTTTGGTTCGGGCATTAAATTCAGTTGAGTTAGCATCTTTTAAACCGCACATATGACGGGCAAATTCAATGACCGCACATTGAAGACCAATACAAAGTCCTAAGAACGGAATTTTATGTTCACGGACATATTTGATAGTTGCAATCTTTCCTTCAATACCTCGTACACCAAATCCGCCAGGAATTATAATGCCTGCCAGGCCAGTAAATTTAGCTTCGCCATTTTGCAAATTTATAGTATCTGAATCAAGCCATTGAATATTGGCATAGATTTTATGATAAGTTGCTGCATGTTTTACGGCTTCAACAACACTTTTATATGCATCGTGTAACTTTGTGTATTTGCCACAGATACCAATAGATATTTGGCTTATTGGATTTTTAGCGTTGGCAACATAATTTTGCCATTCATTTAATTTTGGTGGTTTGCTAAATTTTTTAAGGTCTAAACGATTAATAATTAACCTATCTAAACCTTGTTTAGAGAAGATTAATGGTATTTCGTAAATATCTGCAACATCAATTGCTTCGATTACTGCTTCAACTGGTACATTGCAAAATAAAGCAATTTTCTCTTTTGCTTCTTGAGGGAGGGAGTATTTAGTGCGACAGAGAATAATATCGGGCTGAATACCAATTTCACGTAATTCCTTAACAGAATGTTGAGTCGGTTTTGTCTTATATTCATAAGATGATTCAATAAAAGGCACTAAAGTAAGATGAATATAAAGAACATTATCTTTTTTTTCTTCTAAATGCATTTGGCGGATTGCTTCTAAAAAAGGCAAGCTTTCAATGTCACCAACCGTGCCACCAATTTCTGTAATTACAACGTCAACATTTTGAGCTAGTCTACGAATTCTGCTTTTTATTTCATTAGTTATATGGGGGACAACTTGGATTGTGCCACCCAAAAATTCACCTTTACGTTCTTTTTCAATGATTGCGTTATATATCTGACCAGTTGTTAAATTATGGTGGCGGGTTAGATTTTCATTTATAAATCTTTCATAATGTCCTAAATCTAAATCAGTTTCTGCCCCATCATCCGTGACAAATACTTCACCATGTTGAAATGGACTCATTGTACCAGGATCAACATTAATATAAGGGTCAAATTTTTGCAAAGTAACTTTCATACCTCGACTTTTCAATAGTAAACCGATTGACGCAGTTGCAATGCCTTTTCCTAATGAGGAAACAACGCCACCTGTAACAAAAATATATTTGGCCATAATTAAAGATATAAATAAAATTTAATAAGTCAAGAGTAAAGAAAATAGTATTCATAATAAATAAACATTAAAAGAATGATCTTTATTGTTATTTTTATTGATGATGTTATATATTACTAAGAAAAAGGGTGAGTTACCAATCCCGATGAACATATAAATATTCTCCAGAAAAAACATTATCGTTAAAGGATAACTATAAAAATGAATTGATTTTGTATAAGGGAAAATTTGATTTTTTAAATAAATTTATCTATTAAATATTATAAATGAAAATATGGGGTACTTATCATTTGTTTTAACTTTTTGAATATTAGCTACTGTATTTGAAACACTTAAATGCAATTATTTTATAAATACAGTGGACTTATTAGTTAAGATAAGATTGGTAATTTTATTTGCTTATTGATAAAGTGTATTGACTTTTATATAGTATATTTTATAATGTGTGATTGTTGGAACAGACTCTTTTGATGATTAAGC
This sequence comes from Caldifarciminota bacterium, assembly GCA_965649215.1. Classification (GTDB taxonomy): domain Bacteria; phylum Hydrothermota; class Tepidihabitantia; order Tepidihabitantales; family CAIPLT01; genus JAGXRL01. Next base: position 26,354 of record CBFGJZ010000011.1, read on the forward strand.
CCGATGCGGTCAAAGCAAAACATATCGGGGATATTATCAGGGAAATCGAAAGAAATTTTATAATTGTGGATATAAAATATACTCGTTTAACTAAAACTCAAGCCAGAGAATTTTACGCAATTCATAAAGGTAAAGATTTTTACAAACCATTAGTGAATTTTATTACCTCGGGTCCGGTTGTTGCTTTATTATTAGAAGGTGAAAATGTCCAACAAAGATTGCGTGACTTCATCGGTGCCACGGATCCGCAAAAAGCAAAAAAGGGTACAATTCGAGCGAAATATGGTACTTCAATTCGAGAAAATGCAGTGCATGCTTCGAATCCGTATGAAGATCCGAAAAGAGAAATCAAATTATTTTTTCCTTATCAAAAAAAACATAAAAAAATATGCAAGTAAAAAGTATTTTATTTATTTGTATAATTTAAGATGTAAAATTTAATCTTGGAGGAGATCGTGAAAAAAACTATTTATTTAGTGCTAATGTTCGTGTTTACGAGTGTTCTCTTCGCGAGTTCTTTTTCAAAAACAATTAGATTTTCAGAAAGTGATTTGTTATTTGAAAAAATTGACAATTATACGATCGTCAATTTAAAAGGACAACCTCAATATCACATACCTGGCGCACCAATGATACCAATAGCACTTTTGCATATATTAGTTCCTGCTAACGCTATAGTAAGTGATATCAAAATTTTAAGTTATCAAGAAAAACCTTTAAGTGGTGATTTTATTTTATTTCCTGCCCAACATCCACTACCGATCAGTTATCAAGGTCCTTATGTGTTTACTAATCCGGATCCGATTGTTTATCTATCCAACGATGTTTACCCTTCTAAAATAATTGATTTTTCTTCAACTGGCACTAAATGCGGTTATCGGATTGTGAGTGTAGGGGTGTTCCCAATTAGATATTATCCAGTTGAGCATAAGTTGTCTCTGATTACTGAATTAAACATTGAAATAAATTATTTAGAAGAAAAAGGCGAAGCAATTACAGAGCGACAAAAAATATTTGCAAACAATGATATTAAACATTTGGTATTGAATCCTGAAGATATTAATCGTTTTGCACCTGACATTAAAGTTGCTGAGGATTATGAAATTGATTGTATTATTATAACAAACGATGCTTTAGCAGCAAATTTTTCGCCCTTAGTTGAATGGCATAATCAAAAAGGTTTTCGAACCGAAATCAGGTCAACTTCATTAATTAATAGTAGTTATAACGGACGGGATTTACAAGAAAAGATTCGTAATTTTATAATAGATTATTTCAATAATCGTGGTTTAAAGTGGGTAATTTTGGGAGGTGATAATTCAATTGTCCCGGCACGTCGCTGTAGATCAGTAGTTGGATCAGAAACAGGTAATATTCCTTGTGATTTGTACTATGCCGATTTACAGTGGTCATGGGATGGTAATAATAATAATATTTTTGGAGAAGCGGGTTACGATACAGTTGACTTTTATGCAGATATTTATGTTGGGCGACTTTCCGTAGATAATGCTAATGAAATTACAAATAATATCAATAAAATTTTTACTTATGAAAGAAATCCAGATACAACCTATATCAAGAAAATTCTCTTACCAGCTGCTTATCTTTGGTCAAATTATAATCATATGTTATCGCAAGATTCAATTGAAAGAATTACGCCTATCGGTTGGGTGGATCGTAAAATTAATCTCGGACAAAATGATGCTTTACGATATTTAGTTCGTGATTCATTAAATAATGGTTTTGGTTTAGCGCATTTAGTTGGTCATGGCGATGACGTTGGTGTCTACATCAATTACAGCCCCCAATATAACACTTCCGATCCAGCGACCCAAACTAACAACAATAAATTAGTTATCATTAATTCAATTGCTTGTTATCCAGGAAATTTTGAATACAGCGATTGTTTAGCAGAACGAATGATGAATGTTCCTAATTGTGCAGTTGCGGTTATGATGAATTCAAGATATGGTTGGGGAACACCGCCTGTGATTGGTCCATCAGAATATTTAGATATGGCATTTTACGATATTTTCTTTGCTCGTGATTCCGTTATGATTGGACCTTGTTTTAGTAGTTCTAAAGATTACTTTCGTTATTTAGCAGAAGGTCAACAAGTTTGGCGATGGTGTGTATTTGAGCTTAATTTATTTGGCGACCCAGTAATGACAATGTGGAAAGATGTTCCAACAGAAATAAATATTACTTATCCTGATTCAATACAGACCGGTGGACAAAATATTAATATCAGTGTTTCCCGCAATGGGTTACCGGTTAATAATGCTACGGTTGGCATTTACAAGCCTAATGAAGTTTATGCGCATGGTCGAACTAATAGTTCAGGTCAAGTTACTTTGTCGATAAATCCTTTAACTCCTGGTCTTATTTATTTTACTGCTACGGGCTCAAATTGTCTACCGAAACAAGAAAGCTTATTAGTCACCCAAGGTGCAGCATTACCTTATTTGGTTATTCGTCGAATCACCCCAACCCAAGTTAATTTAAACCAAAACAGTGACTTAACAATAGTAATTAGAAATTCGGGAACCGCTGGTGCATCAAATGTAATCGGAAAATTAAGCACCAATAGTAATTATATTACTTTGCTGGATTCTCTTTCGAATTATGGAGTTGTTTTAACAAATGATTCAGCAAGTGGAGACGTTTATAGTTTCTATGTAAGTTCGAGTACGCCACCGGGTACTCAAATTCCTTTTACAATTAATTTAATTTCCGATCAAGGAAGTTGGAATTATAATTTCAATATTTTAGCAGGGACACCACCAATACCAGGTTTACTTTTTGCAGACCATGACACTGGTTATTGTTTGTTGACAGTAACCGCACAAGGAAGTATTGGTTATACTGCCCCAAATGCAGAGCCTGGTTCTGGTTTTCGTTATCCTAAAGCTGCAGCCAGTGCTTTGTATTATAGTTCTTTATTAATCGGTAATTCAGTTTCATATGTTGTTGATCGATTTTATGGACAGCCGGCAAGTGCTACAAATTCAGATTGGATAGTAAATGAAAGTCTGTATTTTGTAATTCCACCGCAATTTGGTGAGGAACATTTACGATGTAGTTATACTGACGCTGGACATCCTTCACCAAAGGGTATCAAAGTTACCCAGAATAGTTATATGTTATCGGATCCAAGATATGATGATTTTATAATCTTAGTATACGATATTCAGAATATTAGTAGTAATCCAATTAATGGATTGTATTCAGGAATTATTGCTGATTTTGATATTATTGCTAGTGCTTCGACATCAGATATTGCTAGAAGCGATGCGACGAGAAGATTAGTCTATATGCGTCAAGCATCAGTTCAAAATCCCACGGTGGGTATAAAGTTATTGACACCAAATAATGCAGCAAATCTAACCGCAATTGACCACGACCGCTATGTATATCCTGATTCAGCAATGACCGAAAGTATGAAATATCGGATTCTTAATGGTGCGATAAATCAACCGCAATCAAATCGCACATATGACTGGTCAGTCGGTATTTCAGAGGGTCCATTTAATTTAGCACCACAACAAATTCACCGAGTAGCTTATGCTTTTATTGGTGGTTCTTCGGAAGCAGCAATGTTAGCGAATGCAGATTCTGCTCAAGTTTGGTTTGATCGTTATTTAAGTTATGTCTCTGAGGATAATAATCTTACAAATATGCTGCAACTATCAAATATTAATTTTACTATTACGCCTAATCCAACGCAAGGTGTGATTACCATACAATATAATATCTTAACAGGTGGAAAATATTCAGTTGACTTGTATGATATAACTGGTCAACAAATAAGACAGATTTATCAAGGACCAATTAATAATCTTTATGGGCAGTTCGATTATCAGATAAATGATCTCCCGAGTGGTATTTATTTCGTAAAATTTAGTAATAATACCGATCAGGGTGTACAGAAAATTTTATTGCTAAAATAACGATTTAATGAAAGTTCAATCTAAAATCCAATTTATCAGCTTAGCGATCATATTTTCTATTCTTAGTCTTTTATTTTTTACTTGTTATGGGGAAGGTATTAATCTTAAACCACTTTCTGCACTTAGGGCTTTCGATAAACCTAATGATGGTGGAAAGACAATAGTGGTAGAATGGCAACTTATTAGTCAAGATACAATTGCTAATGATAATTTCCTTGGTTATGAGATTTATCGAAGTGATAAGCCGGATGGTGCTTTTGAATATATTGGTTTCGCTTTAAAGGGTTCAACTCAATATGAAGACCAAACAACTGAAGATAGTAAGGATTATTACTACTATGTCAAAGCAACATTTGTTGATACTTCTTTAGTTTCTGAGGTGGTTGGTCCTGTTCAATCTCATGCTCAATGGTTCAATAAAGCTCGATTTAATGTGTTAATCTTTACTTTGATTATATGTTTTTTAGTAATCTGGTATATCGAAAGAGCTAAAAAAGGCGAAAAATTATTCGTGCGAAGAATTAGTGGGTTAGATGCGATTGATGATGCAGTCGGACGAGCAACCGAGATGGGAAGGCCAATTCTCTTTAGCTTTGGTTTAAGTGCGATTACCGATGTAGTTGCCATCGCTGCATTATCAATTTTAGGTAAAATTGCTAAAAAATCAGCGGAATATCAAACTCGTTTATTAGTACCTAATTATGATCCAATTTTAATGACGGCAGCCCAAGAGACAGTGAAACAAGCTTATCTTGAAGCGGGACGACCAGATTTGTATAATGAAACAAATATGCCCTTTTTAACTTCTGATCAATTTGGTTATGCTGCAGGTGTAGATGGTATCATGCTAAGAGAAAAACCGGGCGCGGTCTTTTGGCAGGGTTATTTTTATGCGGAATCATTAATTATGTCAGAAACAGGTCATGCTATCGGAGCAATCCAAATCGCAGGAACAACGGCGATAACGCAATTACCATTCTTTATTGCATCTTGTGATTATACATTAATTGGAGAAGAGATGTTTGCTGCATCTTGTTATTTAAAACCCGAACCCCAAATGCTTGGAAGTCTTAAAGGAGAAGATACGGCAAAAGCAATTATTTTGGGAATTTTTATAGTTGTTGTTTTAATAGGTACTTTGGGAGTTTTATTGAAAGATAAAATTCCTTATATTTATCAACTTTTTAATTTTTTGTATAATTGGTTTACAGCACAATGAGAAATCAACTTCCTTTAATTATTGTATTTGCGACAGGTTTATTAGTAATTGTTACTTTTTTTATTCCTCATGAACCTTTTGGCAGTTTAGAGCAAAGATTTTTAATTTGGTATTCAATCGTGGCTGGTTTTACTATGTTGCTAGGTTTAGATAGTTTAACCCGATATCATTTAATCCGAATTCGCGATCGGATGAGTGGGTGGGGATTCAGTATTGTGTTATTGCTCGGATTGTTTTTGACATTAGGATTGGGTTTTTATACGTGGGCAAAATATCAAAGCCCATTCACATTAGGTTCACCTTTTATGTATCTTTATACTTATGTTATTATACCACTTCAAGCGACAATGTTTGCACTTCTTGCTTTTTTTATTGCTTCTGCTGCCTATCGAGCATTCCGTGCCAGAACATCAGAAGCAACTTTATTATTAATTGCAGCAGTTTTAGTTATGTTAGGGCGAGTGCCTTTAGGAGGATGGCTGTGGCGTCAGATTATAAGTCTGATAGATTTAATTCCTGGTACGCATTTAGAAAGCTTAAAAAATTTAGAAGTTTTTGCAAAAATCAATGATTGGATTATGGATATTCCTCAGACTGCAGCAAAACGTGGCATTTATATTGGAATTGTATTAGGTGGTATTGCAATGTCAATAAGAATTATTTTAGGAATTGAAAGGTCATATACTTCTGGATCGTAGTATGAAATTTTGGGAAAAACTTGGACAACTTGACCGACGCATTATTTATACAATCATTGGATTAGCTGTAATAATTCCATTAGTCTTAAAAATAACGATGCCAATACGGGTATCAGAAACAGTTCGTAATGCCTTTAATTCAATTGAAAATTTACCCGCCGGCTCAGTAGTAATGATTTCAATTGATTATGATGCATCCTCAGAGCCGGAATTGCAACCAATGTTAATTGCAGTGCTACGGCACTGTTTTAAGAAAGATATTAAAGTGATTTTAATGGGCCATTGGGCATTAGGATTACCTTTAGGCGAAATTGCTTTGAATCGTGTTGCCTTAGAGTACAATAAAAAATATGGTGAAGATTATATAAATCTTGGTTATCGACCTGGTTATTCGGCGCTTATGGTTGGTATTGGAAGAGAGATTAGAGATTTCTTTTCTGCTGATTATCGCGGAGTCCCACTTGATAGCTTTCCATTTATGCGAAAAGTGCATAATTATAGTCAGATTGCTTTATTGGTAGGATTAGAAGCAGGGGCAACGGGTGATGCTTGGGTTCAATTCGCAGGTGCCAGATTTGGACAAAAGATGTTTTTAGGAGCAACGGGTGTTGTCGCACCAGATTTATATCCTTATTTACAAGCAAATCAAATAACGGGACTCCTGGCTGGTTTACAAGGAGCCGCAGAGTATGAGACTTTATTGAAAGCAGTAGGAACCGGTACACTTGGGATGCCGACACAATCTGTTGTGCATGGTTTAATCATTATCTTTATTATTTTAGGTAATATTAGTTATTTTGTATTACGAAAGAAGACAAAATGATTTGGAATATTATTGGAACTTGGATTGCAGCGGGTTTGACTTTAGCAATCTTTTCGTTTTTGTATAGAGATAATCCATTTTATAAATTTGCGGAACATTTATATGTTGGTGTTTCGGCTGGTTTTGGTGTTATTTATGTGTGGGCATTTGATTTAAAACCGATGTTGATCGACCGATTTGTTAGCGAATCCGGTATCGAAAAGTGGATTTTATTATTACCAGCGGTGTTGGGTATTTTAATGTTATCCCGATGGATAAGTAAAATCAGTTATTTATCAAGAATACCAATATCATTTACGGTGGGTATTGGTGCTGGTTTAGGAATTACAGCGAGTGTCCAGGGTTTTTTATTGCCCCAAATTCAAGCAACTTTATTACCGTTAACAACAATCAATAATATTCTAATGGTCATTGGTGTAATTGCAACAATTCTTTATTTCTATTTTTCTCGAGAATTCAAAGGTAGGTCAAGATTTATTTTAAAATTAGGTATTATTTTTATTATGGTCTCTTTTGGTGCATCATTCGGTTATACCGTGATGGCACGTATCTCACTTTTAATCGGTAGAATATTCTTTCTTTTATCTGATTGGCTCAAAATAGTATAAACAAAATTAATAGCTTGTTTATCAGATCGATAAATCAATTATTAATAACTAATTTAACCCATAACCATGATTGAGTCAGTCAGTTATCTGCTACGTATTGGGATGGTTAATTTACAAAGTGACCGAATAGATAATCACATGGCTAACTATCTATATAATCCATTAAGAAATGAAGTAGCTTATCAAGTTAATAAGCCCCTAGGCAACCTACTAGATAACTGCGCAGGTAAGTTGCTAAGAAACCTAATAGACAAGTTACTAAACAACCTGTTAACTAACTTAGTTAGTTAAGCACAGGGATGGTTTGATGAAATTGTCTGTAATAAATTTTAACGTTAAGTGCATATATTCTTGATTGGTTTTTATTTTATAGCTAGTCACCTAAATATTAATTCTTCCTTGATTTTTTTCGTTAATCGCGTTATATTGTAATTTATGGATATAGTTAAAACAAAATATGGAATTATTGGAATTGAAGCAGATGCTAATGGCATTTTAAGAATTGATTTTGATGTAAAGAATAAGTCATTACAACATAATATTCCTAAAGAATCTTTTAAAAATAAAAATTATCACATAATAAAACTTATATCGCTATTAAAAGATTATTTTCAAGGAAAACGAGTCAACTTTAATATAAAATATTACCTATCAGGTCTATCCGATTTTACCCAAAAAGTACTATATGAAACTAAAAAGGTTGGTTATGGCGAACTTGTAACTTATCGAGAAATTGCAGAACGCATCGGTAATCCAAAAGCGAGTCGAGCAGTTGGACAAGCATTAAGTAAAAATCCATTACCAATTGTTATTCCATGTCATCGGGTTATTCGTAGCGATAAGTCATTAGGTGGTTATAAGGCAGGTTTGAAATGGAAAAAAATTCTCTTAAAATTAGAAAATAATTTATGAGTAAAATTGTTAGAATTGTAGTTGGTGAAATTGCAACTAACTGTTATATTTTACAGTCAAACAATGAAATCGCAGTTATCGACCCAGGTTTTGATGGTGATAAAATATTAAATTATCTAAAAAAAATGGAAGGGAAGGTAACGCATATTATTAATACGCATGGTCACATCGATCACATTGGCGCTAATCATAAAATCAAACAAGCATCCGATGCAAATATTTATATTCATAAAGATGATGCAGAAATGCTTAGACATCCCGCCCAAAATTTATCACTTTTGATAGGTGAATTGATTCAGTCACCAAAAGCAAATTTTTTGGTTGAAGAAGACGATATAATTAAAGTTGGACAAGAAAATCTTAAAGTAATCCATACACCCGGTCATACTAAAGGTAGTATTTGTTTAATGGGCAATAATTATGTATTTACGGGTGATACTTTATTTTTTGATTCGGTTGGACGTACCGATTTACCTGGGGCAAATGAAGAACAACTATTTCAGTCTTTAAAAAAATTAAAAAGTCGCTTAAACGATGAAATGATTATATATCCTGGGCATGGTGAATGGGGGACTTTTAAGGAAATAAAAAGCATCAATCCGTTTTTACAATTTGATGACTGATTATAAATATTGACATTTTTAGTAATTATAGGATAATAAAAAGTAATGAAGATAATGGAAATTCATAACTTTTAAGAGAGTGGAGGAACATATGTCTAAAATAAGAGTTGCTATAATAGGTGTTGGAAATTGTGCATCAAGTTTAGTTCAGGGAGTATATTATTATCGAAATGCCAAAGAAGGTGATCTTATTCCTGGGATAATGCATGTTAATCTGGGAGGGTATCATATTCGCGATATCGAATTTTCCTTAGGTATTGATATTGACAAAAGAAAAGTGGGTAAAGATTTAGCACAGGCTATTTATACCTATCCTAATAATACCTATAAGTTTTGCGAAGTGCCTAAATTAAATGTTAAGGTACTCCGTGGCATGACTCATGATGGATTAGGTTATTATTTATCACAAATTATTGAAAAAGCACCGGGTCCGACTGCAGATATTGTTCGAGCTTTAAAAGAAAGCAAGACCGATATTGTTATTAATTATCTTCCTGTTGGTTCAGAAGAAGCAACGAAATGGTACGTGGAACAGGTTTTAGATGCAGGTTGCGCTTTTATAAATTGTATTCCTGTGTTTATAGCATCACAAAAATATTGGCATAATCGTTTCAAAGAAAGGAAATTACCTGTGATTGGAGACGATATAAAATCCCAAGTTGGAGCGACAATAGTACATCGCATGCTTACTTCTTTATTTCAAGATCGTGGTGTAAAGTTACTACGCACTTCACAATTAAATGTTGGTGGCAATACTGATTTTTTAAATATGTTAGAACGATCCCGCTTGGAATCTAAAAAGAAATCTAAAACAGGAGCTGTAACTTCGCTTTTAAAATATGATATTGGAAAAGATAATATTTATATTGGTCCGTCTGATTATATTGCTTGGTTAACTGATCGAAAATGGGCGTACATGCGATTAGAAGGACAAACTTTTGGTGATGTACCTTTAAATATTGAATTAAAATTAGAGGTTTGGGATTCTCCGAATTCGGCCGGAGTAGTAATAGATGCGATTCGATGTGCAAAGTTAGCATTAGATAATAAACTTTCCGGTAGTTTGATTGAACCATCAAGTTATTTTATGAAAACTCCACCGGTACAATTTCCTGATGATGTTTGTCGCGAGAAAACTGAAAATTTTATCAAGAAATACGGTAAAAAAGTTAAAAAGAATAAATAAGAAATATATTAAAATTTGATAATTTATATGAGAAATTAGATGGCGGGTGTTCTAATAGCTTTTGAGGGTATTGAAGGTTCGGGTAAATCGACGCAAGCAAAAAAAATATATAGGTTTTTAAAACAAAACAAAATACCCACAATACTTACCTATGAACCCGGCGGGACTTCCATTGGCAATCAAATTAGAGAAATCCTATTATCTACAAAAAACAGAAATATGTGCAAAAAAACTGAGTTATTACTTTATCTTGCAAGTAGAGCTCAACATGTATACGAAAAAATTATTCCCGAACTAGCAAAAGGTAAAATTATTATTACCGACCGTTTTTCCCTTTCTTCAATGGCTTATCAGGGAGCTGCAAGAGGTATTTCTTATAAGATTATTTATCAATTTAATAAGTTTGCAGCGAACGGTATAGATCCCGATTTAACGATTTTAGTTGATCTGCCAGTTAAAATGGGCATGGCAAGGAAAATAAATCGAACGAATAAGAATCTTGATCGAATCGAAAAAGAAAAAATAGAATTTCATCAGAAAATTCGCGATGCCTATATTTATTTAGCTCAGAAATCACCTAGAAAGATATTGATTTTTTCAGGAATTGAAGATGAAAATATATTATTTAATAAAATTAAAGATAAGGTAGTAAATTTTCTAAGCAAGAAAGGTTTGTGGCAATGAAATTAATCAACCATAAATTTCGTATCACTATAACAACATTTTTAGTTATTATTGTTTTTATCGGTGGTTTTATAACTGCTAAATTATGGGCTCAACGAGTGACAAACTTACATCAATCATTACAACAATTTAGTTATATTTTGAACTTGATAATATCAGATTATGTAGAAGAAGTTGATAGTGAAGTTTTAGTAAAGGCAGCTATTAATGGAATGTTTCAAGCTTTAGATCCATATTCAGAATTATTGGAGCAAGAACGTTATAATGATTTAAAGAGCCGATTAGATGCTGAATTTGGTGGCATCGGCATATATATTGGTATCAGAGAAAATTATCCGTCGGTGATTTCACCAATTGAAGGTACCCCTGCTTATAAGGTCGGTCTTAGAGCTGGAGACAAAATAGTTAAGATCAATGAAAAATCTACTGAAAACATGACGATTCAAGAAGCAATGAAATTGCTTCGCGGTATTCCAGGTACTGAAGTAGAAATTACCTGTCAGCGTGAAGGACTATCCGAATTATTAACATTCAAAATAGTACGGGATACCATAAAAATTAAAGCGGTACCTTATGCCGGAAAAGTTGCATCTCAAATTGGCTATATTCGACTAGCAGATTTTTCAAAAGTCGCTCGTCAGGAAGTAGAAGTGGCAATTGATTCATTATTTGAAAAGGTGGGCTTGACTAAATTAATTCTTGATCTGCGCTCAAATCCTGGTGGCTATTTACAGGAAGGATTCGAGGTATCTGATTTATTTTTATCAAAAGGTAAAGAAATTGTCACAGCGAAAGGAAGAAAAGCAGAATTAGTGCGTAAGTTTATTGCAACTGATAATGAAAAATACGGTGATTACCCTTTAGTGGTTTTAGTGGATAGGGGGTCTGCATCTGCTTCAGAAATTGTTGCGGGTGCTCTACAAGATTGGGAAAGAGCCCTAATACTTGGTGATACAACTTTTGGTAAAGGTTCGGTTCAGAATATTATCCCAATAAATGAGAATATTGCAGTTAAAATAACAAATGCGTATTGGTATACTCCATCAGGTCGTTGTATCAATAGACCCCATGATATTAAGGCAGCAATAAAAGATACAATTCAAAAATTAAAAGAAAAAAAATATTATACTCTGGGAAGTCAAAAGAGAGAATTATATGGCGGTGGTGGGATTGTACCAGATTACTATATGACATATCGTAAACTAAACGATTTAGAGGCAAAAATAGTAGCACAAGGACTTTTCTTTGATTTTGCTGTTAAATATCTTGCTTATCATAAGGATATAAACAAAGATTTTATTGTTAATGATGAAGTAATAAATGATTTTAAATCATTTATGACCACAAAGAAAATCGAATTTACCCCAACTTTATTTGATTCGAGCAAAGAATATATAAAACAAGAAATTGAACGAGAAATCAAAGCAAAATTGTTAGGTACCATAGGGGATTATGAAGTACGTTTACGATATGATGAACAGGTGCAAAAAGCAATTGCTATTTTAGAGAAAGTAAAAAAAACAGAGGATCTGTTTAAAGTAGTTAACACACCTAAGTAGTTTTATATCACTTCTTGTGTTATGAAAAAGCCTTCAAGTTGAGGTGGCAATTTGGATTAAAATGTTCTTCCAATTTGGAAGTGAGGTTCCCATTTAGCTCCGTCAGTCCTGTCTAAACCATACCCAAGATCAAATCCAATTAGACCAAGCATTGGTATTTCTAGTCTTACACCAATTCCGATTCCGCGATAGAGATTAGAAATATTAAATTCGTGGAGATTATTCCAGGTATTGCCCATGTCAATGAAACTTAAAATAGCAAGTTGTGAAGATGGTCGGAACCGATATTCTAAGGAATAAATTGCTAATGATTTACCTCCTATATTATAACCACCTTCTCTTATACCAATCGAACGATCAGGATAACCTCGTATACCATCTAAACCAGTACCACCTGCATAAAATCTTTCGTAAATAGGAACGGTATCTTTTGAACTGAAGCCATCAATAGTTCCGATTCTTGTTCGCATCATTAAACAAAATTTTTTAAACATTGGAAAATACACACTGGCGTCGATTATGTGTCGGTAAAACAATACATCAATCGTTGAAAATTCTAAAGAATAAGATAATAACGAACCAGAAATAGGATTATATACATAATCTCTTGAATCACGGACAAAACTAATGCTTGGATTGAAAGTTGTTTTGTGTAGTGTATCACGATAAATATTATATAAGCCGCTTGGCTGATATGTTGATTTTATAGATTTAGGGGGGATATATGCATCACTTATCTGGGCAGCGAAATATAGCCGAGAATAATCAAGCCATAAAGGGCGTGAGGCATTAATACTAAAAGATTTTTCTTCTTTTTCGTAATAATCATAAGCTCGTGTTAAATAATTAAGATTGAAACCAGCTGAGATGGGATAATCAAAAAGATAAGGTTCGGTAAAGCCAATTTGAGCATTGGTTTTGGTATTTCCCTTTTCAATCTTTAGATTTAATTGTTGTCCTTTACCAGCAAAATTAGGTTGTGACAATTCAATATAACCTGTTAATTTGTCTTGGGCATTGTATGAGATGCCAGCACCAATCGTGCCAAAGGAATTTTTTTCTTGTACTTGATAAATAAGATCGATGGTGCCTTCGTCGTCTGTTCTCAAATAATCAAGTTTAACATCTGTGAAAAAGCCAAGATTAAAGATATCGCGTTGACTCCGAATTACATCAGATCTTTTAAAAACTGAGCCAGGAAGCGTACTAATCTGTCGCCGTATTACTTTATCAGCAGTTCGCTCATTACCTTCAATTAAAACTAAACGAATTCGAGCTGGTTGATTTTCTGTTATGATATAACTTATATAAACCGTGTCGTTTCTAATCTCTTCGATGGGATTGATTTGAGCATAGATATAACCGCGTTCTGAGTATAAACCATATAATTCAACTAAACTTTGATTAACTTTTTTTATGTTATAATAATATCCTGTTTTTACTTTTAGAGCTGATTGTAATTCATTTTTTGTAATAATACTTTCACCTTCAAAAAAAATGTCACCTATATAAAAACGGCTACCTTCATGAATAAAAATGGTAATATATAACCACTCATTGTTAAAATCAAGCGAATCGAATCCTAAATTATAATCATAAATGCGCGCATCTAAATAACCATTTTCTTTGTAGAATTCAATAATTTTATCAAGATCTTCTTTAAATTTATTTTCTTTGAATATTCCTTTACGATACCAATTTTTCTCTTTATTATTAAGTATTTTTTTTATTTTATTGGTCGGTATTTTTTGATTTCCGATAAGATTTAACTTTTTAATTCTTACACGTTCCCCTTCATCAATTTGAAAAATTAGATTTACTTTATTACTACTATCTCTATCAGTTTGTTGAATTTGAATATTTGCTAATATAAATCCTTTTTCTTTATATAATTCTTGAATTTTAAATCGCCACTCATGAAGTTTTTGATTGGTGATAACATCACCTGTTTTTATACCTATCTTTTCTAATAGATCTTTAGTTTTGATTTTTCGATTACCAAAAAAATTATAGTTTCTCAATTGAGGAAATTCTTTAACTCGAATATTAATTTTTATACCATCAGCAACTTGTAATGTTTCAACATCAATAGATTCGTATAAATTTAGATTATGAATTCTTCGAATTGCTTGTTCAATCTCAAAATCGGAGTAAATATCGCCCGTTTTTAAAGCCGAGGTTTTAATGATTAAATTGGGATCTGTAAATTTACTGTCAACATTTATATTTGTGATGATTTGAGATGTTAGAAATATTGTTAGGAGGAGATTTATCACTAATTTGTATTGTCGCCAGGTTTTATTCCTGCTTGTGTTGCTTCAATAGTTGGTTTTAAGGTTTTAAAAATAAGACCTTCATTGGCGCGTTCAACTTTGATTATGGAACCTGCAGGAAAATTGTTCTTCAATAATTCCTCAGAAAGAGGATCTTCTAATAAGCGACGTAATGCTCTCTTAATAGGTCGTGCTCCAAATTCAGGATCAAATCCTTGTTCGACTAATAAATCTTTCGCACTTTTATCTAATTGAATATATAAATTTTTACTTTTTAATCTTTCGGTTATTTCACGAATTTGGATATCAACAATTTTTTCCATTTGATTTCTATCTAAAGATTTAAAGACAATAATTTCATCAACTCGGTTTAAAAATTCGGGTCTGAAAACCTTTTTAACTTCTAATAATAATTTTTCTTTAATTTTTTCATAACTATCGGTTTCTGAAATTGCATGAAATCCTAACGAAGCTGCCTTTTTAATTTCTGCAGTGGCAATATTGGAAGTCATAATTATAACAGCATTCTTAAAACTTACTTTGCGACCAAGAGAATCGGTAAGTTGACCATCTTCTAAAATTTGGAGAAGAATATTAAAAACGTCAGGGTGTGCTTTTTCAATTTCATCAAACAATACTACTGAATATGGTTTTCTTCTCACTTTCTCAGTAAGTTGACCACCTTCTTCATAACCAACATATCCTGGGGGAGCTCCAACGAGACGTGAAACATTAAATTTTTCCATGTATTCACTCATATCAAATCGTATCAGAGCATCCTCATTACCGAATAAGAAACGAGCAAGTACACGAGCTAGTTCTGTTTTGCCAACGCCTGTCGGTCCCAAAAAGATAAAAGAGCCAATCGGACGTTGAGGATCTTTAATGCCTGCCCTACTACGTCGGATAGCTTTGGCGATTGCTTCAATGGCGTGTTCTTGTCCAACAATCCACTCAGCTAAATCTTTTTCCATATTGAGAAGACGTAGTTGTTCATTTTCTTCTAATTTTGTTATCGGAATTGATGACCAATTTGCAACAACACATGCAATATCTTCTTCATTGACAACCGGAAAATTACCTTCTTTTTCCCAGGTAATTCTTTTCTTTTTTAATAATTCAATAAGGTTTTTTTGTTCATCTCGTAGTTCTGCAGCAAGTTCAAATTTTTGTTGTTTTATTGCTTCTTCTTTTGCTTTTTTAGTTTTTTCAATCTTCTTTTCAATTTCGTCTAATTCTGGATTAATCATAGCACGCATAAGTTTAACCCGTGAACCTGCTTCATCAAGAACATCAATAGCTTTATCCGGTAAAAATCGATCGGTTATATACCTATCAGCCAAGTAAGCGGCTGATTTGATAGCTGATTCGGTATAGATTACTTTATGATGTAACTCATACTTTTCTTTTAACCCCATAAGGATACGAATTGTTTCATCTACTGAAGGAGGTTCCACAATAATGGGTTGGAATCGTCGTTCTAACGCCGAATGTTTTTCAATGTATCGTCGATATTCTTCTAAAGTAGTAGCCCCAATACATTGTATTTCACCTCTTGCCAGTGCCGGTTTTAAAATGTTTGAGGCATCAATTGATCCTTCGGCAGCGCCTGCTCCAACAATTGTATGTAATTCGTCAATAAAAATAATATTATCACCCTGAGTAGTGATTTCATTTATAATTGCTTTAAGTCTTTCTTCGAATTGACCTCGATATTTGGTTCCTGCAACTATAGCCGCAATATCTAATGCAAGAACACGCTTATTTTTCAATACACTTGGTATACGACCATTTACTATTCTTTGAGCCAATCCTTCCACAATCGCTGTTTTCCCAACTCCAGCCTCACCAATTAACACGGGGTTATTCTTTTTGCGTCGGGCTAATATTTGAATGAGTCTTTCAATTTCTCTTTCCCGACCAATGATTGGATCTAATTTATCTTCTTTAGCTAATTGAGTCAAATCTCGTGAAAAAGTGTCTAAGGCGGGTGTTTTAGTCTTTGGTTTTTTAACTTGTTCTTTAACTAAGCCATTTAAAATTCGAAGTGTCTCTTGACGAACAATTTCTAATTCTAATCCAAGGGATTGTAAAATTTGAGCACCTAAACTACGATCTTCTTTTAGAATACCCAATAAAATATGTTCGGTACCAATATAAGAATGATTCATTCGTCGGGCTTCTTCTACTGCCCAATTCAACGCTGAACGAGCTTCTTGATTATATGGAATATTACCTAAAACTAATGTTTTTGTTCCATAATTTATGGCATTTTCAATTGTTTGTTGTAAATCTTCAAGATTAACACCTAATTCATTTAATACCATTACCGCAACGCCTTCTCCTTCTTTTAGAAGACTTAAAAGAATGTGTTCAGTACCGATATATTCACTATGCAAACGAATAGCTTCTTGTTTTGCTAAGTTAAGAATTTTTCGTACTCGTTCTGTGAATTTATCTTGCATACATAATTTTATGATGATTTAAAATAAAAGTCAAGAGAAGTCCTTAAAAGATGAATATTGGGTTTATATTGATTTAACTACTTAACTTGTTTAGTTTTTTTTGCTGCTTAAAAATTTTAAATTACTAAATTTAGGAAAAAATAATGGGACATATTTTTTATAAGTGTCATAATCTTTTGGATATAGTGCATATAGTGCTTTTTCTTCAATTTTTATTTGTTGATAGATTAATCCTAATCCTAATGTTACACTAATAAATATCCCTAAATAAGAATTAAAGATCAAAGGCACAGCAATGCTCTGTAAGAATGTTGCAAAATAGCGTGGGTGACGGCAAAGATTAAATGTTCCACTTTTAATTATTTTGTTTGAAGATGATTTAAGTATTTCGAAAAGCGTAATCCAACGAAATACCGTACCGATTATAAATAATAATATTCCCAAAATATTAAGGTACGGATAGCTTAAAGGAATTTGAGTTTTATTTAACGAAACATAATCAGTTATTGAGTAAATTACTAATAAATAAAAGAATATTGAAAATGAAAAACGAATAGAGTGTGGAATTGTTACCAAACCTGATTGAAAAAAAGGCGAACCAAAATAATATTCTACTGCCATCCAAAAAACTAATACAATAGAAAAAAATATTGGAATCGTTGATTGGCTCTGATTTAGGGAATTAAAAAAGTTACGAAAAAAATTAAAAAAATACCACGTAACAAATAAAGTCCATAATAAACGAAACAAATTAAATTTTTTTATCAATGCCATTTTTATTTTTGTTTATGTTTATTAATAATTTTTGAAATTATTGAATCCTCAGATACATTAGTTAATTGTATTGTTGATTTTTTTATTTCGATTAGTCGTCGATAATTTTCATCAAAAATTATTTCTAATTGATAAATGTTATTATTCTCATTGTTATGATTTATATAAAAACTAGTACGAGATGGGGCCCCTAATATTATATCAAGAGGGAAATTTATTGTATCTTGCGTATTGGTCATCAGACAAAGTAAATCAACTCGATTTGTTAATAAAGGTATCAATTTTTTTATTGTATATTCAGGATTTTGTAATTCAAGATTGTTTTGTTTTAGAATACTGGAATTGATTGTGTCAAAAATAAGACCAATAATTCCAATTTTTAAATTGTTAATTTGCTTTATTAAATATTCATATCCCAAAAAACTATTAGTATAATTGATTTTAATATTTGCTGCAAACCAATAGAAATTACTTTTTTTAATTAATTTTTGAATATTTTCAGTGTTGTTCTCAATTATGGGAGAAGGAAATAAAATAGCATCAACTTGTGATTTATTTAAAATATCGATAATTAATTGGTTTTGTATCGTATCAGAAGAAAAAGGCAGATCATTATTTATTAGTGCAATAGTTGGATGCTCTGTTATTTTATTTTTAATGACAGTTACTATTTGGGTAGAATTTTCTAACTTCCAATTTGTTATATATATAATATAAAATCTATTATACGTCGTTTTAATTTTCGTTTGTTCAACGCATTGAATAAAAGAAAAACAAATTATTAAAATTGGTAATAATTTCTTTATCATTAATATATGATTATATTAAGGTAGGCAATAAAGTCAACCCATACTGCTAAAATAATAACTATATTGACAGATGATTGGTTTTTGAGTAGGTTAAGTAGTTGTGTAAAGCAAATGAACAAAATAAAATTTAAAAAGGAGAAAAATTGATTACTTTATTGAAAAGTTTGTTAGGATATTTCAGTGATATGGAATACGGAGAATTACGTTTTCATGAGCGAATTGTAACCGGTATTTCTATTCGCCAAGGAGAGTTAGAAGCACTAACAACCAATATTTACGGAGGGATTGGTATTCGTACTCTGTATCAAGGAGGATGGGGCTTTTCGTCAACCAGCCGTAACAATGAACAAGAAATTAAACAAGCAATACATGACGCATGTAAAGCAGCAATGATTTCAAGCAAAGGTAAATATCATAAAAATGTGAGATTAGCAAAAGCAAATTTAGCAAAGGGAAAATTTGAAGTACAAATAAACGATCATTTGTCCAATCATTCAATAGAGGAGAAATTTTTATTAGTTAGAGAGACTGAGAGTAAGTTGCGAAAATCGTCTCCAATAGTTCAATCAGCAAGTGTGTCTTATATTGAACGGTTGGAAAGAAAATTTATTGTTACAACTGATGGTGCAGAATGTGAAATAATTGACTCTAAACCAGAATTTATAATTTTTATTGTTGCTAGCAACGGTAATGATATAGTTGAGTCATTGGAAGCGAGAGGAGTAACAGGAGGGTGGATAGACTTGTTTGGAGATAAACCAGTGGAAACATTTATTGAAAATGCAATAAAACGGGCAGAGAATCTTTTAAAAGCAGGTTATATTCAGGGAGAACGAGCAACGGTAATATTAGATCCTGGTTTAGTTGGTTTAATTTCACATGAAGCAATTGGACACACTGTTGAAGCAGATTTCGTTTCTTCTGGTGCAATTACGAAGAGCAAACGTGGTCAAAGAGTCGCAAGTGAACTAGTAACTTTATTTGATTCTGGTAACGAAGGGAAAGCGGGAGGCACAATTTTAGTTGATGACGAAGGGGTTATAACGAAGAAAGTAATTATTATTGAGAACGGTATTTTAAAATCATATTTACACAATCGTGAAAGTGCATATGAATATGGAGTAGAACCAACTGGAAATGCAAGAGCATATGAATATTCCGATGAACCTATTATTAGAATGCGTAATACTGGGATAATGCCTGGCACAAGTAGTTTAGACGAAATTATTAGCAATACAAAAAATGGTTATTTGCTGAAAGGTGCAAAAGGTGGCCAAGCAGATGCCAATGCAGAGTTTATGTTTGGGGTTCAAGAAGCATACCGCATCACAAATGGTAAAGTCTGTGAATTATTACGAGGGGCAACTGTTTCAGGACAAGCATTCGATGTTTTAATGAGCGTAGATGCAATAAGCAATGACTTCGCATGGGATATGGGATTTGGTCATTGTGGTAAGTGGCAGGCAGCAAAAGTTGATGGCGGTGGTCCTTATATTAGATGTCAAGCAATTATAGGAGGTCGGTAATGATTGAATTAGGAGAAAAAGCGGTAAAAAAAGCTTTGGAATTAGGTGCTGATGAAGTAGAAGTTTTTATTAATAAAGGAAAGTTATTTTATGTTTCTTTAGAGGCAAATGACATAAAATTAACGAAAAGTCAAATTTCTGATGGCGTGGGCATACGAGTATTTAAAAATAAAGGACTAGGATTTGCTTCAATTAATAATTTAACATCAGAAAAAGTTTTACAAGCAGTTTCTGATGCTGTACGATTGGCTTTTTTAGCGCCTACTGATGAAGCAAATCAATTACCGCTACCAAGTGAACAAATTTTATTCATTAGAGATATTTATGATCCCCAAGTTGAAAATCTAACAATGTTTGATATTTTAAATTATGCCTCAACATTACTAAACTTTATTCTAAACTATGATTCTCGGATTTTAATAGATAGTGGTATTTTTTCGATTTCTTTTGGAGAAAGTGCAATTATATCTTCAACTGGTATTAAAGTTTGTGAAAAACGAAGTTATATCGAATATGGTATAATGGGTATGGCCAAAGATAAAGAGGAAGTTTCTTGTTTCCAATACGAATTCGATAGTACAAGAACAATAAAAGATATTAATGTGACTAAGACAGGTGAGAATTTTGTTAAGAAAGTACTTACATCTTTAGGAGCACAAAAAGGTGAAAGTTTTAAAGGAACAATCATTATTGAACCAGAAGTTTTCAGTGAATTACTTGGTGTTGTGTTGAACGCTGTTTCAGCTAATAATGTGCAAAAAAGAATGAGTCGCTGGAGTGAAAAACTTCAGCAAAAGGTCCTTTCTGATTTACTAACAATTGAAGATAACGCAACTATACCGGGTGGTGTGGCATCAAGTTCTTTTGATCGGGAGGGAATTGCGAGACAACCAATAACAATTATTAATAAAGGAGTGCTTATAAATTATCTTTATAATAGCTACTGTGCCAATAAAGACAAACGATTATCAACTGGTCATGCTACTGGTTCGACCCGTTCTATTCCCCAAATTGGTGTCTCAAACGTTTTAGTGTCAGCGGGAGAAAAAAAATATAGTGATTTAATTAAAGAGATAAAAAGAGGAGTGTATATTACAAGACTTTCATTTCAACCAAATCCAATCAGTGGGGATTTCGCAGGGGTTGTTAAAGGTGGATTTCTAATTGAGGATGGAGTTTTTAAAAAGCCACTTATTGAGACTATGATCGCAGGAAATATATTTCATTTTCTAAATCAAATTTCTGGTCTATCATTGGAGCGAAAGAAAGTCGGCAGTTACCTATTACCTTTCTGTCGAATTGAAGACGTTTCTATAACAAGTGGCTAATTTATAACGATCCGAAATAATATTTAATGTTATTTTGACAGAAACATTAAAATATCTTATTAAATAAAATAGATATTAAAAAGTAAAACACTATATTATTTTGTTGAATGAAATAGATTATTTACGAAATTTATGAAAATATACTTCCTTGAGTTTCATTTTCCCATACTTCTACTTTTGTAACTGGATATTTTTTCTTAAGTTTATAATAAAAATATTTAGCAAGATTTTCTGTGGTTGGATTAAATTTAAAAATATCATTTAAACATTTATGGTCAGGAATAATTAAAGAGAGGTAATCTTTAATTTCATGAAAATCATACAACATACCAGATTTAGGAAGTTGTTTTTTAGAGATATGAACAACGATTTGATAGTTATGGCCATGTAATTGTTCACATTTACCATGATAATTCTTTAAATAATGAGCAGCACTAAAGTGTTTTTTAATAATTATCGTAAAAGGCATTATATTAAATTTAAATATTAAGCCGGTGGGCGGATTCGAACCGCCGACCTACGGTTTACGAAACCGTTGCTCTACCGACTGAGCTACGCCGGCACTATTTTGTAAGAATTAATTTCTTCGTTGTTTTATAGTTCGATGTCTCTAAAGTATAGAAATAGATACCTTCTGCAACCGCTCGATCAGCTTCATCTCGACCATTCCATATCACATTATAAATTCCGCTCTCATGTTCACTATTCACCAAAGTCTTCACTAACCTACCTGAAGCATCATATACCATCAAGCGCACTCTCGTCGGCTCGGCTATGCTATAGCTAATCTTGGCTAACCCATTGGTCACCGGATTCGGCTTCGGCGCATATAACATCGTTATCAACGGTGTTGTATTAAGATTACTCGGTTCCTCAATCGCCATTCCACTAATTGTCAATCGGATATTCGGTCGATTTAAAGTCGCAGTCAAACTTGTCGGCGCACTCGCATCTGATGCCGCCTGTCGAGTCCGATTCACAGTTGTCGCGGTATAACGCCAATACGGACATACTGTCGTCGAAATCCATGCCTGATAACCCTTTACCACCAACACCGCTAAATTGTCGGTATTATTATACACAAACGGTGTCGTTAATGCTACCTCCATCCATCCCTCCGGCGCATTGTTCGGATATGAACCACTATACACCTCAGTATACCCTGTCGTTGAATACACGCCACTCGCCAAGGTCTGTTCAGTCGTATGCTTTAAATAAATCGTCACATTCTCAATCGGATCCACATTACTACCCGAATGCTTATAATATGCAAT
>CBFGJZ010000012.1:0-45288 GCA_965649215.1 Caldifarciminota bacterium
AAGAATGCATATCTCAGACCCTTCGTTACTATATTCAACTTGCCATCCACCACGCTATTAACTAAGGCATTAACTAATCAACTCGGAAAAATACATATTTAATTCTGTGTTTACCCCGCACCTTTTGTCAGGTCGTATATTAGTTCGTTCATAATATGACGGTTTATCTTCATTTTCTTTATCAAAAGATGCGGAGTTTATCTGTGGTTAAAAAATTAGGGCTAGAATTTCTTTCGTCTCATCCTGTTATTCTGTGCACTGCATAGAATCTACTAACTACCTTTTAATAAATTTCTATTGAAGCTGTTTCTATTTATTTTCAATAAGTTTCTACCGTATTTCTATTAATTTCTCTAATTTCGTTCTATTATCGTTTCTTGTCGCTCACTACTTAATTGTTATTTAGATTTGTTTTTAATCAGACTTAGCGAGACGTTTTCTCGTTTTAGAATATCTGCATACTTTATGCTGTGTTAATCCATTTCTATCTGGCTCGATTTGTTCGTTGAGCGTCATGTTCTCGCATTGGCCATCCATTCTGTATATCAGGGATATTTTCGCCATAAATTGCACAAACTCCACCAGCGTAAGGACCTCTATTTACACCTCCTGCGTAAATTGTTCCATCAGGTGCCACGATAAAATCTGCAACGTAATATAGAAAATATGTTTGTATTATGTCTCCATTTAGACTCAATTTATAAGTACAAAAACCATTGGCACCTCCATATTCATCAAATCCCTCAGCAATGATAGGTCCGTTTCTGCTTATTAATAATGGTGGTGGTCCTCCTCCTGAAACTAGCGAATCTGATATCCATCTCAATGTTCCATCAATATTGAAAGCATGAAGAAGCCCATCACCACATTTGACATAAATAATATTGTCATCTGATATAATTGCCCTTGAATACCCATAATAAGGCTGTTGCCAAAGAATCGAACCGCTGTTTGGATCTATAGCGTATAAGTTACTCCCGACGCCGACAACAGTTCCATTGGGCGCAATAGAGATCCCATAAAGTTCAATATTTTTGCTCCAAATAAGATCACCATTGCTGTTAAAGGCCAATAAGGCATTTACACCACCACTACCCGAAGAGATTGCAAAAATATTTCCATTAGAACCTATTGCCACTTGTTTTACTCCATAAGGTTTAATCCACTTTATTGATGAATTTGTATCTACACAGAAGAATCGTGTAAACCCACCACAAATAAGTGAACCATCTTCAGCAATTGCTTTTACCTCTGCATCATAATATGGTGGTGAACCACTAGGAAGGATCCACTTAATAGTCCCTCCCGGCGAAATAGCAGCGAGTGTACTATATTCATAACCAGGTTGGTCGTTATAACTTACGTATATAGTTCCATCAAGACCAACAATGGGATAAGAACAACTGACTCCTATAGCGGTATTTGTGTCATTGTGAAGAAATAATCTCCATTTTTCGACTCCCTGAGGATTTAACGCTACAAGAAGATAAGATTGCGAGTAAATTGGATGAAAGACAGCATAAATGGAACCGTCTAATCCTAAAGTTGGACCACATACTGCCCAAGATCTGGTTGGATCTGGAGAAGAATAGAACCATTTAATAGTAGCAACAGTAAATTGCCATTCATCCGACCAATCGCTCCAATTTCCTATCGAATCCCTCGCTCTTACACACCAATGATATGACCCATCTTGTAAAGGCCAGTAAGGATTTCTGTCTCTTCTTAACCTGTCTGGTTGATATTCAGAAACACCAGTAGATTCTGAAAAGTTATACATACCGGAGGAAACTTTTATTTCATAGGCAACCGCTCCGGTTACATCGCTCCAATCAAAGAAAGGTGCGTTATCTCGCATTACGCTTCCATTTGCAGGTGATATAAGCGTAGGAGAATTTATAGTAGGTGGTATCTCAGGCAATTTCTTCTTACAAGAAAAGATAAGCAATAATAGAAATGAAGATGTTATCATTTTAGGAAAGAATGCCATTATATTAATTAATTTCATATTTTTCCTCCGTTTATAATCAAGTTTTGATTAAAGAATTTTTTATTATAAAAACCATCGGTATTGCCACAGCAATAAAAGTTGCCTCACGATGATTTAAAAATAAAATTCTTTTGTAACTTTGAGAACTAAGACTCTGTCTGTCTGTCTGCCTGCCTGTCTTGAATGATGAATGTGATTATTTATTGGTATGTTAGAAACAGGTATGTTATGATTAAACCTCATAACTGCCTAATATTAATAAACCTTCAGCCATTTGTCAAGTGATGAGATAAAATCTCACTTTGCTACTATAATTACAGAAAAATGATTACACAAATTACAAAATATTCGCGAAAATAACAAATACAATGAAGATTGCCACGCCTGAAATGGTTTCGCAATAACAAGTTTAATATATTTAAATTTATAGTCAAAACTAATTCTATTTTCATCGTTTTACTGGCAGTTAGTTATATTAGTTGATAATCCGTGTCTATAATTATTCTTGACAATCTTCTTGACATGCGTAAAAATATAATGAATGACAAAAGTCCAAGCCCGAAAAGAGATTGAACGGTTAAGAAAAGAGATAAATTTTCATAATTATCGTTATTATGTCTTAAATGACCCAGTCATTTCTGACTATGAGTATGATATTTTATTAAAAAAGCTTCAAGCATTAGAAAAAGAATTCCCCGAACTTATTACACCTGATTCACCAACCCAAAGAGTTGGTGGTGAACCTATTAAAGAGTTTAAGCCAGTAATCCATTCACCACCGATGTTAAGTCTTGATAATACATATTCTTATGAAGAACTAAAAGAATTTGACCGCAGAATTCGTAAAACAATATCAAAATTTAATTATCTTGTTGAGCAAAAAGTTGACGGCGTAGCTGTCTCATTAAAATATAAAGATGGCAAGTTTTTTCAAGGGGCAACTCGAGGCGATGGGACAACCGGAGATGATATAACCGTTAATTTAAAAACTATTAAATCAATTCCATTACAAATTCTATCTGATTCTAAGTTACTTAAAGATTTTGAAGTTCGGGGTGAAGTCTTTTTGACCAAAAAACAGTTTGCTCAATTAAATGAAGAACGCGAACAAGAAGGTGAACCATTATTTGCTAATCCGCGTAATGCCGCGGCCGGTAGCTTGAAAATATTAGACCCCAAAATTGTTTCCCAAAGAAATCTTGATATCTTTATTCATACAATACCAAAACCTCCGTCCAAAGAATTTACTTCTGACTTAGAGACTCTTGAAATCTTAAAACAAGCTGGATTTAAAATAATCCCTCATTCGGATTTGCTGGACTCAATTGAAAAAGTAATTGATTATTGTGAGCAATGGCAGGAAGAGCGCCATAAATTACCATATGAAGTTGATGGGATGGTCGTTAAGGTTGATGAGTTTCGAGTCCGTGAAGTCTTAGGCGAAACTATTAAAAGTCCCCGTTGGGCAGTTGCCTATAAATATCCGCCAATGCAGGCAACTACTAAAATATTAGATGTAATTTATAGTGTTGGCCGAACCGGTGTTATCACACCGGTTGCAAAATTAGAACCCGTCTTTCTTTCTGGATCAACGATCTCTAATTCAACTCTCCATAATTTTGATGAAATAAAAAGAAAAGATATAAGGATTGGCGATACTGTCATAATCGAAAAAGCAGGCGAAGTAATACCCCAAATCGTAAAAGTTGTTGTTGCTAAACGGACAAAAGATATTAAACCGATATTAATTCCTAAATATTGTCCTGTTTGCCATGCAAAATTATTTAAAGCATCAGACGAAGTTGCTTTACGATGTATCAATGCTTCTTGTCCAGCCCAAATCAAAGGTCGTCTCTTACATTTTGCAAGTCGTTCTGCTATGGATATCGAAGGTTTAGGTGAAATAATGGTAAATAATTTAGTTGATAAAAAAATGGTTAAAGATTTCGCTGACCTCTATTATCTTTCTTACGATGATTTAATTAAATTAGAACGAATGGGAGATAAATCTGTTACAAATTTACTCAATGCAATTCAAAAAAGTAAATCTAAACCTTTTTCCAAAGTATTATTTGCGTTGGGAATCCGACATATTGGGATTCATGCAGCTCGTTTGTTGGTTTCCAATTTTCCTTCAATTGACGCGTTACAAAATGCAACTTTTGACGAAATTGCTAATATTAAAGGAATGGGACCAGTGATTGCAGAAAGTATTACAAATTTCTTCAAGGATAAAGAAAATTGTAATTTAATATCTCGCCTAAAGAAAGTCGGTTTAAATTTTTCGGAAACTTTCTTGACACAGTACAATCCATTAATTAAAGATAAAACATTTGTTTTAACCGGTACTTTAAAAAATTATACCCGAGAACAAGCAACTGAGTTAATTATTAAACAAGGAGGAAATGTTTCAACCTCGGTTTCAAAAAAGACGGATTATCTATTAGTCGGTAAAGAACCAGGTTCAAAATATGATAAAGCTAAAACGCTCGGTATAAAAATAATTTCCGAAGATGAGTTTATCAAAATGATCGGCAAAAAATGAAAAATATGACAAGTTATATTTTATTTTTTATCTTATTATCTGCCGTAATTGTATTAATATCTTGTGGCAATAGAAATGTTAAGTACGAAGACAAGTTTACTAAAGAACGAAAAGAGATGGTCAGAATGCAGATTAGAGCCCGTGGTATTTCTGATAAACGAGTGTTAAAAGCAATGGAACAAGTCCCGCGTCATCTTTTTGTACCTAATGAATATCAAGCTGAAGCTTATTGTGATTATCCGCTGCCAATTGGTGAAGGACAAACGATTTCTCAACCATATATCGTAGCCCGAATGACTGAACTTGCGCAATTGAAAGGAAATGAAAAAGTACTCGAAATAGGTACTGGTTCGGGTTATCAAGCTGCTATTCTTGCTTTACTTGCAAAAGAGGTTTATACTATAGAGTTGATTAGTTCTTTAGCTAACAAAGCATCAGCATTACTCAAAGAATTGAAATATGATAATGTCTTTGTCCGCTGCGGTGATGGCTTTTTAGGTTGGCCTGAAGCGCAACCATTTGATGTCATAATCATCACTTGCGCTCCACCTTATTTGCCTGATTCACTTATCGCTCAGTTAAAAGATGGCGGTCGAATTGTTGCTCCAATGGGTGAAGAGTATGGAACACAGATTTTAACTATTTATGACAAAAAAGCTGGTAAATTAATTAAAACTGAATATGAACCTGTTCGTTTTGTGCCAATGCGTGGACTAATAGAGAAACAATAATAACAAGAAATAATGGAAAATTTTCCAAACAATTATCATAAATACAAAAAAATAAATAATGATTCTTCGTCAATCTTATCTCAACCAGTACAATATCTAAAAGGGATTGGGCCCAAAAGAGCAGCGGCTCTAAAACGACTTAACGTAAAAACTATTGAAGAATTTTTATTTCTTCTTCCTCGACGCTATATTGACCGCACTAAAATATCTAAAATCTCCAGTTTAATTATAAATCAAGAGGCCACAATTTTTGGTAAAATAATTGCGAGTGGTATTAAAAAAACTAAAAATAAAGGTGAATTAGTTCGCATTATTGTTAGCGACCGTACTGGTTTACTTGAAGCCATTTGGTTTAACCGACCAGATTTAAAAAATAAGTTTCAAATTAATCAATATATAATATTATCGGGTACGATCAGTTTTTACGAGCGAAAACAAATTATTAATCCTTTTTATGAATTAATTGAAAATAACATTGATAATAATAATGATTTTGTTTATGCGGGTGGTGTAATTCCAGTGTATCCTTTAACCGAAGGATTATCTAATTGGGAAATTAGACGCCCGATGCGTAATGCGATTGAGTTATATGCCCCTTATTTGACAGAAACTCTTTCAATAGATATTTTACAAAATTATGCACTTCCCACTTTAAAACAAGCAATTGAAAATATTCATTTCCCGAAAAGTATTGACGAAGCATTACACGCCCAAGCTCGTGTTAAGTTTGAAGAATTTTTTTATTTAGAATTAATTTTAGCCTTAAGAAAATTATCCCAATCCCAAGAAAATCAGGGTATTGTTTTAATTGAAAAAGGTTATTTAACTAAGAAATTTTTAAGTCTTCTCCCCTATCAATTAACAGAAGGACAGAAAAAAGTTTTAGATGATATTAGAAACGACATGGCAAAACCAACCTGTATGAACCGTCTATTACAAGGTGATGTTGGCTCCGGCAAAACGGTTGTTGCAATTTACGCTATGCTTATCGCGATTGAAAATAATTGTCAGGCTGCACTAATGGCGCCAACCGAAATTTTAGCAGAACAACATTATTTGATATGGGTTGAGAAACTAAAAAAAATTGGTGTTAATTGTTGCTTATTAACTGGTAGTACAAAAGTTAAGGAAAAAAAACAGTATCTTGAAGAAATTGCCAATGGTAAAATCAATCTCATTTTTGGAACCCATGCTTTAATTGAAGAAAGTGTCCGATTTTATAAACTGGGCCTTGCGATAGTTGACGAGCAACATCGATTTGGTGTTATGCAAAGAGCAAGTCTTATTAATAAAGGAATTAATCCTGATTTTTTAGTTATGACCGCAACACCAATTCCTCGTACTTTACAAATGACACTATATGGGGATTTAGAAATATCAATTTTGAAAGAAAAACCACCGGGTCGGAAAAAAATTATTACTCGTTTAGTCTCTGATGCCCAACGAGAAAAAATCTATCAATTTCTTAACACTAAGATTCAAGAAGGTAAACAAATCTATATTGTCTGTCCCCTAATTGAAGAATCAGAAAAATTAGATCTTAAAGCAGCAATCAAAACCTATGAAGAAATCAAAAATATATTTTTGCATGCCCGAGTTGGACTTATCCACGGTAAATTAAAAAGCACTGAACGAATAGCAGTTATGGAACAATTTCGTAAACATCAACTTGATATCTTAGTTACAACAACAGTGATTGAAGTTGGTGTTGATATTCCTAATGCCACTGTTATGGTTATTGAACACCCGGAGCGTTTTGGTCTTGCTCAATTACATCAACTTCGTGGTCGCATTGGTCGCGGTAAAGATATTTCATATTGTATATTAGTTACGTCTTCATCAAATCCACAAGCAGTTCGAGAACGCTTAAAGTTCTTCGAAAGAAATGATGATGGTTTTTTATTGGCTGAAAAAGATTTAGAAATTCGAGGTCCTGGGCAATTATTAGGAACTCGTCAACATGGCTTACCTGATTTAAAATTTGCAGATTTACACGAAGATCAGAAGTTACTCTTCCAAGCTCGCGATGCTGCGTTTGATTTAATTAAAAAAGATCCCAATTTATCAAAACCAGAAAATAAAATCATTCGTAAAACTTTTATTAATAAATTTAAGGACCGCCTTGAATTATTAAGAGTAGGATAAATTATGTCAAAAATTAAAATATTATTAATTATATTATCTTCGATTTATTTCATTGTTAACTGCACACAAACTTTACCACAATCTATTGGCAAAATTCGTCAAATTATTGTATTGACTAATTTTCGTTCCCAAATTGAAAAACAACTTCAATATACACTCCAACGTAATTATTACACTGTCCAGCCTGAACCTGAATTTATCCTGCGTTATGAAGATCTTAGTCGTTTATCCGACTTTATGAAATTTCATCTTATTCTCATTGTCGGTGTAATAACCGAAGAACCAATACAAACTTTATTAAAAGAATATCAAACTAAAATCCAACAAGATGGCTTTGGTTTGTATTCTTATAATGACCTTTGGGCAAAAAATCAGAAAGTGCTTATCTTTGCGGCAAACGATTATAATACTCTTTCTGATGGACTCATCCGATATGAACGACGTATTCGCCAAGAGTTTCAAAATTATTTAATTAATTATCTAACTCAACTCACTTATGCTCGTGGGTACAAAAAAGAAATTAGTGATTCATTAATAAATCATTATCATTATAGTATAAAAGTACCGCAGAGTTTTTTCTTAAACACAAAGTACGAAAATAATAACTTCATATATTTGGTTGCTCATAATCCGACTCGGAGTATCTTTATCTATAACGAACGACGATATATTGAGTTAGATCCAAGTTATATTATTTCATTAAGAGATAGTATCACTAATCTCTTTTTTGATAAAGATTATGTTTATCAACCATTAACTTATGCCGAAACAACTAACTTTAATAATAACATTGCTTTAAAACTTATTGGTGCTTGGCAAAATGATGCACTAACTGCAGGTGGCCCTTTTATTTCGTATTGTTTTAATAAAAATAATCATTTTTATTATATTGATGGCAGTGTTTTTAATCCTGGAAAACGTAAACTTGATAACCTTTTACAGCTCGATGCAATTATCAGAACTTTTGAAATCTTACAATGAAGTTAAAATAAGTTTATTTAATTATCAAACAAATCAACAATAAACATTGTTCTCATAATCATATAATTAGGAAAATATTAAAATCCATTTATTACTTTCTTGGCTATTCTTTTATTAAAGATACTTCGCAATTCCTCTTTTGCTCTATTGTATAATTTTCTGTGCAGAATTGAAGTAGGTATTCGACTATCGAAACTATTTCTAATTAAATTCGTTACAAGTTGACAAACAATTTAATCCGAATTACAATTTA
The DNA here is from genome assembly GCA_965649215.1 of Caldifarciminota bacterium. GTDB lineage: Bacteria > Hydrothermota > Tepidihabitantia > Tepidihabitantales > CAIPLT01 > JAGXRL01. The sequence continues at coordinate 8,646 of CBFGJZ010000012.1, forward strand.
TTATATTATAATAAGGAGTAAAAATGAAAATATCTATGTATTTTGTTCTTTTAATAGGTTTATTCTGTTGTTTTAATTTAGTAGCAATTCCAAATCAAACCTATTTTGTCAAGATTGAAGCTGTAAACCAAAACGAAATATCTAAAATTATAAAAGATGGCATACCGGTTATTATTGAGTTTTCAGACCATGTTATTGCCTTTATTACTCAATCACAATTATCATTAATAGCAAATAGAAATTATATTTTACTCGATAAAATTTCAGATGGAAAAGAATATTATATTGTTACACCACAAAACGACTTGACCGCTAAAAATATTCGCAATAATTATAAAGTAATTATTGAAGAATCTCCCAATGAAGGTCACTATCAAATTATTGAAATTGCCCCTACTGATATCCTCGAATTAAGTAAATTACCAATTAGACTCACCAAAATTGATTTCACCCCCGTGACCTTATCAGAAACCGCACCAAAATATAGTCAAGTAGTATTTAATCCTTTAATTCAACAAATGGTTTCTACTGTCAATCCTGATTCTGTTCTTTCTTTTGTCCGAAGACTTCAGAATTTTCGTAATCGTGTTTCAAATTCTGATTCTAACATGGCTGCAGTAAATTGGATACGGAATAAATTTATAGAGTATGGTTGTGATAGTGTTTTTACACACACTTTTAGTACTTCATATAAACCAAATGTAATTGGAGTAAAACGAGGTTATGCTTATCCAGATAATATTTATTATGTAATATGTGGACATCTTGATGCAGTGAGTAATTGTCCTGGTGCTGATGATAATGGCTCTGGTACGACCGCTGTTTTGGAAGCCGCTCGTGTTATGCAAAATTATAATTTTGAATATTCAATCCGCTATATTGGATTTAATGCTGAAGAGCAAGGTCTAATTGGCAGTAACGCATATGCCCAAATGGCACGAAATGCAGGTGATTCAATTCTTGGTGTTTTTAATTTTGATATGATTGGCTATGCTGATATAGTTCCTGAAAATCTTGAAGTGATCGGAAAAATTTCAAATCCTAATTGCAGTAGTTTTGTCAATCATATTATTTCAAGTGCTGCAACTTATGTACCTGAATTACAAACTAATCGTCGTATGGTAACTAGTCTGTCAGGTTCTGATCATCACTCATTTTGGCAAAGAGGATATGTAGGATTTTGCGGTATTGAAGATTATCCTTTAACTAATCCATATTATCATTTATCAAGTGACTCAATTGGCTCAGGATTTAACAATTTAACTTTCTGCACTAATGTCATTAAAGCGGGTGTTGCATCTTTAGCAAGTCTTGCTAATCCAGTCTTTCCCAATTCTCCAATGGTCATCTACCGTGGTTATCGTATTATGGAAATTAATGGCAATAATAATAACCATTGGGATGCTGCTGAATCAATTAACTTATATATTATCTTACGAAATATTGGACAATTAACCGCTAATTCGGTATCTGCGACTATTAATACTATTTCTCCTTATGTTCAAATTATTCAAAATCAAGCAAGTTATGGTAATATCAACTCATTAGATACTATGGTCAATTTAACACCATTTGTTGCTTATGCTTTATCTAATACTCCAATTGCACACAATGTTACTTTTTCCTTACAAATAACTTGTAGTGATACCACTTGGAATTACACTTTTTCAATTCCGATTGGTCAATTCACACCTACTGATCCTATTCCTGATGGTCCCAGGGTTCCAGCGCTTTATTGGGCATATGACAATACTGATCTTTCGTATAGTCAACATCCAATTTACAATTGGATAGAAATTAAGGGGATTGGCAATCGCATAACTTACGACCACAATGATCAAGTCCGAATCATTAACTTACCTCCTGAATTTGGACCTCTCAAATATTACGGCCAATCTTACAATACAATATCAGTTAGTGTCGATGGATTCATTGTCTGTGGGTCTGATACGACTCGTGCCTATACAAACCAACCAATTCCTTCGTCAAGTACTCCATCAAAGTTAATAGCAGTAAATTGGGATGATCTTGTTCATTCTAACACAGGTATTGGCGGTGTTTATTGGTATTATGATCCTTCTATACGAGCTATGATAATTCAATGGGATAGTCTTTCCTATTATTCAGCAACATCAACCCGTGATAAATTTCAAGTAATTATATTTGATACAACTTATACCACAACTACTGGTGATAATATCATCATTACCCAATATATGACTGCAAATCGATATTCGAGTTCAACAATTGGTATTGAAGATCAAACTCAAACAATCGGTATTCAATATCTCTTTGACGGAACTTATCACCCTGCTGCTGCGCCAATCCAACCCCAAAGAGCAATCAAATTTGTGACCAATTCACCAATGGGCATTATTAGTTCCGAAGAAACCCAATCATTACCTATAAGTAACGCTATAGTTAAAGTATCACCCAATCCCTTCAAAAACTACATTACAATTCAATTAACCCATCCACCCTTAATAAAAGATAAACCTATTATTAGAATCTATAATGCCTCTGGCTGCCTTGTTAAAACAATAAATACTTCCTATGGAATTTGGAATGGTACAGACGAAAACAATAATCCTTTACAATCAGGAATTTACTTTGTTAAAACTGTAAATAACTCAAAACCAATTAAAATCATCTATCTTCGTTAAATTAAAAATTAGTATTTTTACTAAAAAATAGTATTAGAGATGAGCACTATAAATACAACCACAATATTTTTGACGATATAAATCTAGTTTTTTAGCAACATTTAAATTATATCTTTCTTGAGTGGTTAAGAATAAGGGTACATATTCTATATTATACAATTTTGCATAATATCTTCCCCAATCATCAATGAATTTTGCATCTTTGTAAGGGTTGACGGTTAATGTTGTTGAAAAATATCGCAAAGATTTTTCTGCAGTTAATTTTGCAGACTCTTCTAATCTAAGTCTAAAACATTTCTTACATCTTTCTCCACCTTCTGCCCAATGTTCTAATCCTATAACTGCTTGATGCCACATATGCGTTTCGTAGACTCCTTCCATAAATTCAAAATGATAGCTTCTTGATAAAACCTTTGTTGTTTCAAGTCGTTTTTGATATTCATCAGGTGGTTCAATATTGGGATTATAAAAAAATCCTAATATTTCATAAATCTCACTTAATTTCTCTATTACTCTACTTGCACATACTGCACAACATATATGAAGTAGTAATTTTTCTTTCAATTGCTAATCCCTAATTATATACCTCATTTCAATCTATTTAATTCATCTTTTTTTTGTTTCAACTGATGTTCAATTTTATCTATATTCTCAAGTAAAATCTTTGTTTCTGCATCTAGATTATATTCGATTCTTTTTTTATACTCATGATATCTTTTTAGCCCTAAACTGATCAAATATTTATCTCTTTTACGTATGAGATTAAAAATTTCAATTTTTAATTTACCCTTTGTACTTAAATCCTCTGCTTCTTTTAAAGCTATTTTACTGGTGTCTTTAAGCCATTTTTTAATTTCTTGCCAGTCAATTGTCATTATTATCTCTTTTTTTATTTATAAATAACAAATTTTTCAATAACCGATTTTTTTTCTATTTTGCTAATATCTGTTGTTTGAGCATTGATTTTATATAAATAAACTCCATTTGCAGGTATTCGACCATAATCATCATATCCATCCCATACTATTTGATTGTAACCATAATTACTTATTTTATTATTAAATGATTTAATTAATCTACCATTTATGGAATAAATTTTAATATCGACAAGTGCTGGTTTTGAAAGTTCGAACGTAAAAAAACCACCTATTGCATTAGGATTACAATAAAATAATACGTTGGTAATTTGCAGCGATTGTAAAGGTTCAACAAATACAGCAACTGATTCGATTGATATATTACGATAATTATCAGCAATCCGAAAAGTTATTAAACAATTACCGGTATCTAAAGTAACTGGATAAGTAATTCGGCCTTGAAAATAATTCCCAATATCGTAAGAAAAATAATTACTTACATCAATGTCCTCGATAACACGATTAGGCATTTTTTTTGTGATTAATCGTGGATTGTAGCCTATTATTGGGGATAAAAAAATTCCTGAACTATCAAAAAAAATACCAGATAGATTGAATTGTTTTGGAACCTTATCATAATAGTTAATTCTTTGTTTATCGTTATAAAAGGTAATTACCGGTCCTTCATTATCAGAACCGTAAAATTCTAAAGTATCAAAATAAATTGATTGTTTTACATAACTGTAAAAATTATGGTCGGTTAAAGAATATGCAATTACATTAACACTGGAACTGTTTTCAATTTCAATATAATTACCTCCGCCATTTAATATATCATAACGAGCACGACGTGGTAGACCATTTGGTATAATAAAACTAAATTTTATAGAATCATTAAGCGAATTTCCAATACCTCGAAACACTTCATAACCATTTAAATTATATGTAATTGTACCAATTTGCGATATATAAAGACGTCGCCATTTGTTGACATAAGCTGATGCACTATATTTATCTTGTCCAAAGGTCCTCCCAAAAGTATTTACAACTTTACCAGCTTGAAAAGTATCTGGTGAGATCATAATATTTTCAAATCTATTAGGCAACATTGGTTTAGTTGCAGGATCTCCGAATAAATGATAAGAAGAATCTACAAACCAGCTACGTAAAAAAGCTCGCCCGATAGTACTATCCGGATTCATTATCAAATAATTAAAAAAAAGATTAGCAAAATAGTAATTTATTCCCGAATAAGTTGCTTTACTTGCAGCTATTGTTGCAATCCCCGCGTCAAATTTTCTAACTAATTCTTCAGCAATTGATTCATATTTTGTATCTTCAAAGCGACCCACTCCGCAACTTCCATAAAAAGCAATAAAGTTTCGTTTATTAGTATTTACTAAAGGAATATGATTTATATGTAATGTTTGCTCATGACAAAGTTGAAATCCAGCACCATGGCCAAAAAAACACCACAAAGCAATCCCTTTGGATAATTCCGATAACAATGTTTCTCGTGCTTTTCTTTTGTCCCTTGTTTCAGTAAAGGGATACTCTGTCAGATATATTTTAACTGGTTCAAAATGACTAAAACGATTATTTGTTGTATTTATTAAAAAATTTTCTAAATTTTCATTATTTGAAATATGTTCAAAACCAAATTCGTCTGGAGTTCCTTGTCCTTTCCATTCATCATCAGATAAAAATAAAAATCTTTTATTCCACATGCCAATATTATGATAATTTTCATACGCAATTATTTTATTGAAGAAACTTCTAACATCTGAATTAGAACGAGCTGTTACTCTACCTAATGCCATGTCCGGTGAAGCCCCATAGCCGTCAAAATCGGCATACCAAGCATCTAATGCTATCGCTCCTGTTGAATAGACTTGATAATCGATATCATAACCTGTTTCGAAAGGAGGAATAGTAGGAAAATTAGATAAATTGAGGATATTCCGATAATCATATGTTCCATCTCCTAATAATAGCCCATAATATGGTCGATTCTTTTTAAATAGTCTCTTTATTGCTCCCGGTTCTTCAATGCCAAAAGTATAATCATCGTAAATTTGACTTATCTTGATCGCTTTAACTCTAGCTTGATTTAAACCAATAATATTATTTCTCCTGTAATTTTCTAAAAGCAGAGCACTCTCATAAAATTCATCAGGTGTAATTATATAGTAATCTTGATTAGCGTAAGTATGTGATTGATTGGGAATTCTCTGTTCAATACTTATAACTTTTCTTATTTTTGTTTCGTCGGTAAGATAATAATAAGTTGTCTCAGCCGCTGACACACCAAATATTATCGTATCTCGGTTCTTATAATAATTAGTAATTAGCTTGGGTTTATAGTAATCAGTAACATCAAATATAAGTAATTTTGCTGGTGTATTAGTTACGACATAATCATAATTTCCTGGTAACGAATAAAAACTTAAATTAAATCTGTTATAAGGAAAAATTAGTTTTTGAAGATATCGGCAATCTAAAAAATCCAAATAGACATCTTGTCCTGAAAAATTATAGAGTTGAAATCTTAATATATTTGACTCTAGTAATGGAATACGTTTATTTATTTCAAAATTAAATGGTGGTGGATTTGTGTAATATCCAGGAAAAGTAAAAGAATCTAATTGTAAATTATTAATTCCTATTTTTAACCAATTTGATGTACTACAGGCATACATTCGCCCCTTTAAATTAATTAATGATTCGGGACTGATAATATCCAATAAAACATTAAATTCTTTACTAAAAGAACCTCTTGGTTTTGAAAATAAATCCCAAATCCACAAAAGACCATTTCGTGCTGGACAATCACGATCTACTTCTAAATGGACATAATTTTCTGCATAATATTTTCTATTTCCCGATGAAATTGCATTAATAGTTTCAATTCGCTTACCAAATCCGGATATCTGCGCTGATATTCCCCATGTCAACCAGTAGTAATTATACCTCGTGAATGGATTATTATAAAATGTAGTTCGATTAATATTATTATATCGAGAAGGTGATATTCCATAAAATAAAATATAATCTTTCTGATCAAATAAACTATCGTCTTCACCTGCAACATATAAAGGGATTTCTATCATTGTGTCTGGATAATAAATATTTGAAACATAATCACCGATGTTAAACAAACGGATTGTTCGCGGATCGATGATGTTTACTGGTAATCCTGCTTGTCTTAATTCATTATAACTAATTTTATATACTCCAGTTGATTCAATTTTTACTTTATACCAATTTGTAAATCCAATAGGATATTTTGAATAATCTGTGTTATTATTTAAAATCTTATCTTCTTGTAATTTCCAATTTATAGCTTGTTCGCCATTTAACATAATATCTTTAAAAATACCGTCAAAATAATCGGATTTTGAATTTATCTGAGCTGCTTGAGAAAATTGTATTGAAATTATTATATCATTTGCAATATTAACCTCTTTGGTAAGATAATTGTATTGAATTGGATATATCTTTATTCGTGCAATTCGAATGTCACGAAAATATTCGATACTTTTCAATTGAATCCTTTGATTGGGATATATATCAAAATTTATTTTGTTTTGTATCTGATAATCTAATAAACCCTCAAATGTTTTATATGGTACTGGGGCTATCTTAATATTATTAATTTTTGTTTCAAAATTTACATAGGTAGAAAGATGTATATCTCCCTTTTGAGGAATACCAATAATTACCTCTTTGCTTGGTACATCAAATGTTCCTGGTGGATTTGAATGTATGGTATTTTTAATGTCAAAAATGTAATATTCATCTCCATCCACGATTATCTGTTTCTGTTGCAAACACTCTAAAGCATATGAATATTGAAAACTTAATCCTTTTTCATCAGAATGTAATATTACGATATCGTTAGGAATATTATGTGTTGTAGACACATTTTCCACATTACTAATAATGAAGGTAAGTAATAAAATTTGCAACATTATGAATCTTTATTTTTAATAATATCTTATGCCATAAAATTTGTCAATAGGACCCCTATAATCCCCCCAATTAATATCAACCATATTGGACTGAGCCGCTTTTTTAATAATAATAAAAAACTTGTTACAACAATTGATACTTTAAATATTGTAAGAATTATATGGTGAGTTGAAAATAAATTGGTGTCAACTGCTATTGTAATCGTTGTAGCAATTAAAATTCCAACAATTGCTGGTTTGATACCATTTACGAATGCTTTTACATAAGGATATAAAACAGCAATTCTTGTTTTTTTGAGATAACGATTCAGTATCAGAATTAAAATAAGAATTATAGTTGATGGTAAAAAAATTGAAATTGTTGCAAAGAATGCTCCGACAATACCAGCGACTTTATATCCAACAAAAGTAGCAATTAATGCAACTGGACCAGGAGTAATTTGAGACAATGCAATACCAGTTAACAATTCTTGACTTGTCAGCCAACCTCTAATTAATGTTACTTCTTTAATAATAAATGGAATTAAGGCATAACCTCCACCAAAAATTACTGTTCCGAGTTGGAAAAACAAAATTATCAACGAAAATATTTTTTTAGTATTAATAATGATAGAGCTAGAAAATAAAAATAAAAGACTTAAAAAATAAACATAAAAAACTTTTGTCATGTTATTAAAAAAAATTATTCCTAATAATCCACAGATAAAGATTGTTATAAGAGGAGAGATATTTAAAAAAGTACTTAAAGCACCAATAAGACCGATAAAAATTCCTCTGTAGTTTATCCAATATAATTTGCTCATATCATAACTAGCCCATATTAAAATTCCAATAATAACTGGTTGTATCCATATTAAAATCTTATTAAAAACAATTGTTTGGCTAATATGAAAATAAAAAAAACTTAATATTACCATTGACAGAAAACCAGGAAACAAAAATGCAATGACCGAGATAAATAATCCTTTTATTCCACGAATTCGATAACCAATATACTCTACATAATTGGGGATGAAAGGACCAGGAATCATTTGTCCAAGGACAACTGCTTTAGTTAATTCATCGTCAGAAATCCATTTTTTATCTAAAACAATATATTTATGTAGTAATGCTATAGTTCCGATCCCTCCCCCAAATCCAATTGTCCCAATTTTTAGAAAGGTTAATATAATATCTTTAAATGAAATATTTTTTACGTTTGTATTCATAATTACTGAATTTATTTAATTATTGGCTAACTAAAGTAGTTTATATAACATGAATGACTTCTCTATTTTCCAGGTATTGAATTACATAAAAAATATTATAACATCTATTCCTCGTTTTAAACCACCTCTCTCTTTGTAAAATAATATTTAAAACTTAATAAATTCGCAATCTGCTAGGTTGTTTCCTATGCCATAATTCTCTCCGCATATCTTTCGCTTTCTCAACCATTTCGCGCATTTCCCGATTAAATTTTTGTTGTAAAAGTAAAAATTTTGCAAGTTGTTCAGGGGTAAGAATATTAGCAATTTCTTTTTTAATTCGTGCTTCTTTTTCACGTAATTTTGTTTCATTTGTTTCCATTTCTGAAATAATTGCTTTTATCTCTTTAGCAAATTTATTTGCATCTTGTAAATAGCGCTCTAATAATTCATTTAACTTCGTTTGGTTATCAAAAAATTCTTGTTTTGCTAATCGCATTTCTTTTAGTTTTGGAAAAAATTTTACACTCTGCTCTTCAGTTAAATCAAGTTCTTGGGTGATTTTATAAATCCTAATTGTTTCAATCATTTCTTGAAGATCTTGCTTTATTAAGAATTCAGCTTCTAAAAAAGATTGTCTAGCAGGAATTAAATAAAAATCTTTTTCATATACTTTATATTGATTTAGGATAAATTTATCATCTATTTTTTGTGCTTTACCTTGAACTATAAAAATACTTAATATAATTATGAAAGAGATAAGTTTTTCATACATATTATCCTCCCCAAGAAGTTGAAATTAATTCAGTTGGATCAAACATTATCCAATCTAAATTAATTTTCTTTTTGACTTCTTGATATTGTAATACAATCTGGTTTATAAAAAATTCTTTATCAGTTATATCCATATTAATTAGCCAATCGTCTTCCATATAATTATAATTTAATGTCTTATCTAATAAAATCAAATCATCATTAGAAATATTTTTTAATATATTATCTACAATGAAATATTGAAAAGTCGTATCTAATTCTTTCAAATATTCCGTTATTGTGATTCTATCATCTATAAATTCATTTATAGGGTAAATTTGATATAAATCATTATTATTTATACGCTCATGTATATATATTACTATACTTATTAAAAGAAATATTAGACTAGTAAAAACAGGAATTAGTTTTATTAAATGTCTTTTGGAGTTAATATTATCGAGTTCTATCCTATTATGTAACTCTAATAAAAAATTACGAGATTGAAAGGAACTATTCCAATCTAAATTAATTGGTGAAAATAAAATAAATGTTTTTTTAAATTTTTCTAATTCTCTTTGACACTTTAAACAATTATTTAAATGATCTTCCAGTTGTTGGTATTCCTCTATTGGTAAATCGTTTGTTAAAAACTTACTTAATAAACTCTTTACTTTATTACATTTCATTTATTCAATCCAATTTTTTAAAAGTTTTTGTAATTTTTTAATCGCATGATGATAATTGGATTTAACACCATTTATGGAAATATGAAGCTTTTCGGCAATTTCTTCATTATTTAGTTGATCGTAGTGACGCATAATAAATATAATTTTTTGTTGTAAAGGTAATTTTTCTAATGCATTTGAAATTGCTTTTGCAATCTCTTGTTGAGATATTCTTAGTTCTATTTCAGCATTTGTACCATAATACATTGTTTTTTCTTCAACTAATTGATTTTCATTAATCAGATCCATAGATGATATATTTTTTTCTCTTTTCGATTTTTTGAGAAAACTAAGACAAACATTAATGCAGATTCTATAAATCCATGTATAAAAGGAAGCTTTTTCTTTAAATTTATGCAATGAGCGATAAGCTCTAAGAAATGTCTCTTGAGACAAATCCCAGGCATCTTCTTTATTACGAACCATCTGATATGCCAATCTAAGAATTTTTCCCTGGTAACGTAAAACCAACAAATCAAATGCTTTTGCATTGCCATCTTTAAATTCGCGTACGAGTTCAAAATCATCATATAAATCCATTGATTTCTCTTTATTACACTGGTTATTTGCGGTGTTAACCGTCTCTCTATTATTATACAATTTTTCTCCACACTATATTAGACATTACTTAATATAAAAAAGTTTAAATTATTGTGTAAATAAGTCAATAAATAATTCTATTGACTAACTGAAATATTTCCTTTATGTTATATTATAAATGAAGCAATCCAAGATAGTATTAGTTACTGGCGGAGCAGGATATATCGGGTCTGTAACAAGTAAGTTGTTACTAGAAAATAAAAATCAAGTTGTTATTATTGATAATCTTTCTTCCGGTCATCTCGAAGCAATCCCCTACGGTGCTGACTTTTTCCAAGGCGACATTCAAGATAAAAAGCTATTATTGAAAATACTTAATAAATATAATTTTGATTGTGTGATTCATTTTGCTGCTTTAATTCGGATTGAAGAATCCACTCAAAATCCGAAAAAATATTTTGATAATAATCTTTGTGCAGGTCTCACTTTATTACAAACAATAATTGAAAATTCACAATGCCGCAAATTTATCTATTCATCAAGTGCTGCTGTCTATGGCAAACCATCACGAATTCCGATTACCGAAGATTCCCCTCTACAACCAATTAACCCCTATGGACAATCCAAAAAGATATTTGAATTAATACTCCAAGAGTATGCTCGAGCAAAGCTGATTGATACTATTATTTTGAGATATTTTAATGTTGCTGGTGCTTATAATACTCTACAGGGATGTTGGGGTGAAAATCATAGGCCAGAAAGCCATCTTATTCCTTTAATATTGAAGTCAGTAAAAAATAAAAAAATTTTTACAATTTATGGTAAAAATTATCCTACACCAGATGGTACATGTATTCGTGATTATATACATGTATATGATTTAGCACAAGCACATGTTTTATCACTTTATAAAAATTTTTCTGGTTGTTTGATCTATAATGTCGGAATTGGTAGAGGTTATTCAAATAAAGAGGTCTTTAAAACAGCCGAAGAGGTTATTGGAATCAAAATACCTTATAAAATTGGTTCCCCTCGTCCTGGTGATTGCCCAATACTAATAGCCTCTCCTCAAAAAATAAAAAGAGAACTTGGTTTTAAACCAATTAAATCTGATTTACATACAATAATACAAGATGCATGGACATTTTATAGACAAAAGAATTAATATTTTAAATTTTTATTAGTTTACTATCTATATGTTGAAAATAATGTCTATTGCTTTACAATCCATTTACATAATAACTAACGAAAAGAATTTATCATTATATATTTTCTTAACTTACTGACTTTTATAAAACTTTAGGTTTAAAGTATCTTATCGCTAAAAACCCTATAAATATTAATAAGCACGAGCATAATAAACAATCGTTTCTGTTTTTTTGCCGCAGATAATACATTTACCTTTACGTCTTTCAAGTAGAGGAATACATCTTGGCGATGTTTTTGTTTGTGTTACAATAGAATTTTCACACTCTTGAGATTCGCACCATGAAACTTTAACAAAACCAGGATTAATTTCTAATTGTTGTTTAAATTCTTCGATTGTTTTAACATCAGATATTTTATCAGTTAAATTTTTTTGAGCAGTTTTAAGTAAATTTTTTTGAATATCGTCTAAAATTTTAGCAATTTTTTCATTTAATTCTTGGATTTTTATGAAAGTTTTACTATTTCCTTTTCTTGGGACTAAGACTAATTGTTGTTTTTCAATATCTTTAGGACCTATTTCAATTCTAAGGGGTACACCACGCAGTTCCCATTCATTAAATTTCCAACCTGGTGTAAATTCTTTTCTATCGTCTAAATATACACGATAATTTAATCTCAAATTGTTATAGATTTCTCTTGCTTTATTTAATACTAATTCATCATTTTTATTAAATAAAATCGGAATAATTACAATCTGAATCGGAGCCACACGAGGAGGTAAACATAATCCTTTATCATCGCCATGAATCATAATTAAAGCGCCAATCAAGCGAGTTGTGCACCCCCACGATGTACCCCATGGGTATTTTTCAGTGTTATCACTATCTAAGTATTTTATATTAAAAGCTTTGGAAAAAAATTGTCCTAGATTATGAGAAGTGCCTGCTTGTAACGCTTGGCCATCAGGCATCAAAGCTTCTATCGAATAAGTATATAGTGCACCAGGAAATTTCTCACTCTCTGGTTTTTGCCCATAAACAAGTGGAATTGCCATATCATTTTCCACAAAGTCTACATATATATTTAACATTTTTTTAGCTTCGGTATCGGCTTCTTCAAATGTCCGATGTAAAGTATGCCCTTCTTGCCATAAAAATTCTGTCGTTCTTAAAAATAATCTGGTAGTTTTTTCCCAACGAACAATATTACACCATTGATTAATTAAGAGTGGTAGATCTCGATATGACTTTATCCATTTTGCATACATACTACAGATAATAGCTTCAGATGTCGGACGAATTGCCAACCGTTCACTTAATTCCTCTTCTCCCCCATGAGTTATCCAAGCAACTTGTGGAGAAAATCCTTTTACGTGTTCAGCTTCTTTCTTCAAGAAACTCTCAGGTATAAATAAAGGAAAATATGCATTTTCATGTCCTGTTTCTTTAAAGCGACGATCTAATAGGGATTGCATTAATTCCCATATTTTATAGCCATATGGTCTTATCACCATACAACCACGTACGGGTGCATAATCAGCAAGTTCAGCTTTCAAAATTACCGAAGTATACCACTCAGAAAAATTATTATTTTTAGACGGTATTTCTTTTACAAAATCTTTATCATTATTTATCATAATTTTTACTATATTTTAAAATTATAAAATGTCAAGATGGATTTTTATTTTAATATATTATTTTTATTTTTTATTTTTTTAAGTAAAAGATAAGCATATATAAAATCATCTATTTCACCATCCATTATTCGTTGAATATCTTTTGTTTCATAATTAGTTCGATGATCTTTTACTAATTGATATGGGAAAAAAATATAAGATCGAATTTGATGTCCCCAACCGATATCTGTTTTTCGCTCTTCTAATTTTTGTAATTCAGCCTCTTGGATTTGTTTATAATAATGATACACACGTGTACGTAATATTTTCAAAGCATTTTGTTTATTTTGAAATTGCGATCGTTCATTTTGACACGTTGCAATTATACCTGTTGGGATATGTGTAATTCTCACCGCAGAAGAAATTTTATTTACTGCTTGTCCTCCATGACCACCTGCACGAAAAGTTTCAATTTTTAAATCTTTTGGGTCAATTTTTATTTCAACTTCTTCGATTTCTGGATATACAAAGACAGACGCAAAAGAAGTATGTCTTCGTCGGTTTGCATCAAAAGGTGATATCCGAACTAGCCGATGAATACCAGTTTCTGCTTTCAAATGTCCGTATGCATTTTCGCCACATACTTCAACTACTGCATCTTTAATACCAGCTTCTTCAGCTGGTTGATAATCTAAAATTTGATATTTAAAATCTTTTTTTTGAAAGTATTTTAAATACATCCTAAAAAGCATTTCTGCCCAATCACATGATTCAACGCCCCCAGCGCCAGGGTGAATTGTTAATAATGCTTTCTTAGAATCTTCCGGTGTTAAAAACAAAGATTTTTTTTCTAAATCTTGGAGATCTTTTTGAATTTTTTCTAAATATTCTTGTAAATCATTATGTATTAATTCCTGATTCGAAAACAATACCAATAGTTCTTTTGCGTCATTTATTTCTTTTTCAATATGTTTTACAGAATCGATTAAGGAATCTAATCGTTGAATTTCACTTAAAACTTCTTTTGCCTTTTGAGAATTGTGCCAAAATTGAGGTTCTTGACTAAGGTTGTGTAACTTTATTAATTCCTTTTTTTTGTTATCAATTTCAAAGAAACTCCTGAATAGAATTCAGTTTCTCAGATAAACTTTTTATTTTTGTTTCGAAATCTGCCATTTGTAAAAATAAAAGCTATTATTTTTGGTAGCGGCGACGATATTTCTCAACTCGACCTGCGGTATCTATAATTTTTTGTTTCCCAGAGAAAAAAGGATGGCATGCTGAACAAATTTCAACATTTATTTTAGATTTAGTTGAACGTGTTTTTACTGTATTTCCACAGCTACAAGTTATGGTACATTCAACATAATTTGGATGTATATTTTTTTTCATATTTTCCTTTCTATTCACTCATTGAATCTAAAAATTCAGCATTATTTTTTGTTAAACGCATTTTATCCATTACAAATTCCATCATTTCGACAGGATTTAAATCTGCTAATAGCTTTCTCATAATCCAAATGCGATTCAATTCGTATTCTGATAATAATAATTCTTCTTTACGAGTTCCAGATTTTTGTAAATCAATTGCAGGGAATAACCTACGATCTGCTAATTTCCGATCCAAAACCAACTCCATATTCCCAGTTCCTTTGAATTCCTCAAATATTACATCATCCATTCTAGAACCTGTATCAATTAAAGCAGTAGCGATAATCGTAAGACTTCCTCCTTCTTCAATATTTCGAGCCGCTCCGAAAAATTTCTTAGGTTTTTGTAATGCATTTGAATCAAGACCTCCTGATAAAGTTCTTCCAGAATGAGGTACGACTAGATTATGAGCACGAGATAGCCTCGTAATGCTATCTAGCAGAATTACTACGTCTCGTTTATGTTCTACAAGGCGTCGCGCTTTTTCTAACACTATATCAGCAACCTCGACATGCCGTTCTGGAACTTCATCAAATGTGGAACTTATTACTTCTGCTTTTACACTTCGTTCCATGTCAGTAACTTCTTCGGGGCGTTCATCAATCAAAAGTATCATCAAAACAATTTCAGGGTGATTAGTTGTAATGCTGTTAGCAATTTTCTGAAGTAAAACAGTTTTACCTGCCCTCGGCGGTGAAACAATTAAACCGCGTTGACCTTTTCCAATAGGCACAAAAAGGTCAACGACTCGCATCGAATAATCATTTTTATCTTCTAACTCTAAACGAATTCTTTCTTGCGGATATAAAGGAGTTAATTCATCAAAAGGAATTCGTTGTTGTAAAATATCTAGCGGGTCATTATTAACTGTTTCTATTCTTAATAATGCAAAATATTTTTCACTATTTTTAGGAGGGCGCGCTTGCCCCAAAATTGTATCACCAGTCTTTAGTAAAAATTTTTTGATTTGAGATGGAGCAACATAAACATCATCGGAACTTGGTAGATAACTATAATCAGGTGATCGAAGAAAGCCAAATCCTTCCGGGAGTACTTCTAATACACCTGATACTTGTACTGTTGCGTCTGTTTTTTCCTTTACTTCAGATTCTAAAATAGCAAGTACTAATTCTTGCTTCTTTTTTTCTGAATAATCAGGAATATTTAGTTTTTTAGCAATTTCATATAATTCTGATAGTTTTTTCTTTTTTAATTCTTCTGCGTCCATATTTAGTCTCCTATGTAATTATGTTGAATTCTATTTCAATTCTTAATGCTCATGGGATTCGTTTTATAAATTATAATAAAATATTAGGTTTTGTCAATATTAATTATTCTTACTTATAACTCTTGACGACCTTCAAATGCTTCAGAGATCGTCATTTCATCTGCTAAATCTAAATCACTACCAATAGGTAATCCCTTCGCGATGCGGGTGATTTTAATATTATATTGTTTCAATAACTTTAATAAATAATATGCAGTTGCTTCTCCTTCTCGTGTCGGATTTGTAGCTATGATTATCTCTTGAATTTTATTTTTATTTATTCGTTCAATTAACTCTTTAATTCTTAATTTTTCCGGTCCGATATTATCGATCGGTGAAAGCACACCACCTAATACATGATAAAGTCCTTTAAAGATAGCACTTCTTTCAATCGTAATAATATCTGATGCATCTTCAACTATACATAATTGTGTATGATTTCGTTTATTATCGCTACAGATTTCACACATATAATTTTCTGTATAATTAAAACATATAGGACAAAAACTTAGTTTACTTTTAGCTAATTGTATAGCATGAATTAACTCATCTATTTCTGATTTCTTTGTTTTAAGAATAAAAAAACAGATTCTCTGAGCACTTTTCCAACCAATACCAGGTAATTTTGTCAGTTGTATAATTAGATTATTTAAAATTTTACTCATACTAAATCAAAACATCATTTAAGATTAATTAAGATCTCATTTCAATTTTCTTCCCTTTGGGAATGCGGTTTTGAATAATTTATCGATATCATCACCAATAGATTCTTGATTGATATCTTGAATATCTTGAATATCTTTAATATTATCAATATGAGATGAAATTTTATTTTCAGTGTTCTCTTCTGATATTTTTATTTTGATGTGAGAACCTAATTTTTTCTTAAAGATATTATCGATCGTTTGTTTCTCCCTCTTAATATAGTCTATAATATCCTTTTTAACAACTAACTCAAGAGTATCATTATGTATCTGCAAACTTACATCTGTAAAAACATTTAATGACACTGAGAATTTTCTTGAAAGAAAATTTGAAATTTCTTGCCATATTTCATATAGGACATTACTATTTTTACTATTAAGTGATGTAACTGTTTCTAACATATTTATTATATTTAGTGAAAAAATTTCAAATAATATTTTAGCTTCTGTTGTATTTTTAATTACATTTTCGTTGTCCGCAAGATATTGCATTATTAGTAATATATCTTCCTGTTTAAATTTATCAACTTGGTATTTTAATTTGGTATAAAAATTTGAACTAATACCCAAAGTATTTATATCAATATTTATTTTTAACATTAAAAGTATTCGAAAATATTCTATTAAACCATAAAAAAATTCTATAAAATCATAACCGCTCGAAAATACTTTATTAATAAATTCAATTATTGAAGTTTGATCATGATTAAGCAGTATTTCGGTATAATCAAAAAATATTTCTGACGAAATTATTCCTAATAAATATTCAACATCTTTTAATTCAATTTTATTTGATTTAAATATTCTTAATTGATCTAACATTCCTTCGGCATCTCTAATCGACCCATCTGCTCTTTTCCCAATAGCAAGTAATGCATCTTCCGATATATCGATGTTTTCTTTTTTGCAAATCCAATTTAAACGTTCTACGATCTCATTAATTTGAGCTTTTCGAAAATCAAATCGTTGGCACCTGGATAAAATTGTAGTCGGAACTTTTTGAATCGCAGTTGTTGCAAAAATAAACTTTACATGTGGTGGGGGTTCTTCTAATGTTTTTAATAAAGCATTAAATGCTTCTTGGGTCAACATATGTACTTCGTCAATAATATATATTTTATATCGACAAGAAGTTGGCATAAATTTTACATTTTCTCTTAATTCTCGTACTTGATCAATTCCACGGTTAGAAGCTCCGTCAATTTCTAAAACATCCATATTTTGCGAAACTGTTATTTCTCGACAGACCGAGCATTTTTGACATGGTTGTACGGTTGGCCCTTGAACACAATTGAGACTTTTTGCTAATATTCTCGCAGTAGTAGTTTTCCCAACCCCTCGCGGTCCAGTAAAGATAAAAGCATGAGCAACGCGATTATTCTCAATAGCGTTTTTTAATGTTATTTTTATATGTTCCTGAATCCACAATTCGTCAAGATTTTGAGGTCGATATTTTAAAGTTAGTACTTGATAGTCTTTATTACTTTTCATAATAAATTATATTTATAAATTATCGGTCGTGCAGCATAATCGCATTATAATAAAAGAGACTTTATAAAATTCAAACTCAGACCAGGTAACCAACCAACAATTCTTATCATTACTTACCACTGCTGCCTTCCGGCCCTGATGGAATTTGTAAGTAAGAATCTTGATGGACCCAATCTTCATCGTTTTTATTTTATAAAGTTTTTTCTTTTATTATAATACTCAATATGCCTTATCAATCCCGCATCGGCGGGTTTCGGGTTACAGAGGACCGCCAACCCTCCATCTAGCACGACCGGATGAACACCTAAATTTCATTGCCGAAATTGTGATGGCGATGGGAATAAAAGCTGAACATCATAAGTATTACTTATTGTTCCACTGTCAAACATTTTGGTCATCATTGAAATAATACTTCCTTTATTTATTTCAAGTAATTTTTGATTTTGAGGAAGATAACATTGACCATACATCGTTGTATCTAAATTGTAAAACTTAAGAAATTGTCTTCTTGCCTCATCTACATTAGCATCAATAAATGCTACAGAAGCATCAATAATCATTTTAATCTTAAATGCTGCTCTTCTACGCAAAGATATAAAATCATTTTTGACAACAACCCCAGCTCCTGGGAAAGGAGCAATCACTATTTTAGGTAAAGCGGGATTCATAAGGGGTTCTAATCCTTGATTTAATGCAGCTGTTCTCTCTGGTTCTATCACCAAAATAGCATCTGCTTGATTATCCATAAGTGCTTGAATTAACGTGTTATTAGACATTTCTAGCAATTTAATTTCTGTTTCTTTAAATCCCATATTTTTAATTAATGTTGGAAGTATATCTTTAAGAGTCGTTGGATAGGCTAAGCGTTTATTCCTTAAATCTTTTAATTGTTTTATTACATTACGACTACGAGGATTAATAAAAATTGCATCGATTGGAATCGAACTTCGGTATTCGAGCGATGCAATTACTTTTATAGAATCTTGATTATTAAGTGCGTATTTTATAATTGTCGGCCATGGACAAACAGCGCATGTCAACTTATCATTAGCTAAATCCTCAAGCATAGCATTGGGATTGTCATAGAAAATAAATTGTGGAATTATACGTTCTTTTTGAAAAAATTCTTTATTTTGTGCTACGATAAAAATATGTGAATTAATCGTGCTATCGCATCCAACAAAAACATTAATGGGACGATTTTCTTGCCATTGAGGATAAACAATTATAAATACTAATGCTAACGCTAAAACTATAATTATTATGTTTAATATTCTAATCATGTATACTCCTTATAGTTGTTTTTTTACCCTTTCTCCTTCTTGTAATATCTCATAAGCTTTTTTCTGATCACCTTTTTCTCGATAACATACTGCTAGATTTCGATAAGCATCCTGATTTTTAGGGTTTAACAGCAAAACATTATTAAACATTTGAATTGCTTCGTCATATTTTTTTAAGTTTGTTTGCGTTGCGCCTAAAAGCAAATACAGATTTTCAATTGACTCAATACCTATACTACTCAAATAAACTTTATCAGCTTCTTGCAGTGTTGGTACCGTTTTAGACTTTTTAAAATTATGAAAGTATAAATACCAATCAGTACCTTTATAAATTCTTTTCTCTTTAACTTCTTGCTCAATTAAATTTATGATTTCTGGATTAATAGCTAAAAATGCATTATTTAAATTGTTATTATTAATTAGTGATATTAATTGTTCAGTAAATGATGGAGAAAATTTGTTTAATGGAACTAACGCAATGTCAACTAAGTTTATAAACACAGACTCTGCTTTTAAATCAAAACCCAACCGATAAAAAGTTAATCCGAGATTATATTTTGAATCAAAATCAAATTCGTTATATAAGATTGCTTCTTGAAAATAATTCGATGCTTTACTTATATATTTTTTTTGCAAACTTTCTTGTTTGTAAAAATTTGCTTTTTGAAGAGCAGAAATCCCAGCACGAAAATTGATTATATTCAATTCAACTTGGTCCATATGAAGTTGGTCTACCAATCGAATTAAAATTGGATATTTTGCTTTTGCTTTTAAACTATCATTAATATATACTTCTAAGCTTTTTGTATTCCGTTTCTCAAGCAATTTTTGTACAACTAATTCTACTTCTTCTACATTATTTAATTTTAATTCTTTACCAAGTCTTTGTGTTGTTAATTCCCAATCATTTTTAAAGGCACTAATTGCTTTGTCATAATAAAACATTGATGAATCCCAATCTTCTTTTCTGAAGAAATACATACCCAATAAAATATTAACTTGTTGATTGGTTGAATCAATATCATATAATGACAAAGCAATTTCTTTAATTTTTTCTAAACTATCAAGTGCAGAATATATTTGAGATAATAATAAAAATCCTTGAGGACTCGAAGGAAACACTTCAATTGAACGTTTTAAAAAGCGAATTGAATTTAAAAAATCACCTTTTTGATCCAATGCTTGACCTGCTTTTATAAATGCATTCCACGCAGAATAACGATAAGTATTGTCCTTAATTGTCTTACTTAACCATTCTGAATCTTGAGTAAATACAGTGTCGAAATTAGCTGCTGCTTCTTCATAACGGCCTAGTTTTTCTAAAGCAATTGCTTTCCAAAACCGTGCTTCACTACTAGTTGGATAATCGATTAAAGCATTTTCAAATTGCTCTAATGCTCTTTCATAGCGACCACCTTGAAAATGTATTTTACCACCTCGCAATCTTGCATCAAGTGGTAATGTTTTAGCAAATATTGGTATTATTACAATTACCAATAAAAAAAAGGATAAAAGTAATTTTTTTGTCATTTCATCCTCCATAAAATTTATCTTATTATAATAGATTTTATATAACTGTCAATACCTTATATGGTAGGAAATAATAAGCGAGTATTAATTCTATATAGTTAAAATTTTTGATATAAAATTCAAAATGTGTTGATAAAATTTTAATTTGTAAACATCTGATTCTTGCTGGTATAAAGTAATGTATGACCTAATGTATTTAGCCATTTGAGCCTACCAATTTGAAATTATTTATTAATGTTGGAGAATTTTATTTTAATCTTTTCGTCATTTAACGATTGAAGAATTGCAAAACCAATTTTCGCACAATGAAAATTAATACGTTCCAAATCAGCAATATAATCAAGATGTATAGTACTAGTATCTATGCTTTCTTTCAGTCCTGATTTTAATCTTTCTAAATGAGCATTATGTAATATTTGCAAACGGATGTTACCAATTTCTCGACAGTCTGCGACTTCTTGAGCTAAGTTTTTATCCCACGTTGATAGAGCTGCTAATGCTTTTTTAAAATTATTTACAATCTCTTGGTGAAAATCTCTAATTTCGTTTAACCCTTGTTCAGAAAACATTAAATTGTAATCAATCTTTTTCTTTGCATATGTCATTAAAGATTTTGAACATATATCTCCAATATGTTCTAAGTCATCAATAATATAGAATAATGCAATGTTTCTTTTTGATAATTCGGGTAATAATTCTGATGTAGATAATTTTGTTAAGTAAGCAGTTATATCTTTCTCTAACTTATCCACTTGATCATCTTCTTGAGCAACAATTTTTCTAAGCTCTTTATCGTTATTAACAAATACCGAAATACTCTTAACAAACATATCTAACACGATATCACCCATATGTAATACTTCGCGTTGGGCTTGCGCTAATGCCATTGAGGGAGCGTCGAGGATGGTGTCATCTAAATAAAGTGGTTGAATTATTAATTTGTCTTTTTTACTTTCAGGAATTATTTTCTTTAAGAATTTCTCATATATCTTAAGAAAAGGAAGAAATATTAAAGTCGCAAATACATTTATAAAAGTATGGGCATTAGCAATTTGCCGAGGCAGCAATGCTGAACTTGTGGAAATAAAATTACTTAAAGTATCAATCAAAGGAATTAATACAATTACTGTTATAAACTTAAAAATGGTATGTCCTAAAGCAACTCTTCTTGCTTCAATGCCTGTCTTAAAACTTGCAATTAAGGGTGAAAAACTGGTCCCTAAATTAGCGCCTAAAATAATTGGGATAGCTGATCTTAATTCGATCAGACCAGAAAAGGATAAGCCAACCGCAATACCGATCGTTGCAGCCGAAGAATGAACTAAAAATGTAAAAATCATAGATAGAATAACTCCCAAAATCGGATAATTCCCAAAGGAACGAATTGTCTGTGTAAAACTTGGAAAATACTTTAAGGGTAGAGATGCCTCAAATACAATTTTAATTGCAAAAAATACTAATCCAAATCCAAATATTGCTTGGCCAACATCTTTTATTTTACGATAACTATGCATAAGAATAAAACCAACGATAATGATGAAAAGCGCGTAGTCATATAATTTAAAGGCTAAAATTTGTGCAGTAAAGGTAGTACCAATATCAGCGCCTAAAATCACAGCTAAAGCTTGCATCAAAGCAATTAATCCTGTATTTACAAAACTTATCAATAATACAGAAGTTGCTGTGGATGATTGAAATATTATAGTAATTAACATACCTACGAAAACACCTAATATTCTATTTTTAGTTAAGTTAAAAACTATTTCTCTCAATCCGCCACCAGCTAAGCGACGTAAACCTTTACTGCCATAATACATACCAAATAAAAAGAAACAAAGTCCACCTAATAATCCAAAAATTACGCTTAAATACCATCTCTGCGATAATGCCGTAATATAAAATATTTCAGTTAATCCATTTGTTTTTGCAATAACCCGATATTCGCCAGCACTACCTCCTAATGTTAAATAAACCTTTGCATAACCTGATTTATCTGTTTTTACAATAGTATCACTTAATTGGGCTCTTTTCAGAGAGTAATAATTTTCTGTCGGCTCTGCAATAACCGAAAATTTAACAGATTGATTGGCAATTGGTTCCCCCCGGTCATTTAGTACTTGAATTATTAATGGTTTGGATAATTGTTTTAGAGCTTCACTAACTTGGCGATCACCTGAAATATTTTCATTTCCAATAACAGGTTTAACTAATTTAGTTTTATCAAAATTAGTTTCTCTTTTAGTTGCAAAAAGAATATTGATGCTAACTGTTACTATTAGAAAAATCACATAAATAATATTCTTAATACTCATAATAGGTAATGTTTAACATAGAATTATCAAATAGTCAAGTATTGACAGATACATAGATAGTCACTAAAATTAAATTAATATGGGGCTGTGGCGCAGTTGGGAGCGCGTTTGACTGGCAGTCAAAAGGTCACGGGTTCGAATCCCGTCAGCTCCATTATAATAAAGTTGATAAAATTTAATTTTTATTAGAGAAAGGGAAAAAATGAATTATAAAAAACTGACATACTTAATTTTGATATTAATTATTAGTTGTGCAGCACCAACAGTTAAAAAATTCTCTGATGAAGAATTACAAATGCAACGTGAAGAAGCACGAAAATACTATAGTATTGGGGCCGAATATTTTCGGCAAAGAAATTTTGACCAAGCCTTAGAGAATTTTAAAACTTCTTTATCCTATGATTCATTATATTATGATCCTTATATCGCAATCGGAAATATTTACCGTGAGAAAAGAAATCCAATCGAAGCAGAAAATTATTTTCGTAAGGCTTTAAAAATTAATCCCCAAAATAGCAAGGGTTACGAAGCACTTGGTGATTTATTTTTAGTTATGCAAGAATTCTCTAAAGCTGAATCAGTATATCTCGAGGGGTTAAAGGTGGATTCAACTTTTATTGAATTATACCTTGGATTGGCAGATGTCTATATAAAATCTGATCGCAATCAAAAAGCAGAATCAACATATAAAAAAGCATTAGCGATTCATCCCAATGATGTTGCCTTATTAAAAATTTGGGGTGATTATCTTTTTAGTGAAGGACGTTATCAAGAAGCAATCGATGCATTCTGTACTTGTCTTCTCCGTTATCCCGAAGCTATAGAATTAAGAGAAAAAAGAGGCGATGCTTATACTGAACTAGGTAAATACAAAGATGCTTTAGATGATTATAATTATATTCTAAATCAAAAACCAGATGATTGGCGTATTTTATTAAAAATTGGCAATGTCTATTTAAAACAAAAAAAGTATAACGATGCCAAGAAGCAATTTACTCAAGCAATGCAACTTGCACCTAACGATCCTCTGCCACGTATTTATAATGCAGACTTATTAATTCGACAAGGTAATTTCGCTCAAGCAACCGCGGATTTAAAGGCTGCTTTAGTGATTGATCCTAATTTACGTATTGCTCGAATCTTATTGGGTGATTTAAATAAAAGACAAGGGGAAATTGCCCAAAGTAATAATAAATTACGAGAAGCCTATCAATATTATAAAAATGCGACTGCCGAATATCAGCAAATACCAAAAGGAGATATCTATTATAATTATGCAAAAACAGAAATTGAACGATGTCGAACTTATATGAATAAAATTAAAGAAGAATTATGGTTTAGAGGCGAAAAAATTGAAGATTAAAAATATAATGTGGTATGCTGAAAAGAGAAGTATTGGTTCTTAATCAAAATTATGAACCATTAACTTTATGTCGATTACGTCGTGCAGTAGTTTTGATGTATTTAGGGAAAGCGGAATTAGTTGAATCATATAATGGTGAAGTACTACGTTCTGTGAATAATTGGATGCCTGTTCCAAGTGTCTTACGTCTTAACCGTTATGTAAAAACAAACCGAAGAGAAATTCCCTTAAGTAAACGAAATATTTTACGCCGTGATAATCATACTTGTCAATATTGTGGCAAGTCAACAGGCCCAATGACTACCGATCATATAATACCTAAAAGTAAAGGTGGAAGCGATAGTTGGGAAAATTTAGTATGTGCATGTGCAGAATGTAATAGCAAAAAAGGCATAAATTCATATTCGCGAGTTGGCTTAAAACTACTCCGAAAACCCAAAAAACCATCTTATATTAGTTTTGTAATTAATTCAATCGACAAAATCCCAAAAGAGTGGCGTCCGTATTTATTTCTTGACGCTTAAAAATATTATCAAACGCACTACACTAATAAATTATTTTATATTTTTTGTAACTATAATAAATCAAAAGATTTTTTCAGTCCCAATATATTTCCAAGGTAATAAATATTTATCGTCACCTCAGCAAATTATTAAGAATATTAATAATTTTCCTTACAATGATTCAATTTATTCGCTCTGGTTAAATCAATTACGGATCGAGTATTTTAAACTTGGCTTTTTTTGGGTAGATTTAAAAATCGATACTTCACATCAAAACATAAAAATTATTATCAAAGAAAATCAAAGAGCAAAGATAAAAAAAATAAACTTTATTAATAACAATAGTATAAGCACTAATGAGCTCAATTCGCTCATTAAAAAATCTGATTTTTTTAGTGAAAATGTCTTACAAAAACAAATAAATACATTAATTAATTATTACACTAATCACGGATTTCCTTTTATTCAAATACAGAGTCAAAACTTTACTATTGATGATGTAAATAAGAATATATCTTATGATTTCAATATAATAGAAAATAGCAAAGTCTATATTAAGGACTTATATTTTGAAAATACAACTGTTTCTCAGAAACGACTCAAACAAATTTATCAATTTAGGCCTAATGTCTTATATTCAGAAAATGAAATTAAACAAAAACTCAATGAGCTATCGAAATACAATCTTGCTCCAGTTAAATACCTAATTTTAAATAGCGATACTAATTATTTATTAAAAATACAATTGACTAAAACTAAAAGTTCATATTTATATGGTGGCTTAACTTACTTTCCCAACACTAAAAACATAAATGGCTACATATATTTTTCTAATTATAATTTTCTTAATAAATTACAGCAAGTAAAACTGGCATGGGAAAAATATTTACAACATACTGATTTTTCACTTAGTTATAATGATCCATATTTTCATAACATCAATTACACTCTAGCTCTAAAACATTCAAATTATGATACAATTTATAGTCACACCGACTTTGCAATCTATACAAAATTTCCTGTTTCTCTTTTATTTTATTATCTTCTTACTCTTAATTATAACCGATTTATTTCTACAATTAATAGGATAAACTCTAATACAACTTGGTGGTTCGGACAAGGACTAGAGATATCTAATATAATTTTTAATAATAAAATACAGAAGGGTTATAATCTATCGATCCTTCCGAAATTTGCATCACGGAGAGAAGAGAATTCACAATCTTATCTTGCTTTGATGGAGATTAAAAATCAGAGCTTTATACCATTAAACGATAAAAATAATTATTTTATTGATTTTATTTTTAAAACCATTTATTCTACTAATACACTAAATTCAGCAGATTCATTACATATAGGCGGTATTAAAACACTTCGTGGATTTGAGGAAAACCAATTTGCAACAGATAAGTTTATTATATTTAAGAACGAAATCAGGCATTATTTAAATAATATAATTTTCTTCTTATTTGATGATTTCGCTTTGTTTAATGAAAATAAACATGTTAAGATAAAAAATGGGTGGGGAGTTGGTTTGTACGCAAATTCAAAAATCGGTATGATCGGTCTCGATTATGGACTCTCAAATATTAATAATCCTTTAAAAGGTAAAATTCATCTAAGTTTTCAAAATCAGTTTTAAATGTTATGAAACTACTATAAATGAAATTTATAATATTTCATAAAAAGCAAAATTATCTAATGTTATGAATCATTTAATTTTAATCATTTTAGGTATCATTCAAGGTTTAACAGAATTTTTACCTATTTCTAGCTCAGGACATCTAGTTTTACTTCAAAATATTTTTAAATTTGATCAAACAAGTCGAATTTCGTATACTGTTTTTTTTCATTTAGGTACAACATTTGCGTTATTATTCTTCTTTCGTAAAAAAATTATCAAGATTATAATTGGTTTATTTAATAAATCTGATATTACATTAAGAAAATCAAATCGTAAAATTCTTTTATTGATAATGATAGGTTCGCTTCCAGTAGCAATTGCGGGATTTTGTTTTCAACAACAAATAGAACAATTCTTTTATAATTCTATATATCCTACATCTTTTCTTCTTATAAATGGCTTAATCCTATTTTTAACAAAGTATGTTCGTTCAAAAAATAAAATAATTAACTATTCGCATTCTCTTGTAATAGGGATTGCTCAAGCAGTTGCACTATTGCCTGGTATTTCCCGTGCTGGTATTACAATTGCAGTGGCTTTAATGCTTGGTCTACGAAAAGAAGATAGTTTTGATTTTTCATTTTTATTATCGCTTCCCGCTGTTATTGGAGGAAACATTCTTATGATAAAAGATATCGCTTATAACTTATCATTACTCAACATCATTATCGCAATAATTACTCCACTTATTATAGGTGTTCTCGCGCTAAATTTTCTTAAACAATTTGTAATTCAAGGAAAATTATACTATTTTGCTTTTTACTGCTGGTTTATCGGATTTCTTGCATATTTTTTTATTAAATAAAATCTTATTTAAGCAATTTAACATTTTGATTTATAAATACTTTTATTTTATAATACTATCTTTTGGAATACTTTTTTAATTAAATGATAGTAATACAAGAAAATTAATTTCTTAATACATATTTAACTTGACATACCTTGATTTAAACGACATACAAAAGCGAAATATTTTTCCGATTATCGTAAGAGAAAATTTATAGTCTAAAAAACCCTTGAATTAATCTTGTGAAATGTCATATAATAACATAAATTACAAATTAGAAAAGTTGTATTGACAAATTATGTTTATCCATGAAAATATATTATGTCCAATCCACTATATATAATTTACACGTTGCTATTAATTTTTTCTTGTGCAAAATTAATTACCTTTGAAAATTTTGATAAAGATATTGTCAACAAAGTCGGTTTATTAAATCTTGTTGATGAAACACATTTTAAAAGTCAATTAATAGATATCTGTTTAGAAGATTCTAATTTTTTATTAATTTTAGATAACAGTGGGGAAAGAATTTTTCGTATCCCAATTCCAAATTTTAGTCAAATAGAAACTATTATTTTACCAATCAACATAAGTTTCCTGAAGGGAATTAAATCAGATGGGTTTTTCTGGTATTTATTTACTAACAATTATATTTATCGCTATGATCCTATTCGTAGAAGAATATTTAACTTAACTTTTAATCGTAGAGATATTTATATTAGTGATTTTTGTATTACAAAACAAGGTGAAATTTTCATTTGTGATGAGTATGCTAATTCTATTTATCTAATTGATAATTTGGGTAATTTAAAAGAAGTTACTCTACAATATAATCCAGGGCCATTAAAAGTGAAATATATTGCATATGATAATGTTACCAATTATTTATGGATTTACAATCGGACTCAAAATCGTTGGGAAAGATATCTTAGAAACGGTATTTTAAGTAATATCATTACATTAAATAAAAATTTTTCAGATCATTTTGAGGTACATGACAATCAATTAATAGTGTTAAATCGGCAAAATAATCAATTACTTGTATTTAATGAAGAATATTTAATAAATTACCCTATAATTTCAAATATGACTATCAGGAATTTTACTAAGTTCGAAAATTACTTTTTTTTATTAACACACAATCGAATTCAAAAATATTTAATGATAACCCCGTAGTAATGGCAACTTTATTGTTTCTTCATTTTTTTACAATTCTTCTATCGCAAGAAATTACAATTTACGGTAACAATACAGCAGGTCCATATCAAATAAGTAACAAAATAATCTTTGTCGGTACTGATTCTGTCTTTATTAATAACCAGTTGGCACCCCGAGAATATTATACAATTGATTATAATCAGAGCATAATCACTTTTTTTCAAGCGATCAGCGAAACGACTTTAATTAAAATAAAGTTTCGTGAAACACCATTTTCTATCGGAACTTCATATTATAATATGATGCCTCTCGAATTAAACAATGATGAATCGATAATAAATGAAAAAACAATAGTGTATGAAAATTATAATTCTGTCGTAAATCAAAACAAACTAGAATTAGATGGTTCTAAAACAATTGGTGTAAGTGTTGGTAATCGTCAAGGTCTAGGTTTAGATCAAGCTACTCGAATAACTCTACAAGGAAATATAGCTGATTTTAAAATTTCTGGCACATTATCTGATGTTAATATCCCTATCCCCTCTGATGGCGCTACAAAAGAATTAGATGAATTTGATAAAATTCAGATCCAAATTGCGAACGAAAAGTATGCGATTAATTACGGAGATAATGAATTAATTCAAAATATTGGTGATTTAGGACAAACTGACAAACATGTAACCGGTTTAATTGGAAATCATTCAGGACAAAATTTTCAAGTCAATTTAGGGTATTGCCAAGCAAAAGGAATTTTTAAAAGAATTTGGTTTTATGGTCAAAATAATTTACAAGGACCATATTACTTAACTTCAGATTTAGATAATGCCGTTATTGTGTCAGGAAGTGAAAAGGTCTATCTTAATGGCAAAAAATTAGTTCGAGGTAGTGATTTTGATTATATAATTGATTATTCAACTGGGACTTTATTTTTTACCAACCGTCAGATTATTAATGCTTTTATGCGAATCGAAGTCGAGTTTGAGTATCAGAGTGCACAATATAATCGATATTTGATATGGTGCAGTAATAATTGGCAAATAAATTCCTTGATGCAATTACAAACACAATTTCTTACTGAACAAGATGATAAAAAAGTAAATTTTAGTTATAAGTTAAGCTCATCAGATATTTCTTATTTAAGCAATATCTATACTGATTCTAACGCTGTCTGGTTACCTGGTGAACAATATGTTGGTATGGGTAAAGGTAATTATATACGGATAAACGATCACTTTGTCTTTGCAGGTATCGATTCGGGTGATTTTGATGTCTCTTTTAGTTATGTTGGCGAGTCTCAAGGAAGTTACATCTATGATAATAGTATTGCGGCATTTCGGTATGTTGGTAATGAGCAGGGTAACTATCTTCCCAAAATAAGAATTTTTCTACCCCATCAAAATCGTTTGATTAGTATCTTATATAGTCTCAAATTACAATCCAATTTTGAGATTAGAGGAAACGGAATTTTCTCGCAACGAAACACAAATCTCTTTGCGCAGAAAAACACGACTTCTGGTTATGCCGGTCAAATTGTAACAAACTTTCAAAATCGAAATTTTAAAATTCAATACGTATTTCAAAAGAAGAATAAAAAATTTTATTTTCCATATCGGTATCTTATGCAAAATAAATATAATTTTTGGATTGGGATAAAACCCGAATCATTATTATTTGGGCACATTTTAAATGTTCAAATACAACCCATCTCAACTATTATTTTTAACAGTAATATAAATTATTTACGTAATTTTTATGAAAAAAATTTACAAAAGTATGAAGCAGAAATAAAATTTTTATATCAAAATAACTGCCCTTGGTTAACTGTGAATTGGCTTTGGTATCCAAAACTATCTAGTAAATATCAAATCAATTTTACCCCTCAAACAAATTCATTAAAATTAAATTTTGAATTTTTTAGACAATTTCAACGAGATACTTGTCTTTATTCCTTTTTGTCGAATTTATCTTCTGATATTCGAAATTCATTACAGTTAACAATATCAAGTGAATATAATAATTACCCAACCTATAACCAATCGCATCAAAATTACAAAATCGATGTACAATTCACAAAAGAAATTATTAGTGTTAATAGTATTTTAGGTTATCAGATAAATAAATTTCAGCAAACTAATAACAATAATTTGTTCGGCGATATTAAATTAAATTTTAAATTATTAAATGGGTTAGATCTCACATCGGATTATTCTCAACAACAGATTTCAATGAAGAAGAAAATGCCCAAATATATATGGGTGGGATCTGGTTTAGGTAATTATAAAAGAAATCCCGAAACAAATGAATATTATTATGATTTATTTGGAGATTACCTTTTAGAATATGAATTATCGAATGAATTAATTAGTAACGAATTAAGAAAGCTTCAAGGAAATTTGAATTTTTATAGATGGTCTTTTTTAAATTGGGATGGATATTGGACTTTTGAATTTCAAAATGCCAACCAGACAAAATTACAGATAAGTAAAAATATACAAAATTTTAATTTATTATTATTTCCGAATAAGCCATTAAATATCAGATGGAATTATCTTTATGAATATCTGGCAAATTCGCTCTCTTTTATGTATATACCAAATCAAAAAACATTCAATCAGAAAATAGAATTATATTTGAATCAGGTATTACCTATAAATATTAGTTATAATTATCGTCAACAAACCACAGACCGCGCAGATAATGTTATTGAGCAGAAAAGAATTGATAACGAATTTATCGGAAAATTAAACAAAAGTTATATAATTTCATTAAGTTATATGTATTCAGAAATAGAAAAACCTTATTATTATTTCCAGTTGGGTAGATTTTATTTACATAGTTATAGTCTACAAGTTAATAAATTATGGTTAATTGAAAAATGGACAAACATTGATACTAAATTCATTCTTACCTTTCGTCATTCGTCTCTTATTAATTTGCCTTATGATATTAATCTCACTGAACCAAAAGGCATTACCCCCCAATTCAGTGGACGTATTGAACGCATTTTTGAATCGGAAAACTTTAATCAAATTATATTATCCGGATCTTACTCATTTGTAAAGTATCCCAGACGAAATCCTCAACATAATGTTTCAATTCAATTAAATATTAATTTTTAGTTTTCTATAAGAAAAATTAATTATATTGACAACACAAAATATTAGGGTAAACTTTATTTCATGGATATATTTGATAAATGTTATGAATATTATCCAATAGTCAAAAGAGCAAAAGATACGGGTTTCTATCCATATTTTCGTGCTTTAGACAGCGAACCTGATCGACGAGTTATTATTAAAGGCAAAGAATTAATAATGCTCGGGTCGAATAATTATCTAGGACTCACCACTCATCCTCATGTAAAAGAAGCCGCAATTAAAGCGATTGAAAAATATGGCACTGGTTGTACTGGCTCACGGTTTTTAAACGGAACTTTGGATTTGCATGAAGAATTAGAACATAAACTTGCAGAATTTTTACATAAAGATGATTGTATTGTATTTTCTACCGGATATCAAACAAATTTAGGGGTAATCTCTTCGCTTGTTCGTAAGGGTGATGTTGCCATTGTAGATAAATTAGATCACGCTTCGATAATCGATGGTTGCCAAATGTCGTTTGGTCGTGCAGTTCGGTTTTTACATAATGATATGCAAGATCTGGAACGTGTTTTATCGAGCTTAGATAAAAATTGCGGTAAATTAATCATTGTAGATGGCATCTTTTCGATGGAAGGAGATATTATTGATTTACCCAATGTAGTGAAAATTGCTCAAAAACATAATGCAAAAATAATGGTCGACGATGCTCACGCAGTTGGAGTACTTGGTCAACGTGGTGCAGGTGCCGCAGAATATTTTAATTTAGAAGATAAAGTTGATTTAATTATGGGAACTTTTTCGAAATCATTTGCTACAATTGGCGGATATGTTGCTGGCGAACATAAAGTTATAACATTTATTCGTCACCAAGCTCGTTCCTTAATCTTTTCTGCTAGTATTCCACCACCTGCGGTTGCAACAGTACTTGCCGCATTAGAAATTATTAAAAAAGAACCAGAACGAAGAAAAAAATTATGGGATAATACTTATAAAATGCTAAATGGTTTTAAAAAATTAGGATATAATACAGCGACAAGTTGTACTCCGGTTATACCGTTACATATTGGTGATGATGAAAAAGCAATAAATTTTTGGCACGACTTATACGAAGCAGGAATATTTGCAAATCCTGTTATACCACCTGCAGTTCCACCAGGGCGTAGTCTGATTCGAACTAGTTATATGGCCACCCATACAGAAGATGATTTAAATGAAGCATTAGAGATTTTTGAAAAAGTCGGTAAAAAGTTCGGAATCATCTAAATTTTTCAATAAAAGAATGCCTAAGTAAAAATCTATATTTAAAATTAGCAGTAAATGAAACGAATGAAATTAATATTTTATTGTGGCTATTTCTAAATACGTATAACTTGACGCTCGTAATTTTATAAATATAATTACTTTATGGCAAAAATTATTATCAATCAGCAATGGTGTAAGGGTTGTGGATTATGTATTGAAATCTGCCCTAAAAAAGTTTATACCCGGGAAGCAAATATTTCCGCTAAAGGTTTTCAACAAATAGAAATAATAAATCCTGATCTTTGCAATCAATGTCTTTTATGTGAATTATTATGTCCTGATATGGCAATTACAATTGAACCAAAATTAAGGAATGCCAAAGCTCAAAGTTAAAAGCATACTTACCCCTACAAAGTATTTTATGCAAGGTAATATAGCCTGTGCAGAAGGTGCTTTGGCAGCAGGATGTCGCTACTATGCTGGTTATCCAATAACACCTTCTTCTGAAATAATGGAGCATCTATCTAATCGATTACCTCAAGTAAATGGTGTATTTATGCAGATGGAAGATGAAATAGCTTCCATTTGTTCTATGATTGGTGCGTCATGGGCAGGTGCGAAAGCAATGACTGCAACCTCGGGCCCTGGTTTTTCCTTAATGCTTGAAGGTATAGGTTATGCTTTAATGACAGAGACACCTTGTGTGATTGTTAATGTGCAAAGAGCAGGTCCTGCAACCGGACAAGCAACGCGGCCAGGTCAAGGCGATATTATGCAAGCACGTTGGGGTGCACATGGTGATTACCGAATTATTGGGCTTTCGCCTTGGTCAGTTCAAGAAATGTATGATTTAACAATACAAGCATTTAATCTTTCTGAAAAGTATCGAGTACCGGTGATTCTTTTGGCAGATGAAGTAGTTGGCCATTTAAAAGAGAGTTTTATAGTTAAACACGAAATTGAAATCTTTAATCGTAATTCAACCATGACTGATAAACCATTTGGTACCGAGGAAAATGATGAAATACCACCGATGCCAATTTTCGGTCAAGGAGCAAAATTACTTGTAACCGGTTCAACTCATAATGAATTCGGTATTCGAAAAGTTGCTGACCCAAAAGTTCAAGATAAACTTGTTAATCGCTTATGTCATAAAATAGATAATCATAAAAAAGAAATTTGTGAAACAGAATCATATTTCACAAATGACTCTGAATATCTTTTTGTTTCATTTGGCATTTCAGCTCGTAGTGCATATGCGGTAGTCAAACAATTAAGAAATGAAAATATTAAAGCTGGACTTCTGAGATATAAAACAATCTGGCCATTCGATGAAGAAGTTCTAAAATCTAGCGCCCAAAATAGTAAAATTATTTTTGTTCCAGAAATGAATCACGGACAATTAGTTCTTGAAATTGAAAGAATTTTATGTAATAAGAAAGTCATCTCGATACCTAAAACCCAAGGTGAAGCGATTTATCCCTCCGAGATATATCAAGTATTCAGAAAATATATGCTATGAGCGAAAAATTACTTAAATATTTACGCCCCGAAGTCTTTCCTACTCCATTTTGTGCCGGCTGTGGACATGGCATTTTAATGGGTGCAATTTTAAGAGCCATAGATGACTTAAAACTCGATTTTAAAAATATGGTCTTTATCTCAGGAATTGGTTGTGCAGCGTGGATTCCTTCTCCTCATTTTGCTGCGGACACTTTACATACATTACACGGACGACCAATTGCTTATGCTACTGGAGTTAAATCTTTTAACCCTGAATTAAAAGTTATTATCATTTCCGGCGATGGTGATTTAGCCGCAATTGGTGGTAATCATTTAATTCACGCTGCCCGTAGAAATATTGAGATAACTGTTATTTGTGCAAATAATAATATTTATGGAATGACAGGCGGTCAATTCTCACCCACCACTCCGCAACACGCAAAAACTATGACCTCTAGTCAGGGTAATTTAGAAAAACCATTTGATCTGTGTAAATTAACCAAAGCATGTGGAGCTCAATATGTTGCTCGATATACCGTTTTTCATATCAGACCTTTAATAAATTCAATAAAAAAAGCGTTAATTACAAAAGGTTTTTCTTTTATCGATGTAGTCTCACCTTGTCCAACTCAATTTGGACGTCGAAATCAACTACCAACTCTTTATGATATGATGAACTATCTACTAAAGCATTCAATCCGCTATGAAACTGCGAAAATGATGTCTCATCAAGATCTACTGCATAAAATTGTAATCGGAGAATTTAATGACTAAAATTAAAATCGCAGGTTTTGGTGGCCAGGGAGTAATATTAGCAGGCGAATTATTAGCGCATGCTGCTGTTCTTGATGGCAAAGAAGGCAGTGCAATCGGTTCGTACGGTTCAGCTGCGCGAGGTGGATTAACTTGTTCAGAAATTGTTATCAGCAATGAATTTATCGACGCACCTTTTGCTGAACAAGTTCATATACTTATTGCCATGTCACAAGAAGGATATGACCTTTATTTTCCATCTGTTATCGAGAATGGTTTGATTATTATCAATTCTGATATGGTAAAACAAAAATTTAATGTTAATCAGTACTCACTACCTGCTACTTCAATCGCATTACAGGAATTAAAATCAACGGTTGTTACTAATATGATTATGCTCGGAGCACTTTCAGCTATCAGTAATGTTGTATCAAAACAAGGATTAATTACAGCTATAGAAAAAACTGTTAATAAAAAATTTTTTGAAATAAATGTTAAAGGCATTGAAATTGGATTTAACAAAGGAAAACAAATATTATCAACGAGTCACTGAGAATCATAATCTAAAAAATGCCATAAAATTTAATCTCTGTGACATTATATTTTTTTAGTTCAAGAAAAGGAGCAACAATGTTAAGAACTAATATTGATAAATTAATTAAAATATCGGTCATTGGACAAATCGCATCGCCGACCCGACGCCAGAATATCCGACTCACCCATCAAGGTGAAGCAACGGTTTTTCCAGGCACAGGCGGGATTACATATAATGTCAAAGTCGGCGACCCGGTTTTTGGCTGGGCGGGCGACCATATTGAACCTGGCGTGTCAATCAAGAATAAAGACGACAGTGAAAACCGAGCCTTGAATGTTTATACCTGTATTGGCAATTCTGCTTATGTTATTAGCGGTGAAGCCAAAGGTCAAAAAGGAGTCGTTACTGGCAAACATGGCGGTATTGAACATGTTCTGGTCTGGTTTCCAGGCACGATTATTGAAAAATTGGCAATTGGCGACCAGATTCAAGTCCGCGCCCAGGGACAGGGATTAAAAGTATTTGACGCGCCA
>CBFGJZ010000013.1:0-5925 GCA_965649215.1 Caldifarciminota bacterium
AGCGTGGCAATCTTGCCGACGGTGTTTCCTTATTTGTCATTGCGAGCGAATGTAATGAGCGTGGCAATCTTGCCGACGGTGAAAAAAAGATTATCTTTACTGTCTGTAAGATTGCTTCAGTCGTTTCACTCCTTCGCAATGACATTAATATGCGTCCCTTATGTCATGCTGAATTTATTTCAGCATCTTAAGACAAAGACCCTGAAACAAGTTCAGGGTGACACTTAAGTAGATGATAGACAACACAAAGGCACAAAGACACAAAAGGACACAGAATTATTTTACTGATCCTATTTATACTGCCAATGGCTCCCTACGCAGTGTCAAACGCACCCTTTACTCTGCAACAAAAAATTTAAGAAAGGATGGGGAAGAAATAAGAAGAGAAGTTAGAAATAATTTATTTTATTTAACAGATAACAATTTAAATTAAAAATATTATTTTTGAAAAATAAGAATATCTTCAATAGCAATTTTACCTTTATCTGCTTTGGATAATCCATGTTCAATTATATCATTGAGTCTAAAACCAACTGCTTTACCTAAATCCGATAAAATAGATGAAGTTTCGATTACTTTTTCTTGTCCATTTATTACCCATTTATGATATTTACTAATTACCATGAGGTAATATTTGTCCTTCTTTAATACGCGATAACATTCTTCAAAAGATAATTTCATCATTTTAAGATAATTTTCAACAATATTTGATTTAATAATTCTTTGTGAATTTTTAAGCAATTCAATTAGTTTTTGACTGGATTCCGGAAGTTCTATTGTAAAATATTTGTCACTAAAAAATTGTGGTTGAGCTTCATATTTATGTTCATCTCTATGTTTAGCTTCATAAAAATTCTTGGTTGATTGCCATTGTAGATCTTCATCTAATCCAAGAATAAGGATTGATGCTTTGTTATTGCTGATATAATCTAATGCATCAAAATATGGCGGCGAAGTAATTATTCCATCGATTGCACTGTTATTTATCATCGACATATTTGTTGAATCACCCTTAATAATTTTTACTTTACTTCTCGATAAATCCATTTCAAGGATCTGTGCCATTGTCTGAGTTGCATATAATGTTAAATATCGATCTTCAATATATGCTTTAAATGAACTAATAAAATCCCAATTCCGTTTCTTTTCTGAATACTCAACCACAAGTTGACTTAAAAGAATTAATAATAATTTTTTCACATCAGAATCTTTAATATTTTCAATTTCCTTTTTAAGAAATATTATCTTACTTAAATGTGGTTCAATTTTACTAACAGTACTGTCGTTAAGATTTTCTCGTATTTTTTTCTTTAAGTAAGTTAAATCATCTTTAATATCTTGTTTGAATAAAGAATCTTCTAACGCTTCAAAAATGCTAATTATAGCATTTCGTATACTTTCAGTATTAATTGTAAGATTACATTTAACTTCAGAAATTATTTTACCAATATTTAATACTTCTATTCCAATAACATTTATCCCCATAGTTGGACCATCAGCAATAAAAGTTCCCGAACCGGCAAATGGATCTAGGATCGTATCACCTTCTTTAACATTTAATAAATTTATTAAAGCGCGTGAAATTCTTGGGTCACCTTTTCCTTTATATTTATGTAAATAATGTAAAAATGGCTTGCGTAAATCTGTTGATGCCCAATCAATATAATCACCAATATGATTTTTCCCTAACCCGAAATGAGGAGACCGATAATGCCCCACTTTTAAATGTTCAATAAGTTCATTGATACCTTTTTTAATTCCATTTTCTTTTTCATTAAAATATTCTTTCCAATTTTCACTATTTTTAGGACGAAATACAACCGCAGGTAGTTTTTTTACTTCAGTTGCGTATTCAAAAAGTGTATGGAATGGTATGAGTCGTAAAGTAATTACTTTAGTGTTGTTTTCTAATTGTTTAATAAAAATCTGAGTGTATGGATTAGGTGAAATTTGTGAATGTTGTAATTGTTGTTGGTCAATAGCAATACCAATGTATTTCAATGTATTTAAAAGTTCGATATCATTA
This sequence comes from Caldifarciminota bacterium, assembly GCA_965649215.1. Classification (GTDB taxonomy): domain Bacteria; phylum Hydrothermota; class Tepidihabitantia; order Tepidihabitantales; family CAIPLT01; genus JAGXRL01. The sequence goes on from CBFGJZ010000013.1 coordinate 2,027, forward strand.
TTTGTTTCAAACAATATGTATATTTCACGGAAAAAAGTTGCTTTTTTGATAATACTTACTATATCAATTGGTGTTATTTTAGCTAAAAATCCTTGTCCTTCTCCCATATAAACTAAACGATTAATAAGATGAATTACTTCATCGTCAAGCAAGTTAAAAGGTGATTCTTTGATAAGAGAAGCAATTGTTTTAATAAATGTTGTTTTTGTATTTAATAAACTATCAATTTCTCTTTGCGAAAAAAAGACTTCGTCAGGATCTCTTAAGTCAAATTTTATTTTTGCTAAGATAATTAATTTATTGTTATTGAATAAGTTTATCACTGGCAAGTTCTAATATTTGTTTGTAATAATCAATATAACTAATATTTTCATCTTCATATTTTTTTGCAAGAAATTCTCCAGGCGAAATATTTAAGACAGCACCAAATTCATCTCTTAAAAGTTCTTCGTATTCACGTATTGAATTCTGTGAAGCATGAACTATTCTATTTCTTATTTTTTTCATTTGTTGAAGTACTTTTTTAATTGTAGTGTTATTATAAAGAACATCTTTAAATGGTAATCCTTTATCAAAGAATAAATCAGCTTTTTCTCTTATAAATTCTAAATTTAGCCAATCGGGATAACGAAATCCACCTTTTATAATGTCATAAGCATGGTTTTCGTCTTTCGGTGATACATAGGATGTTGGTTTATACCCATTATCCGTTTGCTCCCCTCGTAAATAAAGAATAAAAGTTCTTTCAATAAATCTTTCCCACGCTAAAAAAATCTTTAAAAAAGAAAGCTCATATATTGAATCAACTGTTTCCTTTTTTAAACTCTCAATTGGATTTATTTCGCTAAGTACATTGAGGCTTTTATTCATTTCTTCTTTTAGTTGTTCTTTTTCAATATTAAGAAGAGAAGGAGGCACAATGATTCACATCAATTATAAATATTTAGTGATAAAATTTAATAGAAAACGGTGCCGTCTTTTTCTTACTTCTTCTACGGTTGTGTGACGTTTATAATCATCAATAAATTGCTTAATATTTTGATCATTAATTAGATCATCATCTTCCAAAGTAGCTTCAAGTTGTTCTAGAGCATTTCTAATTCTTGAATATTGAGACTTTTGAATCCTTAAAGTATTATCAGAGTTTTGCATTCCATACAATAAATCATAAATTAAACAATATAAAGAATAAAACAATGGCAATCCGTTAAAATATGAATTTGGAAGAATTTCCCCATAAATATTATTAATAACATTTATACATTTTTTAAAATTACATTCAATATCTTTTTTATTATCAAATTTATCATCATAGTTTATATAATATTTTTCTATTACTTTTTTATCCTTTATACCATCCATGCTTGCAATAACAAGATCAGATGTGAGTTCCACATCGGCCATTCTACTAATTTTCTGTTCACTAAGAATTTTTTTTGTTATCCAAAATGTATGAAATTCATGCGCTAAATTATGTATGGTTTGTTTAAATAAACCAAAAAATTTTGCATTCATAAGTTCAGTTTTATTCAATGGAACAGTGTAAGTGTTTAATCTCGCAAAGATTCCTAAAATATCCTTGTCTTCTGTGACGGATACAACATTGGTTGGAATTTCATATTGTAAAAATTCAGTTTGAATATCGGCAGGTAAGTCGCTAAAATATTTATTACCAAAATCTTCATTGTGAATTTTTAAAATAGTAAAGCCATCTTTCATGTAATCTAATATAGCAGCTAACCGTTGTTGTCCATCAATTACTTCTCTAACACTTTTACGAGTAGTCAAATCTATTTTTTCTCTTATAAAAATAGGGGGGAGAGGTAATCCTCTTATAATTGTATCAATTAAATATGATTTTGCTTTTTCTATCCAAACGCGTCTTCTTTGAAATTTTGGAGATAAAATTAATACGCCTCTTTTATCCCATTCGCTAAAATCATTTATTGAATATGATTTGTTAATAAAAATTTTTCCCATCGTGCGACTCCGTGTTAAATAATTTGCATGGATTTATCTTAAATTGTAATTTTGTTGGATCTGGGGTACCGCCTTTTCTCTGCATTGTAATTTTCCCAATATATAAATTTCCTCTTGGTGATATTTCTACATTTCCAGAACCAAAAAAATTCATAACAGTATTAATGTCTTTTAAAATCCATGTTGTTGTATTGTTATCTTTGTTGAATTTTGTAACGAGCATCCAATCTGCAGATAAACCGCCCCTTCCTTTAAGAGTATCAGATACTACTAAAATTTTATTATCACTAAAAAATTTTACTATTTTATCACGGATATTATCAGAAAGTTCATCGAGAAAAACTCTTCTTGTGTCTCTCAGCGATTGACTTTTTATCATGTCTAAATGTAGTTCATATTGTATTTCTCCCGTGTACAGTTTTAATCCAAGAGCAATTTCATCATCGAATTTCCACATTTCTTGATAGTTATCTACAGACCGTTTATCAATTTGGTTATAATCAGCATCTGAGTTTGCCTTTTTTAATGATAAATTTTCGACTTTTTTAATATTGTCAATAAAAATTTCAATTCTAATTTGAATATCAGCCTTTTTAAATCTCATCAAATCTTCAAAATTTTCTTGTAGACCGAGATTCTCAATATCATTCTTTTTCATTCTTGTTGGAATATGAATCGCTTTTACGAAATCTATTTTATGGTAGTTATACCCCATAATATTTAACCACGATTGAGCCTCTGAATCACTTTGCCAATTATTTATTTTGTCACAAACTGCTTTTTCATTAGCAAAGCCACCCTTCGCAGTCCTTGAACCAATTTCAAATGTTGTCATATATCCTATTCTTATCTTACTATTAACCCTTTCTTTGTCAAGATTTTGCTTTGGTATTGGTTTGATATATTTTTGTCTTGAAATTGGCTAATTAGATGAGTTGATTGTCCTTAAAACTGAAGTAGTTGTCTTTGCCAATAATTATATGGTCAAGGACTTCTATGCCAATGATATTGCCTGCTTCTTTTAATCGTTTGGTTATTTTTAAATCGTCGTTTGATGGTTCGGCTTCACCGGAGGGATGATTGTGGACTAATATTACTGCACAAGAATGGTGTTTTATCGCTTCAATGAATACTTCGCGGGGATGGACTAAACTGGCATTTAGGGTGCCCGTAGAAATGTCGGCAATGTTAATGACTTTATTGCGGGTATTTAACATGATGAGTTTGAAATGTTCTTTAGTCTTATCTTTGAGTTGGTTTTGGATTAATTCAATCACACTTTTTGAGTTTTCAAGGTAATTTTCTAATAAGACATCTTTATTTAAATCCTGCCGTCGCGCAAGTTCAAAACAGGCTTTGATTTGTAATGCCTTTGCTTCACCAATACCATCAACTTGAGATAGTTCTTCAACTGTCGCTTGACTAATGGCTTGGATATTTTTGAATTTCACAAGAAGGTCTTGAGCAATAGTCAATACCGATTTGTTTGGTGCACCCCTGCCAATGATGATGGCTAATAATTCTTGCTGGGATAATGCTTCAGGTCCAAGCCTTTTGAGTCGTTCCCGCGGTCTTTCTTCTTTGGGTAAAGCGTGAACTGTAATTGATTGTTTGTTAGGCATCAAAGAGTATTAGGTAATTATTAGATTTTGTCAAGATAAGGTTATTTTTTTTATAGATTCGATGAAAGAAGAGATAACACAAAGACACAAAGACACAAAAGGACACAGAGTTATTTGTCATTGCGAGCGAATGTAATGAGCGTGGCAATCTTACCGACGGTGAAAAAAAGATTATCTTTACTGTCTGTAAGATTGCTTCAGTCGTTTCACTCCTTCGCAATGACGGGACTGAGACTGGTTGTAAGATTGCTTCAGTCGTTTCACTCCTTCGCAATGGATAATCTTAATAATCTCGTC
>CBFGJZ010000013.1:6022-9143 GCA_965649215.1 Caldifarciminota bacterium
GAGTTTTTCTTGGCTTTGTTTAAAATTTGTTGTCTTATTTTGCGTAAAGAGAATTTCTTGTATTTTCGGCAGGGGAATTGCAGCGAGTTTTAAGATTTCCCCTTGGTCTAAAAAGATACCATGACACTGAGGACAGATATCCATGGTCGTATTTTCTGTAGTTAAAGACTTTAAATCAATAAGACATTGAGGACAGTGCATAATATATTTATATGCTAATTGATTAATTAGACATTTGTCAATTAGAAGTTTTAGTTGACTGTTTTGTATTTACCCCACTTAGTCATAAAATTAAATTAATCCTTAGCCGTCAAGATAATTGTTATTTTATTTTTATTAGTCTATCATTTAGCATGTGATCATTGATTTTTATAAAATAGATGCCATTGGGAATACTATTAAGTGGTATAGTTAATTTGTGATTGGGATTATGTTTACTTAAATGAATTGCTTTGACGATTTGACCATTCGTATTGTATAAAATAATTTCATCAATATTAACAGGAGAGGAGAGCGTGAGGAGATTTTTAGTTGGATTGGGCTTAAGTTGAATTTTTTCGTCTTGTTTTTTTTCTGTGTTTAGTGGTTCTTGAATGCTTAAGCGGGGGTCTAAACTGATAACTAAGAGATTTGCATTAGTAAGACTATTATAAGTGTAACCAGCGATATATAGATTGTTATCTTGTCCATAAACTATTGCATATGCTTCATCACTATAATTAACAAGACCGTCATAACGATACACCCATCTTCTTGTACCATTTGGAGTTAAACTGATAATAATCCAATCTTTATTCGTATTTGTGCCAATACTATATCCTGCCACATACAGATAATTATCAAGTCCATAACAAATTGCTTTGCCTTCATCTGTAGCATTCGCCGAACCGTTATAACTATGCATCCATCGAATATAACCCACTGAATCTAATGACATTAGATATAAATCAACTTGATTGCCCGTGTTGGTTATTGTACCTGTGCTGTAAAGATAATGGTCCGGACCATAAACAATTGCCGTAGCATAATTGTAATGGCCACCCGCTCCACCAAATCCAGTTAACCATCTGAATTGACCATTTGGAGTATAACATATTACCATAAAAGAACTATTACTTGCAGTGTTATAACTTTTCCCAGCCGCATAAATTAAATGGTCTTGACTATAAACAATAGCATAAGCAATGTCAATGTTATATGCATAACCATCAAATTGTTGAACCCATCTTTGTGTACCATTATTGGTAATTGAAATGACCATAAAATCTAAATAATAGTTTGTAGCTGTGCTTGCACCGGCAAGATAGAGATTACCATCTAAACCATAGACTAAAGCGTTAGCAAAATCATCCCGATGAATAGAACCGTCATAAGTGTAGATCCATCTTTGAATACCTGTAGTGGTAAGACTGATGAGGAGAATATCGGAATAGGAATTTGACTCCCGACTACTGCCGGCAACATACAAATTGTTATCAGTGCCATAAACAATAGATGACGCATTGTCATTGCTGTTAGCAGCTCCATTATAATGATATACCCATCTTTGAGTGCCATTGTTTGTGAGACTGATTACTGTAAAATCAAAATTATTGTTAGTTGAGGTGCATTTACCGCACAGATAGAGATTATGGTCAGCACCATAAACTAAACTATAAGCATAGTCATCGCCATTGCCGGGTCCATTGTAAGTATAAACCCATTGTTGATTGCCCATTGTGGTAAGGCAAATCACAACGATATCATAATTTGCGTTATTGCCAATACCATATCCCGCGACATAAATATTACCATCTAAACCATAAACAATAGCAGTAGCACAATCATAATTTTGGGCTGGGCCATCGTATTGATATAGCCATCGTTGACTTTGAGCTAAGGAAAGGTTAAACATGATTAAAATAAATAAAGCAATACCCCTGCTTCTTAAATTTGTTGTTTGCTCTTTAGTCATACTGTCTCCTTCTTTATTTTTACTATCAGACAATTTTTTGTCAAGGATTTTTGTATTTGAAAGGAACATACTGAGAAGAAAAGAAAACAAATAACACAGAGACACAAAGACACAAAAGGACACAGAGTTATTTTACTGTCTGTAAGATTGCTTCAGTCGTTTCACTACTTCGCAATGACGAGACCGAGACTGTCTGTAAGATTGCTTCGGGATTGCTTCGCAATCACCTCGTAAAGACAAGAAGTCGAATATTATTACTTTGTTGCCAACAGGCAACCCTGCAATCTTGTCGACTTTTTTTATTTTTTTTTGATTTATTTATACCAAAAATAGGCAAGCATATTATGTAAGGGCGCAGCAGTGATTGCAAGCGATGAACAGAGCGAGAGTTTTCTTAATGCTTTTAAAATAGCAACACCATTATCAGGCATTAAATCTTGATATTGCAGGGCTTGGAGATAGTAGTATCGGGCTTTTTTGTAATCACCAATTGCGGCATAACTGTTACCGAGATTGAACATCGCTTCATATAAAAATGGATTTAATTTGAGCGCTTTTTTGTAATCAGCAATTGATTGTCGGTATTTGCGAAGTTTGTAATAAGCAAGACCGCGATAATTGTAATAATAGGCATTAGAAGGATTTAAGGTAATTGCTTTGTTGAAATATTGAATCGCTTTTTTGTAATTTTTATAATGAAGTTGAATTAACCCGCATTGATAATAAGCATCAGCCAGTTCATGGTCATATTGGATTGCGGAAAGATAATCAAGATAAGCTAAATCATACTTAGCCTGACAAAAATAGCAATGAGCGCGATAATAATAAGGCCAGGCATAGACCGGATAAATACGAATTACGATTGTAAAATCCCGAATTGCCCAATCCCAATGATGGCGATGATGATAAATTCGTCCCCGATGATAATAAGCCTGCCAATGCCGAGGATTGCATCGGATCGCAGAGTTAAAATCTGCTAAAGCACGATTAGTATCACCTAAAATCATTCGGGTAACGCCCCGATTGGTATAAGCATCAGCAAAATTAGGATTTAAGCGGATTGCTGTATTGTAATCAGCCAGCGCTTTTTGATATTGACCAATGTTTTGATAGGTATTAGCACGATTAAAATAGTCTTGATAGTTCTGGGGGTTAATTTTGATTACT
>CBFGJZ010000013.1:9240-41648 GCA_965649215.1 Caldifarciminota bacterium
AGCAAAATTAGGATTTAAGCGGATTGCTGTATTGTAATCAGCCAGCGCTTTTTGATATTGACCAATGTTTTGATAGGTATTAGCACGATTAAAATAGTCTTGATAGTTCTGGGGGTTAATTTTGATTACTTGTTTTAATTCGTCGCTTGGCTTTGTTTCGGCATCTTGCCCGCTAGATATCTGAGGCTTATTGGTAATATTGATTTTATTCGGTTTAGTTTGTAATTCTTGGTCAAAATCATCAGACCATTGGTCCGTGATTTTTAAAGGATCCTGTTTTTTTTCAAAATCCTCATTTAGAAAGTTCTCTAATTCAATGTCTATTTTTTTCTTAACTTCAGGCATTGGTTTTTCAAAATCGTAAGTTTCTTCATTATCCAAGGCAGATTTTTCAAATTGGGCATAATCTGGTAAAGTTGATGGAATGGTTTTGTTAATATCAAGTGGTGAGTGATTATATTTATTGTCTTGTTTTAGTTTCTGATTGTTTTCTTGTTCTTGGGTAAGATTATGTTCATTTGGTTTTTTTACTTTAGTAATTTCTGAGTATGCAGATGGGTGGTTATTAGTTTTTGTTAAAGCATTGGTCTTGTTTTTAGGAATTTCAGATTCTTGATAATTATATGCTTTGAGATTTTTTTCGTCTTTATGATTTGAATATTCTAATTTGTGATACTGAGCAAAAACGGGTATAGAAATTAAGAATAAAAAAATAATAACTGCCGATAGGGTAGATAATTGAGCATTTTTCATAATGCCTCCTTACTTTATCAAATTAGAGTTAAAGTTCCTCATCCATAACATTAGACATAAAAATCAAGCGGATAGTTTAATTGCGTAGGTTTTTGTATAGCGTTTGTTTATTAGCTCATTGATTTTAAAGGTGATAACTTATAATTTTTTATGGTATGTCTTAAAGAGATATGTTTTTATTGTTGAAAATTAACGTGGCTTTATTTTATTTCTTCAAAATAACCGCTTTCTTTCTTTTTTCGGACATTGTGCCAATGGAAACATTTACCATTCATTGCAACATAAACACCCGATGGTAGGGTTTGAGCAAAGGCTAATGCCGAACCCAAATTAAACATTCCATCAGAGCTGCCAAAACTGTAGGGAATCATTGCGCCGGTTAAAACAATGGTCTTTTGCGTTCCGACTTGTGCTAAAACGCGGGCGGTTTCAACCATTTTATCAGTACCATGAGTAATAACAATCCGTTTTTCAGGTGATTTTTCTACAGCATAGAGAATTTTTTCTCTGTCTTCGTCGGTCATGAGAAGACTGTCTTTCATCATCAATTCTTCAATGATTAAATCCACTTTACATCGACCCAGTTTTAACATATCATGGATATGAGTGCGCTTAAAATATAATTCACCCGTTAATTCGTTATATTCTTTATCAAAAGTCCCACCTGTAACAATTATTCGTATTTTCATAGGGTTGAAATGATTATAAGTTATTTTGCAATTCTGTCAACAGATTGAAATTATGGTGTTATTGTATTGACTTAAATTCTATCGAAAGGCATTGGTAATTGGCATGCGTCGGCCAAAACCATAAGCTTTGGGGGTTATTTTAATGCCTAAAGGGGCTTGATATCGTTTGTATTCATTATGGTCAATTCGATTTATAATATCGTTAACTAATTCTCGCTCAAAACCCATTTTAATGATTTCATCTTTGCTTCGGTTCTCTTCAATATAGAGATGAATGATTTTGTCTAAAATCCGATACGGCGGTAAATCATCTTGGTCTTTTTGATTAGGTCGTAATTCAGCAGATGGTGGTTTTGTGAAGATGCTTTCGGGGATCACTGCGCGTTGATTTTCGCGAGGTAATTCATTGATAAAACGACATAATTTATATACCATCATTTTCGGCACATCGGAGATTAAGGCTAAACCACCAGCCATATCACCATAAAGAGTTGAATAGCCAACTGATAATTCAGATTTATTGCCTGTCGTTAAAACCAAATAGCCAAACTTATTAGAGAGTGCCATTAAGATATTACCGCGAATTCGTGCTTGAATATTCTCTTCAGTGGTATCGGCTGGTAGGTTACGAAACTCAGGTTGTAAAGTTCTTAAATAAGCTTCATTAATCTCATTAATGGGAATAAAGAGGGGTTCAATGCCTAAATTTTGACTGAGCGTAATCGCATCGCGAATTGATGAACTTTGAGTATATTTACTCGGCATAATAACCAAGACAACCCGATGCGCACCTAATGCTTCGACAGCTAAACAGGCAACTAAAGCAGAATCAATCCCACCAGAAAGTCCCAGAATGACTTTATTAAAATTATTCTTTTGAACATAATCGCGTAGACCTAATACTAATGCTTGATATGTCTCAACAACTTCATCATTAAAGATATTGACTTTATTGGTTTTGATGTTCTTTTTTAGATCTTCACTGTTAAAGATAATAAAGTCTTCTTCGAATCGCTTTGCCATTTTGACCATTTTACCTTGGGCATTACAGACAAAGGAGCCACCGTCAAAGACTAAATCATCTTGACCACCGATTAAATTGCAATAGTAAATCGGAACGCGATTGGTAATCGAACGATTTTTTACTAATTGCTGGCGAAGTTTATATTTACCGATATAAAAAGGTGAAGAGGATATATTGATAATGAAATCAGCACCAGCCGCAGTTAATTCCGCAATTATTTTATCATCAACCCAAATATCTTCACAAATCGTAATACCAAATTTTTCAAGAGATTTAGTTTTCAGACTGGCAATTTTAAAGACATAATGTCTTTGGTCGGCGGTAAAATACCGTTGTTCATCAAAAATATCATAATTCGGTAGATATGATTTAGCTTGAGAACCAAGATACTTGCCATTACTGATGAGGACGGCAGAATTAAATAGTTTGTAATGGGGACTATGCATTTGCATCGAAATATCATAATTGGTGGCTTTAATCTGTTTTTGACCTTTTTCGACCGTGCCAATAATTGCGGAAATACCCGATGAATTTTTAATAATCCTTTTTAAGTGACGCTCAATCTCGGCTAAAAAGTCTTTTTTTAATAATAAATCTTTAGGTGGATAACCACAAATCGCTAGTTCGGGAAAAACGATTAGATCAACTTTTTCTTGACGTCCCTTTTCTAAATAAGTGATGATTTTATCAGCATTTCCTTTAATATCACCAACGGTAACATTGATTTGCGCGAGAGCAATTCTCATAAAATCGAGTTATTATCTATCGTAAAGTAAAGCCCCAACATTAAATTATGTTATAAAAGATTAACTAATATATTTTTAATGTCAAGACTTTATAAATGGTTATTCATTTGCTAGTTTAGTAGAGTAATTGGGAATTTTTCAAACAAGTAATTTTTTAATTATTCAACAATCCTAAACTTTTAATAATTATCATGATGGCTGTAAGTATTATTGACAAGTTAAGAGTTTAAGCATATATTTACAGTGAGTGAAAATTCTACATCGGCAAATTCTTAAAGATTTTTTGGGTCCATTTTTATTAGCAATCTGCGTAATGACAATTATTTTGTTAATGGATAAGATTTTTCTGTTGATTGACCTTTTGATTAGAAAAGGTGTGAATTTTTGGGTAGTGAGCGAATTGATGTTGTATAGTTTGCCATTTGTGATATCGTTTAGCGTCCCGATTGGCGTGCTCATTGCATCGGTGATGGTGTTCGGACGGCTTACTCATGATAATGAATTGACCGCAATCCGTAGTGCGGGTATCAATCCATTAAAGTTATTTGTTCCATTAGTTGGGTTGATTGGGTTTGTGACCATTTGGATGGTCTTTTTTAATGGTTATATCTTGCCGGAAGCAACTCATCGGGCAAGAAACCTGCTAACTGATATTGCTCAGAAAAAACCCTCAGTACGGATTTATGAAGGAGTGTTTTTAGAGGATTTTCCAGGTTATATTATTTATTTTGGTTCAATTGATGATCGAACAGGTAATGTTAGTGATGTTACAATCTGGCAACAGAAAGGGCATGGGGAACCACCAATTTTAATTAAAGCAAAATCAGGTCGCATTAGCAGTAGCCCTGATGAGCGATATTTTGTGATTGCCCTTGATAATGGCGAAATCTCAGAATTAGTAGAAGCGGGAAAATATCGGCATCTAAGTTTTACAAAACACGAGTTGAATTTAGAAATCGATTTAGAGTTTATCCGTCGGGAACGAAAATACCGAACTAATCGAGAATTAATGCTCAGCGCATTATATCAGCGATTGAAAAATATCCGCACAGAACTCCAAAATCTTAATAAAGAAATTAAAGAATTGAAAACTGCAAGCCATGATGAAGTGAGAAAATACCATTTAGAAGACCGCCAAGCTAAAATACGCAATCGGCATAATGAGTATAATAAATTGGCAAGCGAAATTGAAAAGCGTTATGCATTAGCATTTTCTTGCTTGATTTTTCTTTTCTTTGGCGCTGGTTTAGGAATGCTTTTAAAACGGAGTGGCTTAGGCGCAGGATTTGTAATTGGGTTATTATTTTTCGCTGGCTATTACATATTATTCATCTGGGGTGAAGAAATGGCTCAAACAGGTATTTTGCCACCATTTATTAGCATTTGGTTTGCGAATTTGATTCTGGTGCCAATTACCTGGGAAATATTGAATTATGTAAGTCAAGAAAAATTGTTGACACAACGATTTTTACAATTATTCATGAAAGCAGAAGCATGATTTATCAGCGTTTTGTAATAAAAGAGTTCATTAAGTTTTTGGTCTTAGCTATTGCCTGTGTGGTTACGATTTATTTGTTGATTGATTTATTTGAAGAATTGAGTTATTTTATCAACCGAAAAACTCCGTTTGAAACTGTGCTTTTGTATTATTTTTATAGCATACCGTTTGCCATTAGTTTACTCTTTCCGGTCAGTGTGATTTTATCATGTTTTATGGTCTTTGGTAGTTTCACTCGAGAACGAGCATTGCATGTTTTTCAGTCCGCTGGTGTTAATATCTATCAATTGTTTAAACCATTGATTATCGTCGGATTTGTCTTAATTGTTCTTCAATTTTTATTTATTGAACTGATCACAATTCCTGCCAACCAAAAATTGGAAAGTTTAAAACGTAATAAGATTGAACGTCAACAGCTCAGTAATGTTAAGCGAAATAATTTATTTTTGCGGGGACGGGAACAGATTATTTATTTTATTAAAGAATATGAATTGATACGAAAAGAACCGACTACCCATACAGGTATTATGCGTAATTTTATAATTGCCCAATATAATCAAGCTGGCACACTCAAACAGCGAATTGACGGTAAAGAAGCTAAATTTCTTGACAACCGCTGGTTGGCATATGATGTAACCGTGCGTTATTTTGTTTCAGACACGACAATGGTCTTTCAGGACCTAGATACGATGACTTTAGCAATTACCGAAAAACCCGACTTTTTTATGCAAGAGGTGCGTAATATTGAACAATTACACACTTGGGAACTAGCAACATATATTAAAGAGTTAAAGATTGCGGGTGTGAAGACAATCAAAGCAGAAGTGGAACTGCATTACCGTATTGCGAATAATTTTATTGCTCTAATTTTGATTTTAATGAGTTTACCATTAGCGATCAGTCTTAAACGGGGTGGCGTTATGTTTGGTTTAGGGTTGGGATTATTATTTGCTTTTATTTATTGGGGATTAATCCAAATTACCAAAGCTTTAGGACAAGTTTTATTATTGAGTCCAGTTCTAGCCGCATGGTTTGCTAATTTGTTATTTTTGGCAGTGGCAATTTATCTTCTGATTGATGTCAGGAAGTATGCCTAAGCCGAGAATGATAGGCTTTTATTGCCATTAGTTTGTCTCGCGTTTGTTGAGAAACTCCTGGGAAGATAGCATTATTATGATATAAGGGATCAATCGAATCAGTGGAAAATAGTTTTTGATAACCTTGAGTAAAAGGAATTGGCGAATATTCAGCAAGATGACTTATAATGCCTTGTTCATTTAAGAAGTCAATGCTTTGTCTAATAGATTCAATATCAATTTCAGGAAGTCCAATTAAGAGATAGGCATGAAGTTGAGTGCGATTAAAGCCACTTTTCTTCAGATACTGCACTGCTTGAATGAATTCTTCAATTTGAACTTTGTTATCAATTTTGCGATGAATATTAAAATCAATTGTTTCTAAACTTAAATAAATGGTCTTAAAACCAGCCGTATACATTTTATCGCTAAGTTGTTGGGTTATAAAACGGGGATGTAAACCATTTGGAGAATGAAGATTTATTTTATATTTGTTTTTAATGATTTGGTCTAAAATTGATTCAAAGTTAGGATTAGCTAATAAGGCGTCATCATAAAAGGCAAGGTTAGTAATATTAAGACTGAGATCGTATTCAATTTCCTGCATGACCGACGAAAGTGAACGAAATGTAAATCGGGGCGTTAAGAAAGGTACTGCACAATAAGTACAATTAAAACAACAACCGAGTGATGTTAAGATTACCGCATAATCTAATTTGGAATATAAATCAAAAGCGGGATTAGGTAGTTGTTCAAAAGGAATTGGTTTAATCTCCGCTAAAAGTGGGGTGAGATTTTGTTCTGCGCGACCCCTTATTACATAATCGGCATTACTGTGATTTTGGGCATGTTCAAAACAGAGTGTCGGATAAATCCCACCAAGGACAATTGGAGTGTCGGGAAAGTATTCTTTGAGTATTTTGATGACATCAAAAGTACCAAGATACCAATAAGTCATAATTGAAGTGATAAAAATCCAATCTGGTTTGGGTAAACTAACAAGGATTTTACGGAAAAGATGAGGGGGAATGCCATATCGTTTGTATTTGCGAGGATAGTTTTGATAGATGGAAGGTTTAGGAATTTCTTCAGCATAAAATTTGCCCCTCCCATATTCATCAACCTTGGGAAGTTTGTCAATATTGTTTACTAAGATAGGATGATAACGGTCTAATAAATCAAGATAGTCAATTTGCCAACCAGCATTTCTTAATATTGACGCCAAATATAGTAAGCCAAGCGGTTTACTCCAAAAATCAAAAGCTTTAAAATCATAGATCCACGGATTTATTAATAATGCACGTTTGGGCATTTTGGGAAATGCTTAAGGTTTAGATGCGAAGGGAAGTGAAGATTGAGAATAGGAATAGTTTACGATTGAGATTGATTGTGGTATCCTGCAAAGCATTTACAAGTAAAGTAAGACGACTGATAAGTTGATCGAGAGAGAGCTTGGTCTTTATTTTGTGGATTATTTTATGGTCATAGACAGTAGGTAAATTAATTTTTTTATATAATGCTGAGCGGTAGATAAGTAATAATGATGAGATAATTTTTTCTAATGGAATATCTTGACGGTCATAATAAAGGATTTCGTGGAGTAAATTAAGAGCCAAAGTTTCATCGCGATCGAGAAGTTTGATTAAGTTATCTTCAGGTAAAAATGTGTTTTGGTCCGAAATAAAAAGGAGTGCTTTACGTAAACTGCCTTCGGCAATTTGGGCCGCAATCTGGGCTTGGGTAGGATCGATGTTTTTGTTTCGGATTAGATATTGAGTAATTAGTTCTGGTGCAAGATAGGAAAAAGTGACGATTTGGCAACGCGATCGGATTGTTGGCAGAATAGTTGATATCTTTTCGGTAGTTAAAATAAAGAGTGTATCTATTTGTGGTTCTTCTAAAGTTTTTAATAAGGCATTGGCAGTTTCTATACGCATTCTATCGGCATCAATAATGATGATTATTTTATTGCGACCAATGACTGGGGCATAGGACATTTCACTTTTCAGCCATTTGATTATTTCGATAGGATGAAAATTGGTACTGGGTAGATCGGGTCTTATTTTATCGAGAGCATAATCACTAAGATTCTGACCTATGTAAGAAAGTGCATTTTGAACTTTTTCGTACTCTTTGACTTGTTCTTCTTCAGTGATAGCAATAACAGAGGTAAATGATGTTTCTTCAGATGAATCGGATTCGATGAAAGGGCGGAGAGTGCTTTTAGTGCGTTTTTGAGGAATTGGGAAAATTAGTTTGACATCAAGATAGTTAAGATTGGAAATTTGCCGACAGCGTTGGCAATCATTGGTTTCAATATCGGTTGGCTGGGGACAATTGATGATTTGGGCAAAATTAATTGCCATAGTTCTTTTGCCAACACCTTTGGGACCGACAAAAAGCAACGGGGGAAAGTGTTTTTGTTCAAAGAGGCGGCTTAAAATAGATTTGGGAAGCTCTTGTCCGATTATTTTGTTAAAAAGCATCTTAACGGCTTAACCATAATAATGGGTCAACAGCTTTACCTTCAACCCTTAGTTCAAAATGTAAGATATCTTTGGTTTTACCGATAATATCACCTTGTTGGACGTTTTCATTAAGGTCGCTTGTAAACTCTGCTAAATTGGAATAGAGCGAATAGAAACCATCACTATGATCAATGATTATCATATTACCATACCCCATAA
The DNA here is from genome assembly GCA_965649215.1 of Caldifarciminota bacterium. Taxonomy (GTDB): domain Bacteria; phylum Hydrothermota; class Tepidihabitantia; order Tepidihabitantales; family CAIPLT01; genus JAGXRL01. Next base: position 17,714 of record CBFGJZ010000013.1, read on the forward strand.
AACGATCCGCATAGACAACTCGGCCATTGGCAATTGCTTTGACATTAGCATTCTGAGGAGTTTTAATGTCAATCCCTGTATTTTTTATTTTGGTTTTATATTTAGGGTCCTCTTGACTACCAAAATAAGATACAACTGAGCCATAATAAGGCCAGGGGAGTTTACCCTTCATAACTTCTAAATAATGTGTTCCTGGTGCTAATTTGCGAGCTCTTCGTTTAGCTTCTAAGTCGGCAATTAATTTTTCTAATTTTGCCGCGGCGGTTTTTAATTCTTGCTCTAAAGTTTTATTTTGGGTTTTTTCAGTTTGGACTTTGTAAAGTACTTTCTTTTCTAAATCCTGTAGATTACTTAAATTCTTCCGCTCTTTTTCACGACTTTCCTTTAAACGTTGTAATTCTGCTTTGGCAGCAGATAATTGGCGGTATTGAATTTCTAAATTTTCTTTTAATTTTTTAAACTCTAAGATTCGATTTTTACGGTCTTGAGCAATTAAACGCAAAAAAACATTTTTCTGATAGATTTGAGCAATTGATTTTTGAGAGATTAAAATTTCTAATGGCAAAATTCGATTTGCTTTATAATAAGCAACTAAGAGATTTTCTAAATCAGCCCTTCGATTTTTGATATTGTTTTCAGTGATACGGATCTGTTCACTGACTTGAATTATTTCTTTTTGTTTTTGTTTTTGTTGTGATTCTAATTCTCGAATCAATTTTTTAGTTAAACTAATCTTTTCATCATAAGCATCAATGCGCTTTAAGACGCTGGCTTCTTCACCTTCTAATTTATTAATTTTAGCTTGAATATTTCGTAGTTGCTCTTGGATTTTCTCAAGTTCTTTACGACTTTGGTCAAGATCTTCTTGGGCTAAAAGCGGTATTATTAATAATAAGAAAAGACAAACCAAACTAAATTTTTTTATTGCCATAATGTTTATTTATTGAAAACATGGCTGAGAGCAAGATAAGAACCCCCAATACCTAAAAATCCGCTGAAGAGAATATTAAAGATAAAAATAAGAAACCACGGAAAATGTAGCATCGGGAATTGAGCAGTAGCAAAAAGATAGATGATAACTGTAATTAAAAACGCAATCAAACCACCGAAAATGCCGTGTAGGAATCCTTCTACATAAAATGGAAAACGCACCATAAAATTAGACGCTCCAACTAATTTCATAATTTCAATTTCTCGCGCTTTAGCCACAATCGTTGCTTCAACGGTGCGGGAAACTATAAAGATTATTGACAAAAAAACAATGATTAATATGGCAATGTCAAAACCAACCACCGTGCGAATGATCTTTTGAATGCGAATTAATAGTTCTTTACCTGACCAAATTTCTTTAATACCACTTAACAAACTGATTTTCTCTTCCAGCTCGCCAAGACGTTTTGACAACTGATAGGCGGGGTCAATTTTGATACGAAATGATGCTGGTAAGGGATTATGGTCAATAATATCAAGTACGGATGCATATTCGGCAAGATCATTTTTTAATTCAGACAATGCTTGTTCTTTTGAGATATAGGTGACTTCTTTAACACCATTGATAAGAGCGATCTGTTCTAATAGACTTTGGACGTTCGCATCATTTGTTAAAAAGGCATAAATTTCGAATTTGTCTTCTATCTGTTGCTTAGCTCTGAAAAGATTAGTCGTTAAGAGTAAAAAGAGCGATAAGAGTAAAAGACAAGCAGCATTAACACCAACGGATAAGAAAAATGATGTTTTATTACGGACAATATTTTTAATACCTTCCTTGAAAAGAAAATTAATTGCCATCGCTTAAAATCTTACCATTTTCTAGATGCACGATTCGTTTATTGCTGGACTCAGCCATAATATGATCATGGGTCGCCATAATCACAGTTGTACCATTATAATTTATCTCTTTTAAAATATTGAGTATTTCGCTTGAACCTTTATAATCAATATTACCCGTTGGCTCATCGGCTAAAAGCAAATCAGGGTTTTTGGCAATCGCACGAGCAATAGCAATTTTCTGTTGTTCGCCGCCGGATAATTGATAGGGGTAAAAGTCTTTACGATTATACATGCCTACTTTATTTAGAGCGGAAGTTACAATTTCGGGAATTAAAGCAGGACGAATACCGAGTACTTTAAGGGTAAATTCAATATTTTCATAAACGGTGCGGTCTAGTAAGAGTTTAAAGTCTTGGAAGATAATGCCGATTTTTCTTCGTAAGGCAGTAATGTGCTGATCAGTGAAATGTTTGTTTAAATTATAATTTAAAACTTTAAGTGTACCTGAGCTAATTGTATCACCATAATAGATTAAACGTAAAAGTGTACTTTTACCCGCTCCGGTCGGACCGACTAAAAAAACAAATTCACCTTTGTCAATTTTTAGATTGATATCATAGAGTGCAGTCCAATTATTTTTAAATACTTTCGTAACATGGTCAAAAATAATCATAATTTTATAATTATATTACTTATGATAAGCAATGTCAACTTAATGTATTTGGTTTAAATTCATACTTTTTTATTCTTGGTTTTCGAATTAAGCTAAAACCACCATTTGAAAATTTCTTTGATAGCAATCAACGCATCTTTCGGACCGATCTTTTTACCTTCAGTGCGGGCATGATAGTTAATGGGGACCTCGACAATTCTAATTTTCTTTCTTAAGAGTTTACAGGTAATCTCGGGTTCGATTTCAAAGCGATGTGCGGTCAGTTGTAAATCGAGCATAACGTCACGACGAACCATCTTATAACAGGTTTCCATATCTGAAATATGCCCGCCGTACATAAGATTGGTAAGTCCAGTCAAAAAATAATTAGCCAATTTACTCAAAAATAAAAATTTGCTTTTACCTTTAAAACGAGAGCCAAAAACTGCCCCGATTTTACGGGAACTAAAAGCTCTAATTAATTTAAGATAATCAAATGGGTTATACTCTAAGTCTGCATCTTGTATAATTATCACATCGCCCTGCGCGTGTCTGATACCTGAGCGAATTGCTGAACCTTTGCCTTTATTCTTTTCATGGAGGATTAACTTGATATCGGGAATTGCTAGTAATTTATTACGAGTACCATCTTGGGAAAAATCATCAACAACAATAATCTCTTTTTCCACGGGTACTGATTTAACAGTATTGATTATTTTTTCAATGGAATCGACTTCATTGTAAACAGGGATAATTACTGATAATTTCATATTTGCGGGTTATTATATAAAATCGTATTACCATAGTCAAGTTAGATAATTTAATGTTTATCAGCATCTATTTATTTATCAGCGATATTAACATCATGACGACCGACCATTGGTATTTTTTATTGTAAACTGATTATTGACTTATCTTGAATGCTCAACTAACTCTGAATAATTTGTAAGATATCTAAAATACATTAATTATTTTAAGACATTAAACTATTATTTAGTTTTTAAAAGTATGAGTGACTTATTTAAGAGTGTCTTTTCGAAATAAACATAAAGTATAGTAAGTGATTGATTGTAAATTAAAAAAGTAAGATATTGTGAGTAGTTACAAGTTATTTGATTTACAAATTAAAAGAAGATACTGTTATTATGGATGTTCTCTCCAAAGTGTTTTTTCTATTTACATATTTTGAAATATGTTTATAATGAGTTAATGAGATTTGCGCTACTCTCTTTTCTCCTATGCGCTTTGGTTTTAGGAGAATCGAATGTAGAGAGTGAACCAACAATAAGGATTGGTCTGGCATTATCAGGTGGTGGTGCCTTAGGAATTGCTCATGTCGGTGTTTTAAAAGTTTTGGAAGAGGAAAATATTACAATTAGTTATATTGTTGGTAATAGTATGGGAGCTTTAATTGGTGGGTTATATGCAGCTGGTTATCACGCAACCAAAATCGAAAGTATTCTGTTAAGTGTTAATTGGGAAAATTTGTTTAGTTCACAAATACCTTTTGGTGCTCAGTATTTACTAGATCGACAGCAAAAACAGCGATATATTTTTTATTTACAGCATCGTAATTTTGTTCCATTTTTACCAAGTGGAGTGGCGATGATTCAAAATGCTGAGTTCTTATTGATGCGGCTTTTATCAGCGATTGAGTATGATACAGATTATGATTTTGACTCTTTAGTGATTCCTTATCGGAACATTGCAGTAGATTTACAATCAGGTAAAAGAATTATTTTTAACAAAGGCCGTTTAGCTCAAACCATCCGTGCAAGTATTGCTGTGCCCGGTGTTTTTGCACCGATTAAAATCGGAGAGTATGAGTTAATTGATGGTGGAATAATTTCTAATTTGCCCGTTGATCTTTTAGAGGAATTTAACCCTGACTTGAAAATAGCTTCGCTGACAAGTAGAAAGAATCAAATCGAAAGTGGTTCAGTTATTGATGTAATTTTACAGAGTATAAATCTAATTGCGATTGATGATTGGGAAAGACAAAAACAAAAGGCAGATTTACGGATCGAGCCAAATGTGGAAAGTTTTAAAAATTCTGATTTTCACAAAGCAAAAGAACTAATTAAAGCAGGTGAGGTTGCAACAAAAGCAATATTACCCGAACTTAAGTCAAAGATTAAAAATAGAAAGATTGCTAATTTGCGTAAAAAGATAATCAAACGCGACTTAGCATTAATACGATCAATTACTTTTGAGGGATTAGAAAGCGTAAATGAGAACATTATTACACAAAGAATGCATCTTCATAAAGGCGATAAATTAAATTTTGAAAAATTGATTGATGACTTAACCAATATCTACTATTTAAATCTGTTTGATCATGTCGATTATGATGTGCGATTTAACAAAGATAAAGATTCAGTAGATTTAGTAATAAAATTACACGAAAAAGCTCAAGGATTTTATGCTTTGGGTATGCGCTATGACAGTTTTGATGGTGCAATTTTTGGTTTAAAAGTAGGACAAGGAAATATCAAAAATTCGTGTGCTGAGATAAGTGCAACATTTTTGTTTGGTAATGATAGAGAAATTCGATTGAGCATACATAATACTCGATTATATGCATTGCCGATCGGATATCGAGTAGATGGATATTGGCGAACAACAAAAGGAATATTTAATGATATATCTACAATAGGAGGTAATTTGTATAAGTTCGAAATGCTAGGGGGAGAGGTTGTAACTGACTATATTTTGGGTAAAAATGCGTTTTTTAATATTGGTCTGATTGGATATCAAACCAAATATGAACATAGACAAAACCAAGAAGTTATCATCGTACCAATGTTTGGGGTTGTATATAATAATCTTAACGATCTTTATTTGCCAAATCGTGGTATGAATCATAAATTCAATGTTTTTTATGCGGCCACACAACTTAGGACGGATTCTAACTTTTGGAAAGCAAGATATGTTTCTGAATATATCATACCTTTTACAAGTAGATTTACGATGCATCCGAAATTCGAAATTGCATTATCAAATGGTTATTTAACATACCCGGAAAAATTTAAATATGGGGGATTGAATTTCCTGGGATTTGATAAATTTGAGTTTGTAACGAATCAGGCATTAATAATCAGTAATAGTTTTGATTTAATGCTTTTTGAGTTATTTAACTTATCTCGTTATCCATTTTATCTATCTATCTTTACTAATTTAGCGACTTTTGATAAAATTAGTGAATTGATTGATAATATTAACTTCAAAGAAAAGTTTTATTGGTCGTTTGGGATTGGGATTAAAACAAATACCCCAATTGGTCCTATGCAATTTGCTTTTAGTTTGTCCGATTTTAATAAATACTCAGAAAATCGAAAACCACAATTATCATTAAGTATAGGGAGAGAGCTTAGATATCTTGATGGATAATAAAAATTATGTTAATTCTTGATTGGTTAATAATAATAATCGCGGCTGGTATTATTGTTGTTCAAACTGCCCGCAGTATTAAAGATTTTGAATATGTATTTTTTGAGATGTTGGGATTATTGTTAGCAGCATATTTAGTTACGAAATACTATTATCCTTTATCTTTAAAAACCACAACTAACCCCGCGCTTACTTTATTGGTATTCTATTTGGTTTGTCTGTTTGTAATGATTATTGTTGCTGATCTTATTGCGAATAAATTACAATTTTCTTTAGCACCGTTTGATCCTTATTTAGGATTTATATTAGCAGTAATTAGTGCATGGTCGATATTATATATTTTGCTAAATGTCGTAAAAATTGCTTTCCCCAATGGTTTGATTCTAAAACTAATTGGTAAAGAGATAATAATTTTTGATATCTGGGATAATTCGCCATTAGCAAATGAAATCTTAAATTTTAATTCATTTAAAGCAGTGGCTAATTTTTTAAACCGAGTTAAATTAAGCGAATGATACATATTTACACGGGTAATGGCAAAGGCAAGACGACCGCAGCAATCGGTCAGGCGATAAGAGCTTTAGGACATAATTATAAAGTGCTGATGATTCAATTTATGAAAGGCGATCCCGATTACGGGGAAATTAAAACAATCAGCAAAATAAAGAATTTTAAGGTAATTCAGTCAGGACTACCAACATTTGTAGAAAAAGGTAATCCTACCACAGAGGATATGAAACTCTCCCAAAATGGATTTGCGTTGGCTAAGAAAGCGATCAACAAGAAGAAATACCAAATGATAATTTTAGATGAGATAAATGTAGCAATTGATTATGGATTAATTAAATTGTCTGATGTAGTAAAACTTATTAAGAGCTGTCCTAAACAAATTGAACTCATCTTAACTGGTCGCTATGCACCTAAAGAACTAATAGAAATAGCAGATTTAGTTAGTGAAATAAAAGAAATAAAACATCCCTATCAAAAGGGATTTGTATCCAGAAAGGGAATAGATTATTAAAATTAAAACTGCTACAAATATGATAAATCAACTTATAAAAGATTTTATTAAGAAAGATGAACGGGCTTTAAGTCAGTTAATGACGATCGTTGAGAATAATGGAGAAGATGCTAAAACAATTTTGAATCGACTTTATCCAAAGCTACCTCGAGCTTGGCGTATTGGTATTACTGGACCACCAGGAGCAGGCAAAAGCACTTTAGTTGAAAAATTAGCAACGGAATGTGTTAAACATAAATTAACAGTCGGTATTGTCTGTATTGACCCAACCTCGCCATTCAGCGGTGGTGCAATTTTAGGCGATCGAGTGCGAATGTCGTCATTATTTTTAGACCCGAAAGTTTTTATTCGTAGTATGGCAACTCGTGGTAGTTTAGGTGGAATTGCCAAGGCAACGAAACAACTTTGTGATTTATTAGATGCGTTTGGCAAAGATATTATTATCATTGAAACAATTGGTGTGGGACAAGTTGAATTAGATGTAGCTGGTATCGCATATACAACGATTGTTGTTTTAGTGCCAGAAGCCGGTGATGCAATTCAAACAATGAAAGCAGGACTAATGGAAATTGCTGATATTTTTGTAGTGAATAAATCAGATCGTGAGGGGGCTGACAAATTAGTTATGGAAATCCAATCAATATTAGAAATGCAGGAATTTGTACGCGTACCACCTGTGCTTAAGACAATTGGCACTGAGGGAATTGGTATCACAGAATTGTATAAAAATATTCTTGACCATCGCAGTTATTTGGAAAATAGCCAAAAAATAAAAGAACGCTGGCAAGTTATCATCAATAACGAAATTAAGGAGTTAGTGCAAGAAGAGGTTGATAAGCAAATCTGGCAGAATTCGAAAATAAGACTTGAATTAGCTAATTTTATTGATAAAATAATTGAAGGTAATGAAACACCTTTTAATGCTGCAGATAGAATTATAAAGATGTGGAGTCAAATAAGGAGGAAATAGTGAAGCAAAAAGGTAATCAATTGATAACTGATAAAACAATCTCCGGCATACCTATAAAAATCGTATATGTTCCTGCTGATATTAAAGATTTAGATTATGAACAGGATTTAGGTATGCCTGGCCATTTTCCATTTACCCGAGGAATTCGAGAAACGATGTATCGTGGACGATTATGGACAATGCGTCAGTTCTCAGGTTTTGGTACGGCGAAAGATACAAATAAACGCTACAAATTTCTTTTATCTCATGGGGAAACAGGTTTATCAGTTGCTTTTGATTTTCCTACTCTCTATGGTCGAGACTCGGATGACCCCTTGAGTGAAGGTGAAGTTGGTAAATGTGGTGTGGCGATATCTTCATTGGCAGATATGGAAACATTATTTGATGGTATTCCTATGGGTGAAGTATCAACTTCAATGACAATTAATGGGCCGGCTGCAGTAATCTGGGCATTTTATATTGCGGCTGCTGAAAATCAGGGTGTGAAATCACAGGTTTTACGCGGAACAATTCAAAATGATATTTTAAAAGAATATATTGCTCAAAAATCATGGTTATTTCCACCGCAACCATCAATGCGGATTATTACCGATATTATGGCGTTTGCAGCAAAAGAAGTACCAAAATGGAATACAATCTCAATCAGTGGTTATCATATTCGCGAAGCTGGTTCAACTGCAGTACAAGAACTTGCCTTTACATTAAAAGACGGGCTTACTTATGTTGAAGAAGGTATTAAAGCTGGTTTAGATGTTGATGTATTTGCACCTCGTCTTTCTTTTTTCTTTAATTCGCATTTAGATTTTTTTGAAGAGATTGCTAAATATCGTGCAGCCCGAAGAATTTGGGCAAGAGAAATGAGAAATACTTATAAAGCTAAAAAGCCTGAATCATGGTTACTTCGATTCCACACTCAAACTGCAGGATGTACTTTAACCGCCCAGCAACCTGAAAATAATATTGTTCGAACCGCATTTCAAGCATTAGCCGCAGTTTTAGGTGGCACCCAAAGTTTGCATACTAATTCGATGGATGAAACTTGGGCGTTACCTACAGAAAAAGCAGTTTTGATTGCCCTACGAACTCAACAACTAATTGCATATGAAACCAATGTTGCTAATGTGATTGACCCATTAGGTGGTTCATATTATCTCGAAGCACTTACAAACAAAATGGAAGAAGAAGCATATCAATATTTTGAAAAGATCGATAAAATGGGCGGTATGATTAAAGCAATTGAAAATGGTTATCCACAACGAGAAATTGCCAATGCTGCTTATCAGTACCAACAAGCAGTGGAAAAAAAGCAAAGAATAATTGTTGGTGTTAATGATTTTGTTGTCCAGGGTGAGAAATTAGAAATCCCGATACTAAAGATTGATCATCGCGTAGCCGAAGAACAACATAAACGATTAAAAATGTTAAGAAAAAAACGGGATAATAATAAAGTTAAAAAAGCTTTAAAAGAATTGAAACATGTGGCACAAACTAAAGAAAATATTATGTATCCGATCTTAGAAGCAGCTAAAGCTTATGCGACTTTAGGTGAAATTTGCGGAACTTTAAAAGAAGTGTTTGGTGTTTATAAAGAACCACCGATGTTTTAATTTTAAGGAGGATAGAATGAACAAAAAGTTAAGGATATTGATTGCCAAACCCGGGTTAGACGGTCATGATCGTGGCGCCAAAGTTGTTGCGCGGGCATTACGTGATGCTGGTTTTGAGGTCATTTATACCGGTCTACACCAGACCCCAGAAATGATTGTAAATACTGCAATTCAAGAGGATGTTGATGCAATTGGATTATCAATTCTATCCGGTGCTCATATGACAATTTTTCCTAATGTTTTGAAGTTACTTAAGAAAAAAAGAGCAAGTGATATTCTACTTTTTGGAGGTGGTATAATTCCTGAAGAAGATAAAAAAGCTTTATATAAATTAGGAGTTGGCAAGTTATTTGGACCTGGTACAGATACTGCCGAAATCGTTGATTATTTAAACAAGTACTTCAAATTAAATAGCGGAGCAAAACAATGAAAATGGATGAGGGTATTAAACGATTGCAAAAGTTAAAAGAACAAGCCAAATTAGGGGGAGGACAAGACCGAATTGACAAACAGCACGAATCAGGCAAACTAACTGCACGAGAACGACTTGATATTTTACTTGACGAAGGCAGTTTTCAAGAATTCGATGCCTTTGTAACCCATCGCATCTATGATTTTGGTATGCAGAATAAAAAAATATTGGGCGATGGAGTTGTGACCGGAGTTGGTAAAATTGAAGGTCGTGATGTCGCTGTTTTTTCTCATGACTTTACTGCTTTTGGTGGTACCTTATCCGAAACATTTGGTTTGAAAGTTATGAAGATTATGGATTTAGCAATGAAATTGGGTATTCCTATAATTGGTCTTAATGATTCGGGTGGTGCTCGTATACAAGAAGGAGTGGTTAGTTTAGCAGCTTATGCTGAAATATTTTGGCGGAATACTCAAGCATCGGGTGTAATTCCGCAAATCTCAGCAATTATGGGACCTTGTGCTGGTGGTGCAGTCTATTCGCCAGCTTTAACTGATTTTATCTTTATGGTAAAAAATACTAGTTATATGTTCATTACTGGTCCTGAAGTTGTCAAAACTGTTACTCATGAACAAGTTAGTTTTGAACAATTAGGTGGTGCTCAAATTCATGCTTCAAAATCTGGTGTTGCCCATTTTGTTAGTGAAGATGATAAAGATTGTCTCTTGAGTGTTCGTAACCTAATGTCTTATTTACCGTTGAACAATTTAGATGAACCACCATTGATTGACAGTGATGATGATCCGAATCGAGAAGATGAAGAACTAAATAGGATAATTCCAGATGACCCGAATAAACCTTATCAGATGAAAGATGTCATTTTACATATTGTTGATTACGATTCGTTTTTGGAAGTTCATAAAGATTATGCTCCTAATATCATTGTCGGATTTGCTCGATTAGACGGACGAGTTGTCGGCATTATTGCTCAGGAACCATCGATAATGGCAGGTGTTTTAGATATTGATGCTTCGCTTAAGGGCGGACGATTTATCCGTTTTTGCGATGCTTTTAATATTCCAATAATTACATTTGAAGATGTCCCAGGTTTTCTACCAGGTACTGTTCAAGAACACGGTGGTATTATAAAACATGGCGCAAAACTATTATATGCATATTGCGAAGCAACTGTACCCAAAATAACAATCATTACTCGTAAATCATATGGCGGTGCTTATTGTGTCTTAGGTTCCAAACAAGTACGAGCGGATATTAATTTAGCATGGCCCACTGCAGAACTTGCGGTAATGGGACCCGAAGGCGCAGTTAATATAATCTATCGTAAAGAAATAAACGAGGCTGAAGATCCCCAAGCATTGCGTCAAAAATTAATTGATGAGTATCGGGATAAGTTTGCTAATCCTTATGTAGCTGCAAGTCGTGGTTATGTTGATGATGTCATTGAACCTAAAACAACACGCCGCGAACTAATTAAATATTTAAAATTATTAGATACGAAACGGGATAAATTGCCACCCAAAAAGCATGGTAATATTCCGTTATAATATAAAAATTTGATAAGATAAGGAGAAACTATGGCAAAAATATACAAAAATTTTATCAATGGTAAATATCTTCCATCAAGTTCGGGTAAAACTTATAAGAACTTAAATCCTGCTAACACCGATGATGTGGTTGGTATTTTCCCACTATCCGAAAGCGAAGATGTTAATAAAGCAGTTAGGGCTGCTAAAAATGCCTATGAAAAATGGCGTAAAGTACCAGCACCACAACGGGGTGAAATTATTCGCAAAGCAACGGAAATTCTTATTAAACGAAAAGAAGAGTTAGCGCGTATTATGACACGAGAAATGGGTAAAGTTTTAAAAGAAACTCGCGGTGATGTTCAAGAAGCAATCGATACCGGACTTTATGCTGCGGGCGAAGGTAGAAGGCTATTTTCTTATACGGTGCCTTCGGAATTAAGAAATAAAATGGCATTTGTAATTCGCCGGCCAATGGGTGTATGGGGAGTTATTTCGCCGTGGAACTTTCCCATGGCAATTCCATCTTGGAAGATCTTTCCTGCATTGTTATGTGGTAATACAGTTGTTTTTAAACCAGCGACTGATACTCCAGCCAGCGCCGGTGAATTTGTTGATGCTTTAGTTGAAGCAGGTATTCCCGATGGCGTTGTTAACATTATTTATGGTTCTGGAAGTAAAGTTGGAGAAGCTCTGTTACATCATCCTGATATTTGTGGCATAACCTTTACTGGTTCGTCTCAAATTGGAAAAAGAATTGCAGAAGTATGCGGTAAGACTTTGAAAAGGTGTTCTTTAGAGTTAGGTGGTAAAAATGCTCAAATTGTAATGGATGACGCAGATTTAGATTTAGCTTTAGATGGAGTGCTTTGGGGTGCGTTTGGTACAACTGGTCAACGCTGTACAGCTACCTCGCGTTTAATATTACACGAAAAGGTTTATGATAAGTTTTTAGCGATGTTAAAAAAACGTACTGAACAGTTAAAGGTAGGAGATGGATTGGACGAAAAAAACGAAGTCGGTCCTTGTGTTTCTGAAGCACAAAGACAAACTGTTCATAGTTATGTTGAGATTGGTCTCAAAGAGGGTGCAAAATTGTTATGTGGTGGTGAACCATTAACAAAAGGTAAATACGCTAAAGGATTTTTCTATAAACCAACTATCTTTGTCGATGTGATACCCGAGATGCGAATTGCTAAAGAGGAAATTTTTGGACCTGTCCTTTCAGTTTTAAAGGTTAAAAATTTGACTGAAGCAATTAAAGTTTTAAACAACACTCAATATGGTCTATCTTCTTCAATCTATACGAAAGATGTTAATAATGCTTTTAAAGCCATAGAAGATATTGAAGCGGGAATTACTTATATCAATGCTCCGACAATTGGTGCAGAATGTCATTTACCATTTGGTGGTGTTAAAGAGACTGGGAATGGACATCGTGAAGGTGGTTGGACGGTATTTGAAATCTTCTCTGAACTCAAAACCGTGTATGTTGACTATTCAGGTTCGCTTCAAAAGGCGCAGATAGATACCTGGGACTAAAGAAAATATTAAATATTAAAAATTAAAATAAAAAAAGATTGTTATAAATTAAGCGGCGTAATAGGTTTCGTTCTGCCCATCTAGTCAAGATTAGTTAACTCTTTAAAATGTTCTTTGAAGATACGATAGTACATCAGTTCTTCTTTGCTTGACAACTGCCAGCCGCAGGGTAAAACAGATTCTTTGTTAAAATCTGGATCAGAAATATTTTTACGAGCGTACTCAGAGATTAATTCACCAATGCCAGCACCCTGCCAGAATTTTGCTTTGGTTCGATTTACGACAGAGTCGGGTAATAAATTATCCAGCGCCTGGCGTAATATCCATTTTTCAATATTATTACGGAGTTTATATTCAGTTGGAATTTGTAATGCATATTCGACAACCGCTGGGGCAACAAACGGAACCTGCGCAGTCAAGCCAAATGCCGACGCACAGCGGTCAACTCTTTGTAAAGTAGTATTATGAAGACGGTTCATAATATCAACCAATTCATCGGCCAAAAAGAGCGGATTGAGAGTTTTTAAGTATTCGTAGCCGGCAAATAGTTCATCTGCGCCTTCGCCAGAAAAAACTTCGGAAACATACTGAGCCGCAGTTTTTGCGGCTAAGTAATTGGTGATACTGGAACGAACTAATAAGGCGTCAAATGATTCGAGATGATAGATAACTTCAGGTAAAGCTTTAAGCAAATCTTGAAAAGTGACAATTACTTCGTGGTGATGTAATTTCTGTCCAGATTGTAAATTAGATTTAAGATAATCAACAACAATCCGGGCAAATTTGATATCGGGTGCGTCTTTTAAACCGGTGGCAAAGGTGTGGATAGTTTTCGCATATTTACTCAAGAAACTGACAATTGCGCTCGAATCAAGCCCGCCAGAAAGCCAGGCACCAATCTGGTTGCCGATAATTTTATTTTCAATCTCATGACATAAAAGCATGCGTAATTCATAAGCAATAGTTTCTGGTAAGCGGTTAAAAGAATCCTGTTTTTGATAATGTTTTTGTGCAATAAAGGTATTGTCTTGATAAAGATAACCTGGTGGAAATTCTTTGATATTGTGAGTGATATTTAACAGTGCTTTGACTTCTGATGCAAAACAGAGTGCGCCGTTGATTTTACAATAATATAATGGAGTTATGCCTAAAGGGTCTCGCCTTAGTAACAGTTTATTGTCTTTAATTATAATCGGTATTAATTTATTCAAGTCGTTCTGTCGCTCACCGAGAATATTTGACTCGAAATTGGCATAGACAATACTGAGTGTGGCATTGTCGGTTTGAAATATTTCATTACTAAATTTGCCCCGATGTCGAATCTTTTGTAACATTTGCTGCACAAGTTCATTTTGATTAATTCGAAAAATACCTGCAATACCATAAGACATTATTTGTTGCCTTTGTGAAGTAGTGTTTTTAATCTTTGTGTTTCGGTCATTGGTTTACCAGTGCGGGGATTGATAACAAGATATTTGCCATTAATTGGTGCAGTAATAATTGTTCCTTGAGCAACCTTGGAATCGACCAGGTGTGGTGCATCAAGGATTCCATTTTTAACCGCCGTGTATAAAACATCCGGATTGGTCAATGGGTCGGCTACTTTTTTATTTATCTCTTTTATTGCATTCAGTATTAACTTTGCTTGTTGAATCAGTTCCTGTTTTCGTTTTTGGATAATGCGGTCAGAGATAATGTTTGGTAACTGTTTTAATGCTAATCGAATTGCACCATGAGTGATTTTAGCGCTCTCAATAATCTCTTTGGCAGTAGCATTGTAATTGGCTTCGCAATAACCGACAACATGGACGATATGCGGTTTGAGCATCATACCGACCAAGACGGACGCGGCTAAATGTCCTTTGGCAATATCTGGTTCAGGCGGCATACTCCGTAAACCAGTTCTAATTTGACGAAAACTGTTAAAATTACTGTCGTGCAAAGATTCAATCATTTCGATTTTCGCAAGCATTTTTGCCAAGTCCATTTGGGGACTGGTTTCAGGCGGAGTATTGAGCATATATTGGGATACATAATTTCTGACACCCAGTTTTTTCGCATTATACGCGGCTAAATAAGCAGTTGCCACAGCCAATGCATCATGACTGTCACGCAAACTCCATTGATGGGCATCATTAACTTCAATTGGGATATTATGTTTTGCATACCATTTAATCGTTGCCTGATTTTCTTTTATGGCGTTGAGTAAAGTTCGATTTGAGCGTCGGTCAAGTTCATTATACCAGAATAAAGGCACAGCGCCCCAGGCAATCCTGATAGTTTTAACCAACATTTTTGCCCAATCGATTAAATGGTCAGTGCCGGCATAACATCTGAGTAAGGGATAATTACCACAACGGGTTGCTTGATAGATTGCCTTTAAATCAGACGCTTTACGGATTGGCACACCACCAGCACCGCTGCCAGATTTTGGCATCTGATTTGGCGTGAAAAAGTATTGCTGGGCATTCTGGTCTGGAGCAATACTGATAATATCCAATACTTTTGCCAAAGCGATTTTTTTGGCATCAATCACAGTCTGCTTGACGGTTTTTAAACCGAGATGATGTCTTAACAGGGGATAAGGATAGTTTTGTTTAATACGCTCTACTAAGGTTTGGGCATAATCTGTTTTTGCGTTGTTTCCTGATTTTGCTTTAAGATAATTGATTATGGTTTGAATTGATTCAGCGCCAGAAAAGACTGCTTCAAACATCTTAGTCTCTCGAGCAACTTTAGCGACCGAAGTCGTACCGCCAAAAGCAAGGCGAGTATTTTCAAGATGATATTTACGCAGTTCTTTTTTTAAGTCATTAAATAAATCTTGAGCAGTTTCTGGCGATAGACGATAACTGACCACGGCTAAGTCAGGTTGTTTATCTTTAATTGCAGATACGAATTTTTTTATGCCGATGGCTGGACCTAAGAATTCCGTATCATACCCATGGTTTTGTGCCAAGCGTAGAAAATTTATAATACCGGCAACATGCACGCAATTACCAATACAAGCCCCTAAAATTTTATTGCCTTGCACTATCGCCTACCTTCTTCAACAAAACGACGGATTTGCCGAACCGTCATACCATCTAAGCCGAGTTTGTTAATAGTTCGACCTTCTGCCCAGTAATTCCGATTATGCAAGACATTGGCAAGTTGAATGATTGATTTCATGGTCGGTACTTTAACCCCCAGATATTCTCCCAATGATGCGATTGGCACCAGGCTGGTTGGTACATCTTCAGCAATATAGCGATGGTCAATTGTATTTGGCGCTAAAATACCGTGGTAATTATAATTTGCCTGAATTGCTTCATATAGATTATCACCAGCAACGCCATATGCCTGATAAATCCATTCTCGCGCAGTCAACACCCTGATACCCAATGCTTCAGCGACTTTGACCCGCTCGGCATCGAGCGCTTCCAAGACCAGCGACACCGAAGGGCTGGCACCTTCGTGGTAATAACTAAAATTGCCTTTTTCATTTTCAATCCAGGCAGTATTAAGAACAGTCAAGGCAGGATGAAAGATTGCGCCAATATTACTCAGACCAGTTTTCAAGACATTATCACCAGCAACAAACTGATGAAATGTATTTTTCAGTGATGCTAAAACATCAGGCAGGTGAAATGCGGGCAGGGTTGCGATAGGCACTGCATTTTTAATTCCAAAAATCCGAACCTGACCCGGATTTGTAATTCTTGATGCATAGAGCAGGGTTTCAGCTTCAGCCAGAAAATAATATTTATTGATTTTTAACTGACGGAGCATTTCAGCAAAAACCAGAGCGCCACCAGTCCGACCCGGATTTAACAAAACTATTTGACCATCGGTAAGGTGTGGTCCTAAAATTCGAGCCATTTCAATATGACCCAAAGCCGGCACCACAACCATGACGATATCAACATCTGCTAATGCCTGCTTGACATCGGTTGTAACCAAATTTAACTTTGCAGTGCCGTTAATCTCACCGGTAACTTCAATTTCATTACTCGCCTGAATGGTTCGAATCCGGTCTGCACTGCGGTTATACAGGTTGACTTTACGACCGGTCAAAGCCAGATGTGCTGCCATTGCTAAACCGCCATTACCAGCACCAACAATACAGATAGTCTGAGAGTCTTCAGCCGGTTCAATTTGCCCGAGCGGTAATTCCTGCTCTTTAATAAAATTCAATATCCCGGCGGGTGATTCTGTTTTTAATAAAGTTTCTGTAAAAAAAGGTTCGTGAAAAAGATGCGCAAGACGACTTAAAATTTTAAGCTGAAAATTATGTCCGATTAAACGATTAATCACCAGAAAAATTATGTTTGCTGGTTTATCATCAATGGCATTAAAATCAATACCCGATTTACTGATGCCAATGGCGATGATTGGTTGATGCACGGCATTGGTGCAGGTATGCGGAATTGCAATACCCTGACCAATGCCAAAAGTGCCTTTGCGTTCAGTCGCCTGCAGGTCTTTAACAGCCAGTTCAGGATTACTTAATCGCCCGGCATTTTTCAATGCTTCGGTTAATTCTTGATAAACTTCTAATCTGGTGGTGCTTTTTAAATCAAGTATAATTGCATTTTCGACAATGAATTTGTGAATAAACATTGAAATCACCTCACAATCTTTACAAGTTTAGGTTAATTATACAATATTAGTCGCCCCATCAATAATTTCCTTGCCGCAAATTGTATAAGAACTGTTTATTAAAGTATAATGAAAATTGTTAATATGGTCAACCTAAAATTCTAAAAAAATTAGATTGTTTAATTAAAAATTATTCACAGATTACGATATATTGGATGATAAACTATTCAATCACCGATTTGATTTTGATTCGTTTGTCTTCTTGGGTGAGATATGCCATGGCAATTTTAGGGTCGTGTTCAAAGAAAGAGACCCAGTTTTCAGCTACGGCTTGGGTTAAAAGTTTCTGTTTATGTTCCATGGTTTCTAAGGGAAATAAGTCATAAGCCATGAGATAGGGAAGACTAATATGTGAAACTGTCGGAATCAGATCACCCCAATAGATTAAAGTTTGATTTTCTGAAGAAATTTTAACCACTTGATGGCCAAAAGTATGTCCTGCGGTCTTCATAACTTCAATGCCATCAATTATTTGTTCCTGTTCATTAACTAAACAGAGCTGATTATTTTCTTTTAGTGGTAGAAAATTTTCTTTAAGATAACTGGCTTTAGATCGCCGATCTGGATTATTGGCTGCTTCCCATTCGCTTTTCTGGATATAATATTTAGCATGTGGAAAAGTCGGTACTACTTTGCCATTTGCATCAACTTTTGTATTACCACCACAATGGTCAAAATGAAGGTGGGTATTTATGACAATATTGATATCAGTTACTTGATAGCCAAGTTTTTGTAAAGATTGTTCAACTGTCGTATGATGATTTACTTGATAGATATTATTGAATTTTTCCTGTCCTTTATCACCGATACCCGTATCAATAAGAACAAGTTCTTTACCGGTATTGACAAGACAGGTTCTTAAAGCCAATAAAATACGATTATTTTCGTCAGCAGGATTAGTTTGGTGCCATAATACTTTTGGGACGACACCAAACATGGCACCGCCGTCGAGTTTAAATAAACCATCCAGCAGTGGATAAATCTCAAATTTTCCTAATTTCAACACAGATGATAAATAATATTAAATAAGGTGGATTTATTTTTGTTATGCTTGAGTGGCAACCGCTCGCTTACCTGCTTTCTTACGGACATATTCACCTTTATAGCGGATTCCTTTACCGTGATACACATCAGGAGGCTTGGTGGCACGAATTTCAGCAGCGATTTCACCTACGAGTTGTTTATCAGCACCTTTAAGGGTAATTTCAAACATCTGTTCTTTTGTATCTTCTGGATTAGGGACTTGTTTGATATCAACGCTAATCTCTTTGGGAATTGTAAAATCAACAGGATGGATGAAACCAACATGAACTTGAAGACCTTCTTTGGTCTTTTGAGCACGATATCCCATACCCCGCACTTCAAGAATTTTTTCGAAACCAACTGTTACTCCTTTCAGCATATTTTTCAGGTGAGCTTGAATTGTGCCAACATACATAGACGAATTCGGTTGTTTTTCAGTAACTGTAATCATATTATTTTCGATTTTCACATTTACCGTTGGATGGATTTTAAGTTGCAATTCACCTAATGGACCTTTGACAGTTATTTTATCATCCGCTTGCTGGATCGTTACTCCAGACGGAATCGGAATTGGTTTATTTCTTTTTGCCATAGATAATAATTATACTAAAAAAAATCTAATCGTCAAGAATAATTATCTTTACGAAATAACTATCTATAAATTGACTTTTTAGTTTTTAACGATAAAATAATACAAATGGAAAATTTTAGTTTGAAAACATTTTTTTCACCTGATTTAATTTTTATTAATGATCAATTAGAAAATCAGGAAGCGGTTTTTCATTTCATTGCCGATAAATTACAAGAGAAAAATCTAATTGATAACACTTCAAGGAACGAAGTTATTGAATTACTAAAAAATCGTGAAATTAGCACTTCAACAGGTATTGGTAATGGCATTGCTGTACCCCATATAATTTTACCAAATATTAATAAGATTTTTGGTTGTGTTGTTAAGCTTGACAAAGGAATTGATTGGAAGGCTATTGATGGACAGAGCGTAAAATTAATTGTCTTTCTTTTTGCGCCGGCGAGTCAGCGTCAATTTTATTTGCAAGTTTTAGCAATGATTGCGCAGCATTTAAATTCGCCTTTGGTCTTAAATAAACTCTTAAAAACCAAAAAGACAAGTGTTATCTATCAAATAATTACAGAGGGCTATCAAGGTAATTTTTTTGAAAGGTATCGTCGCGCAATTTACTTTTTAGGCGGACTGATTTTCTTTTTTATCCTTGCGAAATTTATCTTTTCTTATGTTAAAATACCAGATTTAGAAATCTATCAAAAACTTGATTATTTAAAGTTTAATGAAACGGTTTGGATTAATAAAGAAATCATTTCGATGATGCTTTTCTTTAGTATGGTTTTGGGTACCTTACTATTCTTCCGTTTCCGAGTTGCTTTTGGAGCAGCGGCATTATGTCTTTTATTGCTTGCGGGCGTGATGGATATTGAGACAACGGTCAAATTTATGTCAATACCGACAATACTTTTTATCATTTCGGTAATGGTTTTAGTAAAATGGTTTGAAGCAAAAGGAGTCTTTAAATACTTAGTAGTGCGAGCATTAAAATATTTTCATAATTCGCCGATGCTGTTATTTGCGGCGTTGATGTTTTTTTCGGCTATCTTAGCAGGGTTGATTGACGAAGTTTCAGCAATTCTAATCACTTTTGGCATTGCGATGGAAATCGCTCGACATACAAAAATTAGCATTATTCCTTATCTCTTAGGATTAGTAATGGCAACTAATATTGGTAGCGCGATGACTTTAATTGGTAATCCGATTGGTATCTATCTTGCTTTTGCAGGTAAACTTACTTTCTTTGATTTCTTGAAAAACTCAACCATAATTTCTCTATTCAGTGTTATTATCATAATATTAATTGTGTTATTTTTCTTTCGTAAAAAAATAAAAAGTGAAGGGAAAGTTGATATTACCGAAATTGAAAATAATATTGAAGTGCCCGAGCGAAAAGAACTTTTAATCGCAACCATTGTTTTTGCGATTTTCGTTATATTTATTGTGTTACATTCTTGGTTAGAGCATTTACTACGAGTTGAAGAACGAACCGTACTTTTAGCAACCGTACTTGGCATAGTCGGTTTTATTGTTTTACGAGAAGAAGAGCGAGGAAGGTATTTTATTGAAAAAGGACCAGATTGGTGGACTGTGCTTTATTTTATGTTCTTATTTGCCAATGCTGCGTGTTTGGAATATACAGGTGTTACGGCTAAATTGGCGCATCTTTTAGTAGCAGCGGCACATAATTTACCCTTAGGATTTTTAGGTCATCTTAAAGAAAGCACAGGTATTATGTCTCTTATGTTGTGGAGTTCAGGAATTTTATCAGGATTTGTTGATAACTTACCGATTGTTGCTGCTTTAGTACCCGTGGTCAAAGATTTAACTGCGCAAGGTATTTTTGGTTCTAATATCTTCTGGTGGGGACTTTTATTAGGTGGTTGTTTTGGTGGCAATCTAACTATGATTGGCTCAACCGCAAATTTAGTGGCAATTGGTTTATACGAAAAATCGTTTCGTAAGAAATTTCACTTTACAGAATGGATTAAAATTGGTATTATCGTGACCATCGTATCCCTTATCATGGCAAACTTAATATTATTTGTAAAATTATTATTAATTAAATAAAATGAGCAAAATTATTATTATTGTGATTGATGCCCAAACGGGCAGTAAAAAGATAATCAACTGGCTTTTAGGTACTGATTATAAAATTGTGCTGATGGGATTACTGGATACTGCTAATGATAAAAAGAACAAAACCAGTTGGCATGATTTGTTCTTATGGCAAGAAGATTTCAATAATGCGGGTTTTAATGTTTCCATCAGTACGGAGAAAGGTTCGTTATTCAACATTATCGGTACCCTACAAAGTTTACAAGCGGATATGTTGGTAATTCCAAAGAGAATTTTCTTAAGTTTGGCACACGATGAATATGAAGATTTTTTAGAGCAAGTGCTCTGTCCAGTAATGTTATATTAAAAAAATTAAGAAAGGAAAAATAATGAAAAAAAGCAAAGAATTAATTGAAATCAGTAAGCAATACAGTGCTAATAATTATCATCCGTTGCCTGTGGTTTTATCACACGGACAAGGGATTTGGGTTTATGATGTGGAGGGCAATAAATATTTAGATATGCTGTCATCATATTCAGCACTAAATCAAGGTCATTGCCATCCGAAAATATTAGAAACATTAGTTGAGCAAGCCAATAGACTAACTTTAACATCACGAGCATTTCATAATGATAAGTTTGGTCCGTTTTGTAAATATCTTTGTGAAGTTACTAAAAAAGATAAAGTCTTACTTATGAATAGCGGGGCTGAAGCAGTCGAAACCGCAATAAAAGCTGCCCGCAAATGGGGTTATCTAAAAAAGAAAGTTAAAGAAAATCAAGCAGAGATTATTGTCTGTGAAAATAACTTTCATGGTCGCACTACAACGATTATCAGTTTCTCATCAGAAGCGCAGTATCGATTTGGTTTTGGACCATTCACACCGGGTTTTAAGATGATTCCATATGATGATCTATCTGCCTTAGCTGGAGCAATTAATGAAAATACAGTTGGTTTTCTATTTGAACCAATTCAAGGCGAAGGTGGGGTAGTAGTTCCGAAAGATGGATATTTAAGAGGTGCAAAAGAGATTTGTCAAAAAGCCAATGTCCTATTCATTGATGATGAGATTCAAACAGGCTTAGGGAGAACAGGTCGTTTGTTTGCTTATGAATATGAAGATGCAACGCCGGATATTTTAATACTTGGTAAAGCCTTAGGTGGTGGTTTTTATCCAATCTCCGCAATCTGCGCAGATGATGAGATTATGGATGTCTTTACACCTGGCGACCATGGTTCAACTTTTGGTGGTAATCCTTTAGCTTGTGCAGTTGCTCATACTGCTTTACAAGTTATAATTAAAGAACAATTAGCGGATCAGGCTGAAGCATTGGGTAAATACTTTATGAATAAATTACGCTTAATAAAATCACCTTACATTAAAGAAATTAGAGGTAAAGGTTTATTGATTGGGGTAGTGCTCAATCAAAAAGCACGGCCATTCTGCGAAACATTAATGCAAGAGGGGATATTAGCCAAAGAAACGCATGATTATGTAATTCGTTTTGCCCCACCTTTAATTATTGAAAAAGAAGACATTGACTGGGCGTTAGAAAGAATAAAGAAAGTATTATCATCATAATAGATGATAATTACAATAAAATCCGAAATAAATTGGCTTTAATACAAGAGCAGAATAATCTTGCTAATCGTGAAGTCAAGAAAAAAATAGAAAAAGAATGCGGATATTAGTGACAGGTGCTCGTGGAATGTTGGGCACTGATTTATGTGTTTTATTAAAACAAAAACAAATTTCACCTATTGAACTTGATCTGCCAAAGTTTGATATTACCAATATCAACCAAGCAATTAATACTATCAAACAACATAAACCAGAAATTATAATCCATCTTGCGGCTTTTACAGATGTTGATAGAGCCGAAGAAAACAAAGCAGATGCTTATGCTGTAAATACGCAAGGAACTTGGGCGGTTGCATTAGCCGCTCAGGAATGCAAAGCAAAATTACTTTATATCAGTACGGATTATGTCTTTGACGGCAGTAAAAACAAACCCTATCATGAAAACGATCAACCCAATCCAATAAATTACTATGGTCTAACTAAACTACTCGGTGAGCGAGCAATTACTCAACACTTAAAACAATATTATATTGTGCGAACCGCCTGGTTATTTGGAAAAAATGGCAATAATTTTGTTAAGACGATAATAAAACTTGCTCAAGAAAAAGACGATTTAGAAGTAGTCAATGATCAAATTGGTTCACCAACTTATACCAAAGATTTAAGTCAAGCAATCTACAACCTTATTCAAACCGATAAATATGGCATTTACCATATTACCAATGCAGGATATTGTTCTTGGTATGAATTTGCTTGTGAGATTATAAAACAAGCAGAATTAAATACCCAAATAACACCAGTCAGTTCTGATAAGATTAATCGTAAAGCAAAAAGACCCGCTTATTCAGTGCTGGACAACGGCAAGTTTGAAAAAGTCTGTCAAGACAAACTCAGGAGTTGGCAGGAAGCATTAAAAGAATATCTACAATCTATTAAATAAGACATTATTTTATCTTGACAAAGAGATGTTTAAAGGTAATATAAAATATGATTAAATCGATATATTCTAGAAAAAAGCTAAACACAGAAATAAAATCTGAAAAAAAATACAAAAAGAAAAAAAATAAAGAAATTTTACAATTAAAAGAAAGCAGCATAAGAATAACAAATCCAACACAAGAAATTTTACCTCATATTAT
>CBFGJZ010000014.1:0-40292 GCA_965649215.1 Caldifarciminota bacterium
TTATTGGTGGTAATGGACATTTTGGTGACGATGCTTTGAGAAATATCTATTGGGAACCCGTTTTACAAGGTAATTTATTAAATTATAATTCATTACCGAAGATAGACTTTTTTGCTCCTGAGCGGATTCATGCTCGTGATGGTTATGAGTATATTATCATTGTGCCGGATGATCCGGTTTTTATTGCTTGGGCTGAGACGATTAAAGTTTGGCGACAATTACAAGGAATTTCTACTAATGTTTATACCCTAACTCAGGTTGGCGGTAATACTGCAACTGCTATCAAAAACTTTCTAAGCAATGCTTATAACACTTGGAGTCCAAGACCGGTCGGATTTCTATTATTATCAGATTATGAAAGTTCTGGCAAAGTTTATGGGATAACTTCTTATCGCCAAACCCATCCTTATTCAGGAACATATGTTTCTGATGTCTGGTATGCGGATATGAACGGTGATAATTTACCAGATATGTTTCACGGTCGGATTTGTGCTCAAAATGATGAGCAACTAAGAGTGATGATAACAAAATTCTTAAATCACGAACGAACTCCAACGACTGCCGCCATTTTTTATAACGAACCAATCGTTGCTTGTGGTTGGCAAACTGAACGGTGGTTTCAACTCTGTGCTGAAGTTATCCGTGGCTTTTTCATCAATGGTCTTGGTAAAAATCCTCGTCGTGAATATAACATTTATTCCGGTACGCCCACGGCTGGCGGTGCTTGGTCAACTGCGACTAACACTTCAACGGTAGTTAATTACTTTTACAATCTCGGTTGGTTGCCGTCAACCACCAATCCCAATGGCTCAGCCTGGTGGAATAATGGTTCTTCGCAAGGTATTGTGAATGGAATAAATTCCGGCGCTTTTATCTTACAACATCGTGACCATGGTTCAGAAACAGGTTGGGGTGAACCACAATTCTCCAATAGCCACATTAATCTTTTAACTAATGACAAACTAATCTTTGTCAATTCACATAATTGTCTGACTGGTCGTTTTGATTGGTCTAGTGAATGCTTTACTGAAAAGTTTCATCGCCATACTTATAGTAATGTGCCGAGTGGTGCGTTGGCAGTTAATGCGGCAAGTCAAGTTTCATATTCATTTGTTAATGATTGTTATGCCTGGGGTATGTATGATGGCCTCTGGCCACAATTTATGCCTGATTATCCTGCTCAGGAGATAACTCCAATCAGTCTCCTCTATCCTTGTGCGGCAATGAATTACGGTAAATATTTCTTGTCTAGTTCAAGTTGGCCCTATAACACTTCTGATAAACTCGTCACTTATTACCTATTCCATCATCACGGTGATGTCTTTAATCCATTGTTTACAGAAATACCCCAAAATTTAACTGTCAATCATCCTGCAACGCTTATTGCTGGCTCATCAACTTTCACGATCTCAGCCAATGATAGTGCAATTATTGCTCTTACGGTTAACGGTGAAATCATTGGTGCGGCAATGGCAACTGGCAATTGGCAAGTAATTACCATTCCACCTCAACTTCCTGGTAATAATATGATTGTAACGGTTACCAAACAAAATTATTATCGCTATCAAGCCACAGTACCCATTGTTTCTTCAAATTATCCATATGTGGTTGCTACTTCACCAGTCCTAAATGATTCTAATGCGAATGGTCAGGTTAACCCTAATGAACTAATTAATTACGGGATCTGGGCAAAAAATATCGGAGTCGGCACTGCTCAAAATATCTCTGGCAAGATGAACAGCACCGATTCCTTTGTATCAATACTCATTGATTCTAGTTGGTTTGGTAATATTCCTGCCAATGATTCTTTGTACTCTAATCCTGCTTATCGATTTCGAACCAATGTCAATACCCCTAACAATTATCAACTGAATTTTAATATCACCTTCAAAGATGCAAATGACAGCACCTTTATCTCAAATCAATCAATACGGGTCTATCGACCAATTCTCAATTTTCAAAATGTGGCGGTTATTGGTGGTAATAATAATGGTATTTTCAATCGTGGTGAAACAGTTGATATTGTCGTGACAATTAGAAATGTCGGTGGCGCAAATGCGGAAAATGTTACTGCTAACTTATTAGTTAATCATCCCAATATCACATTATTAGATGGACAAGGTAGTTTCGCAATGATCGCGCCCAATAACACTGCCAACAATGCCAGTGATCCTTTTACTGTTTGTGCCGATACTTCAATTACACCTGGTACCATCATTCAGTTTCGAGTTGCGCTGAATTATGATTATTGGAGCGATACGTTTAATTTCTCATTACCCGTAGAAATCTATCTTGAAGACTTTGAAAATAGCAATGGCGGTTATCTTGCAATTCCAAGCATTGGTGGTTGGGAATGGGGTATTCCGACATCCGGACCAAACAATGCCCATTCCGGCAGTAAACTCTGGGCAACTAATTTAAGTGGCACTTATGCCAATAGTGCCAATTGGAGACTCATTTCACCTGAATTTATCGCCACCACTGATAACCCGCAACTAAAATTCTGGCATTGGTATTCCACGGAAAGTCGTTATGATGGTGGTAATCTTAAAATCTCAACTGATGACCAAGTAACTTGGCGACTAATTCATCCGATTGGCGGTTATCCCGACACGGCGTATGCTTCTAATGTAGCGATTCCTCGTGAATCTTGTTTTACGGGTTCTACGAGTGGTCAGGTTTGGTCTGAAGTTATCTTTAATCTGCCGGTCCAAGCCGGCCAACGTTTCTATCTCTGTTGGCATTTTGGTTCAGACCCTGCGGTCAATAGTTATCCTGGTTGGTATCTTGATGACATAAGCGGCATTGGTTTTGCCTATGCCCTACCACTCCAAAACGATGTTGGAGTCAGGGCCATTGTCAGTCCGGGCCAATATCACTTTGTCAATAATCAACTTTATCCCAAAGCCTGGATAAAAAATTATGGTTTAACCAATCAAAATAATATCCCTGTGGTCTGTTCAATTTTTGGGGCGGGAAATATCTTACGCTATTATCTCACCGCTAATATTCTTTCTTTACCCGCCAATGATTCGACCTTGCTTACTTTTCAAACATGGACACCAACTGATATTGAAACGTGTCGAGTCGTAATCAATACCTTTTTAAGTAATGATGAAAATCCATTAAATAACCGTAAAACCCGTCTCACTTATATTGCCAACACAATTGATATTATAATTGGTAACGGTACTTCCAGTTCCTCAATGTACCCAATCTATAACTATTACGCTTATTCCGTCACTGAAGCGCTTTATCGCCAAGAAGAAATAAATTTCTATGGCTATATTTCCAAACTTGCTTATTATAAAAGTTCCGGAACAGCAATCTATCCGATTGAAAATGTCCAAATCTATATGAAACTAACCACCGAAACATCACTTGCAAGTGGCAGTTATGATACCACGGGTTACACTTTAGTTTACAATGGTTCATTTACTAACAATGCTACGAGTGGTTGGATGGAAATTGAACTTGATGTGCCATTTTTATATGACAACAGTTACAATCTAAAAATCTTAGTTATCAAAGGACCGCCTGCAGTTACTAGTGGTTATCCATCTTGGCGTTACACATCAACATCACCTACATATTGTAATCGTTATGGATATGGTTCAAGTCTACCTACCACATTAAGCCAAACCTATTCTCGTCCTGATGTGCGCTTTACCTTTACTTCTGCAGGTCAAGCCCAATTTGATGTTGGTGTTCATAGTATCATCTCTCCGCCAACTCGTCATTTAGTTAATACGATACTGACACCCAGTGCTCGGATAAAAAACTACGGCACCCTCACGCAGATCAATATTCCCGTAGTCTGTTCTATTTACGGAAGAAACGGTGTTGTGCGTTATACTAATTCTGACATTATACCGCTCCTTAATTCAAATCAGATTATCACGGTTAACTTTACTCCTTATACTCCAACCAATGTTGAAACCTGCCTGGTTGTCTTTCGCACGCTCTTGGCTAATGATAGCAATCCCACTAACGACAGTCGGAGTGTTAATACGATAATAACCAACTCGCTTGAAATTATTATCGGCACTGGTACTTCGGGCTCATCACTGTATTTCCTTTATGGGTATAATAACTATGCAGCATCAGAAGCGATCTATTTACAGAATGAAATCGGTTATCCGGGTTACATTACCAATCTTGCCTATTATAAAACTGCCGGCTCTAACACCACCCAATTTGATGATGTCCGAATCTATATGAAGCATACCCAAGCTTCAACTATCGCGACCGGTCCTTTTGATACCACTGATTATACTTTGGTCTATCAGGGTATCTTACCATTTTATGCGATTGGTTGGATGGATGTTCAACTCACTACTCCATTTTTATACAATAATACCGATAATCTCCAAGTCTTAGCCTTAAAAGGACCGCCAGCAATTTCATCGGGTTATCCATCTTGGCAATATACTTCTCTATCACCGAATTATCGCAATCGCTATGGC
This sequence comes from Caldifarciminota bacterium, assembly GCA_965649215.1. Taxonomy (GTDB): domain Bacteria; phylum Hydrothermota; class Tepidihabitantia; order Tepidihabitantales; family CAIPLT01; genus JAGXRL01. The sequence goes on from CBFGJZ010000014.1 coordinate 4,467, forward strand.
TATAGTAACTCAGGTTGGCCAACATCCTTAAGTCAAAGTTATTATCGTCCTAATATCCGAATCACATTAAGCCCAAGTGCACCAGGGATTACACAAAACCAACTAACTTTACCAACCATCACCATGCTCAATAATGTTAAACCAAATCCAATCCGAAACAATCACATTCATATTTCCTATACCATTGCGCAAAGAACTCATGTCTTACTAAATATCTACGATGCTTCCGGTCGACTTATCAAAAATCTTGTCAATAACTATCAAGACCAAGGCACTTATGATTGCATTTGGACTACTACTGATCAAAACAATCAAGCGGTTAAGCCTGGCATCTATTTCTATACTTTACAAACTGATAATTACCGAGAGACGAAAAAACTAATCCTCAGCCGATGATTAGATAAACAGAAAAATATTGCTAATTAGACTAAATAAAAAATTCCTATATAAAAAGAGAATAAAAATTGACCAATTTTTCACTTATCTTACTGAATATCAAATGGAAAGCTTGATTTTGCCGATGACAAGGGGTATAAAGCCCTCCTACGCTTTGTACTTGAAATTAATCTTGCTTGAATTAAACATTTAAATTCAACCTTTTTATGAGACTGATAATTTCTAAGATATTTTCAAATAATAACTTTAGCATTAAATCGGCTCATAAAAAACATTAAACCAAAATATGTATAACAAAGATAATGTCACTTATCAGAGATAGCGGAGTTTGGAAAAGATCGCCAACAAGTTAATTATATTCAAGAAGTGTAGCACTCTCAGGTCTTTTTACGATCATATATTGACTTTTAATAAAAATTAACTATTCTTATAATATGGCACATGTTTATACACCAGGACTAAAAGTTACCGAAAAAACCTTAGTTAGAAAAGAACGCAGATTACCCCTCAAAGGCGAAGTCATTGCTAAAAAAGGACAAGTCGTAAATGGTGAAGATATTGTCGCTCAAACTTCTCTGCCTGGTAATGTCACGACTTTAAATGTGGCTGGTCTATTAGGTGTTCCGCCCGAAGATATCAAAATGATGATGTTAAAAAAGAGTGGCGATAGCATTAAAAAAGATGAACCGATTGCCCAATCCAAAGGATTTTTCGGGCTTTTCAAATCGGTTGTCAAATCACCGATTGATGGTATTGTGGAAAGTATTTCCGAAATCACCGGTCAAGTTATCTTACGCGAAGCACCTAAACCCGTGCGCGTTAAAGCTTATATTGATGGCGTCGTAACTGATATTATTCCTGAAGAAGGAGTAATTATTGAGACTGAAGCCAGTTTAGTCCAAGGAATTTTTGGCATTGGCGGTGAAACCCGAGGTATTATTAAAGTCTTAGCCTCAGACCCAAACCAACCACTCACCACTCAAGATATCACTGAAGATTGCAAAGATAAAATTATTATTGGTGGTTCCATTGTTGACGGACCGGCCTTAGAGCGGGCGAAAGCCGTTGGTGTCAAAGGGGTTGTGGTCGGTGGCATTGAAGATTCGACATTAAAAAAATTTCTCGGTTATGATATTGGGGTTGCGATTACCGGTCATGAAAATTGTGGCATCTCGGTTATGGTTACTGAAGGCTTTGGGAAAATGCGTATGGCTGCCCATACCTTTCGGCTTATCAATGCGTTAGCTGGTAAAATGGCATCTATGAACGGCGCCACGCAAATCCGCGCCGGTGTGATTAGACCAGAATTAATTGTCCCTTTAGATCAAAGCAGTGATAAAAAACCAACTTCGGTTACAAAAACTTTAGAAGGTGGTCTGGTCATAGGTTCCTTAGTGCGCATTATCCGAGAACCCAACTTTGGTATGATTGGCAAAGTCACAGCCCTACCGGTTGAGCTACAAGAAATTGAAACTGAATCCAAAGTCCGCATTTTAGAAGTAGAACTGGAAAACGGCAAGAAAATCTTTTTGCCCCGTGCTAATGTCGAAATAATTGAAGAATAAATAAAATCAACCACCATGACTAAATTCCGATTTACAATTATTATCATAAACTTGCTTTTAATAAGCCAACTGCTTTATGCCGACAAAGTAAGTTTCGTATATCTCAAAATCACACCCAGCGCTCGTGAACAAGCTATGGGAAGTTGTGGCGTCATCTCAGCATTAGGTCCCCAAGCTATGTATTATAATCCTGCGCTGACAAGTCAAATTACAAAAACTGCCTTAAACATAAACTATTATCGCTGGTTTTTAGATATTTATGGACAAAGTCTTTTTGTCGTTCGTCCCTTTAACTATCTTAATCTTGGTTTTGGGGTCGTTAACTTTAATGCCGGCACATTAGAGTTACGTCCTGACCATCCCACTCAAGAAATCCTTGGTGAATTTAATCCCAGCGATTTTAATCTCTACTTCAATATCAGTCATCAAATCAAAACATCAAAAATGCCTTTAAGAATAGGCATTTCGTTGCGTTACTATTATTCTAAGATCTACGATGCCACAGCCAGTGGTTATGGTTTTGATGCTGGCCTGAGTTATCAGGTAAACAATAACTTGCGCTTAGGTGTAGCATTAAATAACTTTGCTACAAAGATGCGTTATCAACGAGAAAGATTCAATGCCCCTCGTCGCCTGAGTGGTGGCGTGGAATATCTCTTAAAATTAAAACCCAATCAATCCTATCCCAATCTCAAACTGGGTGCGGATTTAAGTTATTTCTTTTATGAGAAAAAATATTATCTTAATAGCGGCATAGAATTATCAGTAACTGACCGCTATTATTTTCTAACTGGTTATCGACTTGGCGAAGAAGCTAATCATTTATCTTTAGGCATGGGTTTTATCGTGAAAGCTATCCGTTTTGAATATGCTTATAGTCTCAATGCCTTTAACTTAAATCCCACTCATCATTTTTCTATTAATTTTGGATACTAATTATTATGGCCGGCAATTTTCTTGATTTTGAAAAACCGATTGAAGAGATTCAAAAGAAGATTGACGAACTCAGTTCCATTCCTGGTTATGAAAGTGAAATCAATAAATTACAAGTGCAGATTGAAAAACTCAAAACGCGTATCTATGCTGATTTAACACCCGCCCAAAAAGTCCAGATGGCACGCCATCCCAATCGACCTTATACTTTAGATTATATCGATTTGATTACCACAGATTTTATTGAGCTGGCGGGCGATCGCTATTTTGGCGATGACAAGGCAATCGTTGGTGGACTGGCGCAAATCAAAGTCAACGAAGACAAAAAAATCTCTTTGGTTATTATTGGCACCCAAAAAGGTCGGGAAACCAAAGAAAAGATAATGCGTAACTTTGGTATGCCCCATCCAGAAGGATATCGCAAAGCCTTACGGTTAATGAAATTAGCCGAAAAATTTAATTTACCAATTGTCACCTTTGTAGACACACCTGGCGCGTATCCAGGAATTGGTGCTGAGGAACGGGGACAATTTGAAGCGATTGCTAAAAACCTACGCGAAATGGCAGTTCTAAAAGTGCCTTTAATTGCTATTATTACTGGTGAAGGTGGTTCCGGTGGTGCTTTGGCATTAGCAGTTGGCAATCGAGTCTTAATGATGGAATATTCAATCTATTCTGTCATCTCCCCAGAAGGTTGCGCTTCTATATTGTGGCGAGATCCTGAAAAAGCCGATGAAGCTGCCGCTGCTCTAAAAATCACTGCCCAAGACCTTTATCAATTTGGCATTATTGACGAGATTATTCCTGAACCTTTGGGCGGTGCGCATCAAGATTACAAACTCGCCGCACAATATATCAAACAAGCAATCCTAAAATATCTTGGCGAACTCACCAACATGTCGGCTCAAGAACTCATTGAACAACGCATTGAAAAATTTCAAGCTTTTGGTATCTATCAAAGCAGTTAATTCTAATGCTCTTATTAAATGAACGATTTTAAAGCTGGTTATGTAGCGATTGTTGGTCGTCCCAATGTTGGTAAATCAACCCTCTTAAATGCTTTAATCAACTATCCCCTTTCCGCGGTTTCGCCCAAACCCCAAACCACCCGTAATAAAATCATTGGCATCCTCTCCCAAGCCAATGGTCAGGCAATCTTTATCGACACTCCGGGTATTCTTAAACCCAAATATGGCTTACAGAAATTAATGCAAAAAGAAATCCACGACGCAATTGAAACTGCTGATTTATACTTAATGGTAGTTGAAGCTAATACCAATCCATCTCAAGATGAACTTGAACTCATCAATCGCATCATTACCAAACCAACCATTCTTGCAATCAATAAAGTTGATACGGTTGTGAAGTCTAGTTTATTACCATTAATTGATATCTATAAAACATATTCCTTTCGCGAAATCTTTCCCATCTCGGCTCTCAAAAATATTGGGTTAGAAGAATTAAAACAAAGTATCCTTAATAATCTGCCTACTGGTAGTCCCTATTTTCCAACTGACCAAATCACCGAACATCCCGAGCGATTTTTTGTCGCCGAGATTATCCGCCAGACCATCTTTAATACCTATGGTGAAGAAATTCCCTATTCAACCTTAGTTGAAATAGAAGAGTTTAAAGAACGCAGTGTCGGCAAAAACTATATTCGAGCGATTATTTATGTAGAACGAAGTAGTCAGCGGGCAATTTTACTTGGGCGCAGTGGCCAAGCAATAAAACGTTTAGGCAGTCTAGCTCGCACGCAAATTGAAAATTTCTTAGGACGTCCTGTTTATTTAGAACTCTTTGTTAAAGTCAAAGAGAACTGGCGGGATGACGAACGGTTTATCAAAGAAAAAATCTATCCCCATTAGCTTACTTAACCCCAACTATTTTTTTATAAATCACTTTCGCTTCTTTTTCATTATCCGCTAAATGATTGACAAAATCATTAATCCCCTCATCTTTCAATACATAATCAGCATTACCGATAATAAGTGCCCGATTATAAGCAAAATTTGCTAACACTTCATTTAGGGCTCGAAACTTCACATAAGTATCGTAATTGGTGATCACTCGCTCTTTTTCAATATCCATGAGAAATGCCACTAAGGTATAAGGAAAACAATTAAGATTTATTTTATAAGCAGTGCCAATTGTTTCGGTGCTGATTACTTCAATATAATTAATATTACCTTTCTCTAAAAATTCAGTAAAATTATATTCACAACTCAAACCCAGTTTATAAGCAATAACCCCCATTCCAATATTTTGAAGTTTAATTTCGGCTTGATTGGGCTTAAAGAGTTGTAACATCCGAATCTGAAATTGAGTTGTTTTTTGTCTGGCTAAGAGTTCTTTAAGTAATAATTTAACCATTAATTCTGATAAACCTTTTCGTTGATACGCTGCTTCTAAAACAACATCCCAGATCGTAATGATCTCGTTTTTGCCGAGTTCTGCAAAACAATGGCCAACTTCACAATCTTGATGGCGCAGATGCAATTGAAACTGATTATCTTTTTCTTCTTTATCAATCGTAAAAATTTCGTTGCAATATTCTCCTTCTAAGATTCTTATCTGGTTGTGGAAAACCCATTCAAAAACAAGACCAAAGCGTTTGGGTGCAAAGATTAAAGGCGGTCTCGTTTTATCTGGCATCTTAGCAAAGATTTGACTATTCGATTAATATCAAACAACAATAAGTTGGGGATTGACTAAAATCCTTGACGACTTCTAACTTAACATTAATATTAGCAGCGGTCTTGTAAACATCAATCCCGCATCCTTCCATTGATGGTCGTGCGATTTCTGGATGCGGGCAGGGTTTAGCAAGATCACATCTATCAGGACATAAATTACATGGTCCTGCTGCCATGGCAAATGCTTTATAATAACCATCTAAAAACATCTCCCGTTCCACTTCGGCGATTATTTTACGGATTGTCTGCCGTTCTTTGCGCTCTTTGTGGGCTTGATATTGATAGCTACAAAACAAACCCACCTTATATTCGTTTAGCATTTGCTGAGTATAAGTTGGGGTTGGTGAATACGGTGGACAGGTATAGCGAGTTTGATAAGCGTCGCAACCATATTGGCACTTTAATCTCACCCAGTTAGCGACGACAATTTGACTGGGTTTAATCATCTTCACTACTTTAGCACCGCCTGCTTTAAGCTTGCGAATATATTTTGCGTATTTAGACTTCATCGCGATAAGAAAAAAATTGCCAATAAAGCTAAGATAATGCCAATAATATGATTAATTGTTAAGGGCTCTTTTAAGAATATAAATCCGAAAATGACCGGAATGATGATATAAAGGCCGGTCCAGGGCACAACTATTGAAACCGGTCCTTTAAACAACGCAATATAAAAACTAAAAGTGCCGATCATACCAATCACACCAATTAAGATTGCCCAAAAACTATTAAGATCAATTGTTAATTTGGTGCGCGCTAAAGTGTAGACAATAATTGCGATAAAAGACCCTAAAGTTGTGTATAAAGCCAGCAATTCAGTTTTCATATTGTAAATTAGAATTTTTGGGAAAAATGCCCATAATCCCCAAAGTATCAAAGCAATCAGCGCATAAATTCGGTAGTCCATAATTGATTATTGATATTTGATATTTTTACTGGGGGACAGGGATTCGAACCCCGATACGCAGATCCAGAGTCTGCAGTCCTGCCGTTAGACGATCCCCCAATATTATTTAGTCTAATTTGATTTTCTCAAGTTGTCAATTGAAATCTTGACATAAAGAATTAATTAAATTAAAGTAAAATGTGTTACGGATTTTTCGCGCTCGGATCTGTAATTTTCCCAATGCGGATAATGCCTTAGACTTTCCCAATGGTTTTATTGCCATCGATCTGCAAGGTAAAATTGTTGATTATGGCAACTGGGATAAAAGAAAAGCCCGCCAATATCAAAAATACCCCACTTATGATTATACGGATTATATTATCCTGCCTGCTTTTATTGATATGCATCTTCACTTACCACAATTCCATCTGCGTGGCCATTATGGCGTTTCTTTACTGGACTGGCTTAAAGAATATATCATTCCTGCGGAAAACACTTTAAGCATTCCTGAAAAGACCGAATCCTTTATTAAAGCATTCTTTCAAGAGATGTGGCGCAGTGGCACAACGACTGCGTTAATCTTTTCTTCCAATTCCAAACAATTCACTGACCAAGCCTTTGCGGTCGCAAAACAGATTGGTTTTCGAGCAATTATTGGCAAAGTGATGACTGACCATAAGTTCTCTAACTTAAAGATGCCGATTGAACCCACTCAAAAATCAATCCGGGAAAGCATTGAACTCTATGAAAAATGGCATGGCCATGGTGGTCATCTCTATTATGCATTCAGCCCCCGTTTTGCGCCCGCTTGCTCTGAATCATTACTCAAAGAAGTTGGCAAGTTTGCTTACCAACACAATGCCTATATTCATACCCATCTGGCAGAAACGATTGATGAGATTAAACTGGTTAAGAAATTGTTTCCCAAATATAAAACTTATACTGAATTATACTATAAAACGGGTATTCTTTCTGAGAGAACCATTGTTGCTCATGCTATTCACTTACAGGACAGTGAATTCACACTCCTTGCCAAAACGCACACCAAAGTTGCCCATTGTCCATCTTCTAATTTTTTCCTACATTCGGGTCTTGCCAACACCCAGAAGATGGAAGACTATGGCATTGAAATTGGTTTAGGTAGTGATATTGGCGCGGGTCCTTCGTTTTCGCTCTTTACCATTATGCGCGATGCTTATTATGTCCGAAGTATGGCACCAGCCAAAGCATTCTATTATGCCACCTTGGGCGCTGCCAAAGCACTAAAATTAGACGACCGCATTGGCAGTTTTGAAAAAGGCAAAGATGCCGACTTTGTGATTGTTAAATATCCTTATTGGTGTAATAAAGATGTATCCCGTACTCGCTTATTATCGCAACTTATGTTTCGGGGTGATGACCATTTAACCATTGAAACCTATACCCGCGGTCAAAAAGTCTATCAAAAAATCGGTTAACTGAACTCTACTCTAATAAAAAAGTAACGGAAGGAACAGAGCGACGGCTAAATTAAAGTCTTCTTAATCGCCGTTTTGTTCGTCCGTAACCTTCCGTCCTCTTAACTATTAGACTGCTTTTTTTGATAAAGGTTGCAAATAATTATAAATATAATTGACCCCAGAACTACTAACACACATATTAATAATAATGAGATAAAGTATTTCTCTTGATAGTAAAACTCAACTTGATAATTACCGGCTGGCACCAATGCTCCCCGTAAGAAATAATTGACCGCTAATGTGGATGTGCTCTTACCATTAATCCTCAGATACCAATTTGGATAATAATTCTCACTCAACACTAAAATTGCAGGTCGCTCGGTCTTAACATCAACTTTAATCTTATTTAAACTATATTCAATAATCTGTGCCGACCCTGTTTGTGCGGTCATATCAATCATCGGCTCTTTAGTTATTCTCTCTTCTAAAAGCACTCGATTTGTATAGTCAAATTCCGGACGGTTCAGTTCTGCTAAAAGTGCTTCTTTATCAGAAATTGTCTCCCAATCATAATAAAGTTTAACTCGGGGCAGATAATTTTCTCTTTTGGCAATTGTTAGCTGCTTCTTAAGCGAATCAAACACGGTTGCGTATTTGACATTCATCAGGTTAAAAAATCGGTCACGGTCTAAATATTGCATTGCGCTCATATAGCGTTCTAATGATAAGGGATTATAACCATCAGTCGTCGCAAACTCCTGCACATAACCAATATTACGGGGCAGCAATAAGCCTTCTTTGGCTCGGATATTAACCCGCATTAACTCTTTTGCATTCTCTTGCTTATAAAAATTCACCAAACGATTAGCGCCCCAATAAAGTTCCGGGTCAATTGTGCCTGAGTTATACTTATAACCAAAAATAAACAAATCTAAAAACGCCAATATAATAATTAAAATTGTAAATGCCGATTGCGATAGTCTTTTATTCAAATATAATCGGATTAAGCCAACACTTAAAATGACCAGTACCACAGTAACAATGATACTCCTTATCGCAATTGCTTTAGCACTCTCAGAAATCTGCGCGGGTAAGAAAAAGATTAAAATCACAGATAAGACCACCAATCCTGCGCCCACTATCACAATCTTTCGTGCTTTAATTTTCAACCTCAAGAGATTTTCTAAACCAATACCCGAAAGCCAAATTGAGCCAAAAATCAAAACATTTAAGAACTTGGCAGGAGTGCGGATATCCTTAAAAAACGGCACAAACTTATACAGAAAAATATGCAAGGGAAAATATTTCCCTAAGCCAATGAAGAGTGGTATCAAGATTAAAAGCACAGGCAAAATAGTTGTTTTGCGAGTTGCCTTATAAAAAGCAAAGCCGATTAAGATTAAGGGAATCACGCCAAAATATGCCATCTGCTCCCAATATTGATAATATTCCCCGGGTCCAAAAGTATTTGCCAGATTGCCCTGGCTGGTTGAACCAAAATAATTAGGAATTAAAAAAGTAATAAATCGCAAAGGATGGAACGAGCCTTTAACGATCTCTGCATAAGGATAAGCAGCACGAATTGATGACTTAAACAGAAAATAAGTTGGCAGATATTGGCAGGCAACGATCAATCCCATTATCAAAAATATTACGACAAAACTCGCCAGCAAATGGCCAAATCGTCGGGGAGTGACAAATAACTGATAAACAAAATAGATAAAAACACCGCTTAAAATAATCACCAGTGCCTGCGGATAACCCGCAAGACCCGCAAAACCCAATAAAAGACCTGTGATTACCACTGACCCATATGATTTCAAACCCGCATCTCGTAATCCCCTTTGTAAAAATAAGAAGATAAATGGAATTAAGACAAAAGTCTGCACTTGTTGGGTATGAGTAAGATGGACAATAAAATGGCCATTGAGCATATAGACAAGACCCATAAAAAATGCGGTTGTCTTACTCAAACGATTCTCTAAACCAAAATAGAACATCCCAATCCCTGCGATTAACAGATGGAGAATCATAAAAATCTCAACCAGATAACTCGAAAGCCATCTGCCTGCTACAAATATCGTCAAGAGCAAATTCAATGGAAATAAGACACCAGTTTGCACATCACTAAAAAATGGCAACCCGCCAAAGATATAAGGATTCCAATACGGAAATACCTTATCCGCTAATGCGCGTGCCGCAAAAAGACGATAGGGAAAGTTCTGCTCTAAAAAATCCTCCCAGAAAAATCCTCTCTTAAAGAGAATCTCAAAAAAGAAAAAGCAGAGTAATAATAAGAGTAATATCACATAGGTGCGGTTTTGGGAAAATAATTTAGCCATCACATTCGGAGTTTTGCTGGCTCTAACCTGCTCACGATATTTCTCTTTTGCCATAGTTTGATACTATATCAAAAATATTTTGAATGTCAATTTATTTTCTGACTATCCCCTATTCAGAGACGATTAACTTGCTTATCTCGCTTTCTGCTTTAATAAAATAAACTCCTTTTTGCAATCCACTCAGAGAGAGACTTTGCACTTTTGAAGTCCCGACCTCTTGCACTTTAATTATTTTGCCTGATATATCATATAATTTTACTATCTTCACGGATGATGGCGAGCGCACATAAACCACATTCTTGGCTGGGTTAGGATACACTCTTAACTTTTCTTTAACCACTTGCCCATTTTCAGACTCTTCAATTGCATCAATACCCGTTGAATACCAGACATCATTTAAGCGCGCATTATCATAACCACCTAAAACCCAGATTTTATTATCAAAGACCAAAGAATTATGTTCATAGCGGGCTGACCATTGGACTTGACTATCAGCACAAAACCAGTTAATCCCATTAGTAGAATACCAAACATCATGCTTTCTACTGCCATCAGCAACAATGCCACCCAAAACCCAGATTGCATTATTAAAAACAACTGAACTATGACTTCTGCGTGCTTGCCACAGAGCATTATTTGTTGCAGCAGTCCAAGTCACACCGCTTGGCGAACACCAAACATCATTCTTTAAGACTCCGTCACTGCCACCAATCACCCAGAGCATACTATCAAAAACCACCGCACTATGCCAATAACGAGCACTCCAGTTAGCATTGGCAGTTGCCTGTGTCCAATTAATACCATCTGAAGAATACCAGACTTCATTATTAAAACTACCTGTATAACCACCCAAAACCCAGATCTTATTATCAAAAACAACTGAGGCATGATATTCGCGTGGGCTAAAATTGGCACTGGCAGTCGCCAAAGTCCAGTTTACACCATCTTGTGAATACCAAACATCATTCTTACGAGCACCATCATAACCACCAATCACCCATAACTTATTTAAAAAGACCACGACACTATGTCCTCGTCGCGCTGACCATTGCGCTTGCGGCGTTGCACAAATCCAACTATCCCCGCTCAACGAATACCAAACATCGTTCTTACGCGTTGCTTCCTGCCCGCCTAACACCCATAACTTATTATCAAAAACCGCCGAAGCAAACTTCTGCCGTGCCGACCATTGAGCCTGCGGTGTTGCTTGATACCATAACATATCCGCAAACAAACAATAAGATATAACAATTAATAAAAATATAATCTGAAAAACTCGCATAAGCACCTCTCAATTTAACTTATCTCGGAAATCAAGATTTGTCAATATCTACTTTCTTTTTAATTTTCACCTCTTTCGTTTGAGTCGCTTTACTAAATTGCCTTTGTCGGATATTTTCTATCACTTGCCAGACGACATTCATAGTTTGAAATCCTTTCACCTCTTTAACCGATTTATCTTCACAAGCACTCTCTTTTTGGGTCTTAATCGTTACTTGCAGTTTTTGGTCTTTGTCTTTAATAGAAGAATCAGAAGAAGAAAGATTATTATTATCTTTGTTTATTATTGATATCTTTGTATTATATTGTGCTGTTCTCTTTATGCGCACAGGGGCTGTTTCGTGAGCAAGAACAGGTCTTGGAAAATGTGGATAACTTTTCTTATCATTTAAGTTTTTTGCCATTTTTTCACCCTTTCTAAATCCTTTCTACGATTAAAAAAATAATCAATCAACTTATCCGTAATCGTATAATACAAAGTATTATCCGATGCTTGAATGGTCTTAATCAAACCCAATTCTACTAAATGACGAATCCGCTTCGAAATTGCTGACTTCGACACAATTTTAAGACAGGGCATATTCAAAAGCAAATGTCGGTAATTCAACCAAATATACTCTTCGTTTTCATAGCGTATCCGTTTACTATTTTTGTAGAGAACAAAATCTTTCAGATAATCAATAATACACCATTCAACCCAGTCGGTCTGATGCAAAAGCCCACTTTCCACTAAAGCTGACTGATTAATCGTAATCGTATATTTCATAAAAATTCAACTCTCAAAGGCCAAAACATCAGGGATATGCTCATTGGACCTTTGAATGCTCTTCATATCCCTCTATAATGCTAAGATGCATAAAAAAGGCATTTTGGGTAAATTATTTTCAATTTCTTTAATATTTTCGCATTTAGTTTACATAACCCATATAAAAATAGCTAACCAATACAAAACTTACCAAATTGCAATCAACTACCCGTCAGATTAAGACCACTACAACCCTAAATAGTTGATACTCTCTAAAATACGAGAAACTTAACAAGACACTTCTAACTATCTATCTAACAAGACCTTAAAACAAATAACCTGTTTAGAAACTTATTTCAGATATCCCGACTCTTCAAAAACCACCTATTACTAAAGCCAGGGGGTCATGGGGTGAGCTCTAGCTACCATTTAGAATAGATAAAACTTAATTTATCTCTTGACAATCAATAAGATAAGAAAATATTATCACTTATTGACTAACTCAAAATACCGAGTATTATCTTTACGCTATACAGTTATACAAATCTCATATGTGATGGAGGCGGTATATGAAAAGCATAATAAAAGCTATAATGCTCTTCGCGCTTATCTTACTACTCAGTTGTACGACCTTTACCTCATATCAAACTGCTCAGACCACATCTCCAAATCAACTTAAAATCGGTGGCGCCATAACCCCGGTTTTTATCGGCATTTCGGGCGGTGCTGGTGCTTATTTTGTGCCGATTCCTGAAATTGAAGCCAAACTTGGCGTATCTGACAATCTTGATTTTGGTGCGCGTTGGAGTTTTGGTCCGGGTGTTGCTTTGAATACCAAATACCAATTCTTAAAAAACAATTTTGACGGTGCGATATTTCTAGAAGGTTCTTTTTACGGATTAATGAGCCATGGCGAAGGATTTGGATTTTATTCATTTAAACCAACTCTCTTATTCAGCCGAGAAAAAGCAGGTATGACGCCGTTTAGTTTTGGTATCGGTCTATATCATTTTGGTGTTATCACCGGCGATGCTACAGGTGGTTTTACTTCATTATGCGGACATGTTGGTATTCCCTACCGAATCGGTGCGAATCGCAATATCCGCATTATGCCCGAACTCACTTTCTTAGTGCCGTTATTTTCCAATTACCATAGCAACAATCAATCCGGATTTACAACAAGTCTTGACGCTTTAGCCATAACATTTGGCATTGGTGTCGCAAATGTCAGTAGCTTAAGAATTATAAAATAACATTATCCCTTTGTATAAAAAATTTATAAAACCCTTGACAAATAGTTTGACTGTTATACTATATTGGTGGTATGTCTGTACCATATTTCATTAAACGGAGGTGATGGTATGAAAAAAGTAGTCTTGTTTGTAATTGCAAGTTGTTTATTATTAACTGCTTGTATGACCATTAAAGTCGTTGCCCCACCCAATCAAGAAGTAATGCTGATGTCTGAAACCGATGCTTCAACTTTTAGAATGACCCGACGGGCAATCTTTCTAATCGGTGGCTTAATCCCAATTGCTAATAATTCCACTGATGATATGATTGCCAAATACAATTTAGAAAATGTCCGCGTCACGACTGAATTTGACATTATTGACTGGCTTATCAGCGGTGTTACCAGTGGTTTGGTTGTCACTAAATCAGTAACTATCGAAGGTAATGCTAAGAAATAAGAATATCTTAAAAAACTAAGGGGGCATCTCTGCCCCCTTTTTTATTGTTATCTTCTTATACGATAAAAGTCGCGCTTAAAGTGACCGTGATATCTTTAGTCTTACTCGCAGTACGCTAAATCCAATAATCATTGACATCATCATTTATGCCATTTTTTTCACTTCCGCAGTCAGAAACTCGACATCCTTTTAATTGCCTATAAGCAGCATTCTAATAACATCAGCAGCACAAATAAATATCAGTCATATTTTATGGTTCGGAATTTATTCTGATTTCCTGATGCGCACTAACCAGACGACGGCTTCGTAATTCAGCTTCCATTCTTTTATATTCGGCTTGCTCTTCTGGCGAATCAACCAGTTCTTTCATCGTGCCATAGGCGCTCCAGCTAAAAGAAACATTATTATCGCCTGACCAACCTGGAATCTGTTTCAAAATCACGCTGAAACCAGAAGATTTAAGTTCACTTACGCAGAGCATACCCGACGGATTGCCAATTGGCGTCAAATTAATCGTAACCGGCACATCAGGACGGATATTATTCTTAAACATTTTCGGATAATCAATCTTTACTGTGCCGTTTGATAAAGTGGCATTGCCATAACAAATCATGGTCATATTCGGACTCACAATACACGGCGCTTCGCCGTCAGCCAGAGAAGTTCCCCAACCGCCCGTGGCAACTCCTTTACCATAAGCCATTATAGCGGTATCAGACGCAATATTATTATAAGAATAAACTTGAATTCCTTCTGCACCAGGGTTGGCAGCGCGAAAATAACCACCTACCATATTACCATATGCAAAAACTCCATAATATTCTGCGCTATCAACCCAAACGCCAGCTTGTGCAGCCGAACCGACGGAAACTCCGAACCGGCCGGCTCGATTCACAAAAAATCCATCAAAGTTTGAAGAGTCAACAAAGACACCATTAGCACCCGCACTGTCAATATTAATGCCGTTATGACGCGCACGCAAAACAGACAAACCAGTATCACATCGGTTTACTGAAAACCCTACATCTGCCACGCTGTCAATAAAGACGCCATTGTCTCGGGCACGATTAATATTGACACCATCATCCGCTGCGGTTCCAACTGCCAATCCATATAAAGCGCTGTCTACAGAAAAAGCCTGCGATGCAGCACGGTACACGCGAAAACCGAAGTTACCAGCTCGATAAACATTAACGCCGTCACTTCCCGTTTGAATAATTGCTAAACCAATTGCTGCCGAATCCACCGCAAGACCATTGGATGACGCTCTAGAAATTCGAACTCCTTGCCCGAGTGATTTTTTTATGTTAACACCGTGACTAACAGAACTATCAATATAGATGCCATACTGTCCAGTCGAACCGACATAAACTCCGATTTGTGCGGCACTACCAATTGCTAAACCATTCCAACCGGCTCGATTCACATAAAATCCATTCGAGTTTGAAGAGTCAACATAGACACCATAAGCACCCGCACTGTCAATATTAATGCCGTTATGACGCGCACGCAAAACAGACAAACCAGTATCGCAACGGTTTACATAGACACCGACATCAGCAACACTGTCAATATTTACACCATTTTTCCCAGCACGACCGATAACTAATCCGCTTTGACCTGCATTATTAACCGTTATTCCGTTACCAGTACCGCTATTATTTATCCTTAATATTGCGCCGCCCGTTGCAACCGAACCTTGTAATGTACATGGCAGTGCAAACATTGCTGATTTTATTGAATTTGCCTGTCCTTCGTTAACATATTTATCGGTTAGAGTTGTGGTGCCTTCATACAAATCAGTCGCAACGCCCGAGCGTCCAAAATCTGAAGCAACCGAAGTAAATGCTGAAGCATGCTGTCCGTCTAATAAATCGGCATTAAAATTAGTAATCAAACTACCACTGCCGCTGAGTTTGGTGTCACTGATACCTGCTGAATTTGAAATATCCGCATTCGTAATCGCACCATCAATAATCATTGCTGATGAAATTGAATTTGGCTGTCCTTCATCAACAAATTTAGCACTCAACGCAATAGTATCTTTGCCTTGCAATTTATAAGAATTATATGCGGTTGCGGCAACTCTTGCTGAATCGATTGCACCTGGAATCACCCTTGCATAATCTGCGGTATCAGCTAATGGTGCTTTGAAAGTTAAAGAGACATCGTTGCGTGTAATCGTACCATCCTGGATTTTATCCGTAGTGATGGCATTACCGCTAATCATAGTATTAGTTATTGCATTAATCTGCCCTTCGTCAACAAACTTGGCACTTAAAGCGATTGTATCTTTGCCTTGCAATTTATGGGCATTTGTTGAAACCCGAGCACTATCAACATATTGAATATTAACATTTCTTACATAATCTGATGTATCTGCATAAGGTGCTTTGAATGTTGTTGCAACATCTTGTCGTAAAATTGTTCCGTCTTGAATCTTTGAACTGATTATCGCATTATCCTGAATTTTAGCGCTGACTACTGCATTGTCCTGGATTTTAGAACTCGTTATTGCATTATCCTGGATTTCTGTATTACTCACTGGTGGTGTTAATGGTCGGGTTGCGGGTGTGAATGCTAAATCAACCAGTTGAATTGTGCCATCTTGAATCTTACTTGAAGTAACAGCATTATCAACAATCATTATATTGGTGATTGCATTAGTCTGCCCTTCATCAACAAACTTATTACTTAAAGCCACTGTATCTTTACCTTGTAATTTATGAGCATTAGTAGATATTCGGGCGCTATCAACATAATTGACATTAGCGCTTAAAGCATAATTAGCAGTATCAGACTTCTTTGATAAATAAGCATAAGCAGAACTGACCAACCTGATTCTTGGTGTCATCGCCGGATGGGGATTTACCTGCATCTCCAAATAACAATTGCCTGATTGAGGTATTGACTCAATCGGAATACTTAAACCCAATAAAACATTAAAGATGCCCGCATTAGTCTGGACATTCTGGGTCTCACTCCAAAAAGAAGAGCCACCGCTTGAACTGGTATATAATCGAAATGTAATTGAATAAGTTGAATCGTTCACCGCACTGCCGGTTAAGTTGGTCAATTTACCTTGATAATTTATGATCTTGGGAATGGAAATTGCTTCGCTCGATTTTACCAGATATTGCTCAGCACTCGCCATGATCATAAGAACCATAAAAACAAATAAAATTTTTTTATACATACATCCTCCTTTAACTTCTAAGATACCTTAACACAAGAAAATCATTTGTCAATATACTCGTGAAAATATTTCTGCTCTTTTTAACCCTTGATTTGTCTTGATTTTATGTTATCATTTTAAAGACAGATTAGGCAAATGGAAAAAATTACGACTCTTCAAGAACTACTTGGTAAGATTACTCGCGAATATCAAACTGCGCTCAAGCAACCATTTACCAAACACCCTTTAGCAAGATTAATCCGCGAACAATCTGTTAAAATCATCTCCCCTTTATTAGATGATGAAAATCTCATGGTTAAAGCATCAGCGGGCAAAGGCAGTTGGGCACGAGTGCCTTGGATTGCCATCTTTAACAAACACGAAACCGACTCTGCTCAGGAAGGTGTTTCAGTGGTCTATCTCTTCTCTGAAGACATGCAAAAAATCTATCTCACGATGATGCTGGGAGTTATGAATCCGATTAAAAGTGCGGGTCGTAAAAAAGCCCTTTTGAAACTGAAGAGTAAAATTCTGGACACCCGCGAAAGTTTCCAATTAAGCGACTTAATGGCAGATGATAAAGTCCAGATTGGCAAATCCCGATTAGGTCGTGCCTATGAAAAAGCAGTGATCTTTTATAAAGAATATGCAAGCCAAAACTTACCCAGTAATGATATTTTAGTTGCTGACTTAAAGAAAATCATTAACTATTATAATCACTATATTACCGAAGCCAATTTAGCCACTTATTGGACTAATTTTGCCAAAGTAAGAAAAATCTCTCAAGCCAAGCGTCTTCTCAAAGAACACTTTGTTTTAGAACAGAACCCATCTTTACTTAAAGAAGCTAAAAAACAGGCCTTAAAAAAATATGGCGAGATTCGCTGCAGTGTTTGCGGTTTTTCTTTCTTTGAACATTATGGTAAAATCGCTTTAGATTTTATCGAAGCCCATCTCTGTAAACCCATCACCAGACCGCTTGAAAGAGTTCAACTCAAAGACCTTGCTTTGGTCTGTGCTAACTGCCATCGGATGATTCATCTCCGATATCCTCCGCTCACTTGGGAAGAGATAAAAAGCATCTATCACGAACCCTTATTTAAATAATAAAAATGTCCTTACTCTTAATTCTCTTTTTAGCCACAATGCCATCTAATGACTATCAAGGAATAATCAGTGAATTCATTCCCTATAATGCTTATCAATTTTTAGATCTGATTGAA
The DNA here is from genome assembly GCA_965649215.1 of Caldifarciminota bacterium. Classification (GTDB taxonomy): domain Bacteria; phylum Hydrothermota; class Tepidihabitantia; order Tepidihabitantales; family CAIPLT01; genus JAGXRL01. The sequence goes on from CBFGJZ010000014.1 coordinate 22,839, forward strand.
GATGGCGATATCCAATATGCCCGTGGTAAATACGCCCAAGCCGAATCCTTATATCAAAAAGCTTATCATCTATCATTAAGTAAAAAAAACTACCGCTTAGCGGCCATTGCGTTAATCTCAGTTGGCACTGCCTTAGGTAAACAAGCCCAACATCAAGCGGCCCTAAACAAATTCCAAGATGCTCTGACTCTTAAACAATCAATTTACAATCAAGACCTATTAAGTATTCTTTATTATAACCTTGCGGTTAGCTATCATTATCTTAATAAAATTGAGTCGGCCATTAACTATTACAATCAAGCTCTTGCTTTGGCCCCCAATGAAATAAAAATTTTAATCAATCGGGGTGATGCTTTTTATGATGCAGATAGTTTTAAGTTGGCACTCAATGACTATTCCCATGCTCTTCTCTTAGATTTAAATAATAGTCTTGCTTATCAAAGACGAGCCAATCTTTACGAACAAATGCAAGAGTATGCCAATGCCCTTGATGACTATCAAAAAGCCATAGAACACGAGCCTGAAAATATCAAGCTCATGATTAAATTAGCTGATCTCTTCTTACTAAAAGATGACCGCCTGAGTGCTCAATTTTGGTATCGTCAAGCATTAGCGAGTCCTGATACGCTTAATGATTCGTTAAAAACTTATCTCAAAAGTCAACTCCAAAAATTAAGCAAACCTTAAAGCCAACGAATCTTGCGGTGTCTTAACCGACGGTCTTTCCAAGTTGTCTTTTGAGTGATCGTAAAGACTATGGAGCGTAAGCCAATAAATATTGAAACCCCAATAATCAAAGGATACAATAAAAACAGATACCACGGATACTTTAATTTAATTGATAAAATAATCCATAACAGAGCCGTTGCTAAGACTGAAATCACAGAATAAGTAAGAGCAGGATTATACAAAGTCTGAGCTAAACTATGCACGATTCGAAACAGGGGCGCAAAAGTAATTATCCCCATCCACAGCCAAACAAACAGGGCAACTAAAATCTTATAACCAAACAAGGCAAAATAATTTTTAGTAAAACCCATCAGGGCTTCAGCAAAATTATGATACATTCGAGCACTTACCAAGTTAGTGCCATCAAAGATACGCCATTTATAACCATTTGCTTTAACCAATTTTACTAATGCCACATCTTCAATCGCATTATCTTTGACCGCCGCATAGCCACCAATATGATCATAACAATCCCGCTTAAAAAGCAAAAACTTACCATTCCCTGCGGCTAAGGCTTGATTTTTTCGCCACAGATAAGCAATGCTTAAAGGTAGGAGTGTCAAAATTGACCACGTGCCAAATGGCACGGTGATCTTTTCACCAAAAGTTTTCACTTTATTGTGATTGATAATTGTAAGTAAATCAGCGTTTGTCTTGTGCATTGCGCTTACTGCATAACTCAAAGTCGCTCGGTGATATTCAGTATCCGCATCGCTAAATAGCAATAATTCACCACTTGCCTGTTTGGCTAATTGATAAGCGGCCCATGCTTTGCCATTCCAATCACTCGGCAAGTTCTCTCCTAATAACACCTTTAATTTTTCCGACTTAATAGTTGCTAAAATCTCAGCAGTTTTATCGGTCGAATTATCATCTAACACCAACACTTCAAAATTTCCATAATCCTGTTGTAAAATTGACTCCAGACATGGTTTGATGCTCAATTCTTCGTTGCGAGCAGGAATCAATACTGAGACTTTTAAGTTCTCCGTAATTTTAGAAAACTTTTCTAATCTCTTCATTAAAATTGCATTACTAATTGCGATTAAAACCTGCACCAAGATAAAAATCATTAACCGCAAAGCATCTAACGAAATCAGATAAGTGATTTTCACTTTACGCCCATTTTAAGTTCATTGCGATGTTTATAAATAATAATCAAGAGATTGAAGATAAAAACAACTATTAACACTAAATTAAACTTAAGGATAATAAATACAAAACTGACAACCATACCCAAGACTATATTGTAAGCATCATTCTTGATTCTCAGTCCAAACTTAAAAAACAATAGTGCCAGCCCTAATATCACCGGCACCTGATATAAAGTAAGACCTGCCCAAACTCCAAAAGTTACTGCAATTGCTTTACCCCCATGAAAGCGTAAAAAAATTGAAAAAGCATGGCCTAACACAAGCGCAATTGCAATTGGCACAATCCGAAAATCCTGTATCCCCAATCGCTGATAGAGAATAAACAAGGGAATAAAACCTTTACTAAAATCAAGCAGCATTGCCAAAATCCCAATCAAGTAGCCACTGGCTTTAAAAGCATTCACCGCGCCGGGATTACCATCACCGACTTTACGAATATCAACGCCTTTTAATTTACCTAAGTAAAAAGAAAACATCAAAGACCCGACTAGATATGATAAGACTGTTAAAACAAAAACGTTCAGTTATGCTCTCCTTAAAATTAATTACTCAAAAAAACTATCTAACAAGCCATTATTAAAAGTATAACCTGAATACTCTTCGCGCATCGTAATATACTTATGGGCAAGACTTACTAATACCTTAACATCTACCTCCATACTTAAACGAAACTCTTTGGGCATCCAATAATTATTAAACTGACCATAACTTAAAGTAATATTAAAATTCTTAACCACAAAGGGTAAGCCAGTCGGCACAAACGACATTGCCACAACACACGAATCTTGCTTTAATATCTTGGCTTCGCCTTGCAGATAACCTTTACCTTTATATTTTGGGGAAAAACCAATCACCCAGACCGAAAGACCATTGTATTTATCTTCACCGACAAATGAAAAATTATACTGTGTGCGATAATCTTTATCAAATGGTGAATAACTCTTCTGCTCCGCTCGACCCTTTTTTGCTTGCTTGGCTATCTCAGTCTTACTTAACACTCGGTTGTTCTCAGTCATTTCCAGATACTCGCTTTTATGCTTATCAAAACCCTTGGTATAAATCTTTCGTTTTGCGGTCATAGTCTTTAAAGTCTCGCCTTTGTCATTGGTCTCTAAATAATAAAACTGACCGTAATAAACCGCATCTTGTAATTCTTTGCTGATTTGGTCATGCTTAGTAAAGACCCCGTTGAGAATAGAATTCAAATCAACCTGTCCGTTTATAAAATTAACTGTCAGTAAACTGAATATTAAGAAGCCAATAACTCTTGCCATACCTTAAATCATATAATAATAACTATCGCTTGGCAAGTATCTCCTTACTCTCCATTAAATAAAGTTGATAATGAGTTTAACGATATTACAACCTACCAGAAGCATCATAAATTCAAACATCAGTCCAGTCCTGTGTGAAAACCATTTATCCTAAAACAAAGCTCAAGACCATTTCAATTATCTCTTTGATTATCAGAGTGATGATTAATATTTGATGATTATAAAATACTCTTTTGAATTCAGATTAATCTTGGGGTATACCTTCACTCCCTGAGCACTATGCCGGCTTGCCTTATAAGTTGTGTCTCTTTAATAATTTGCTTTGATTACCTGTTCAATTAAAGATGCTTCCGGCAATGCTCCTTCAAAAGAAATATTATCATTAATCACAGTCTTGGGCACGGCATAGACTTTATACTTATTGCTTAAGGGTATAAATTCAGATGCTTCAATCATCTGGGACTTGATATTGTCATTAAGGAATGCCAATTTGTTGGCAGCAATCACTGCTGATGAGCAATACGGACAAGTCAAAGTCACAAAAACTTTGATAGTCGTCGGCTTGGTAATTTTTTTAAGTTCATTTTGACTATTGACATCCAGTCCGCTCTCACCGGTTGAGATCATCTTAATCGTTTCTAAGAGCGAAGTGAACTCATAACCACCGGGAATCCCATAAAATCGGATCCCATAATCTTTTTTACCAATTACCGCAATCGCCGGCACCATTTCAATACCATACTCATTAACTTTATCCTTATCGTTGATAAAATTATAGACTTCTAATTTAAGTAACGGAGAGAGTGCGACTAACTCTTCGGCTAACATCCGATTCTCGCGACAAAACTGGCATTCTAACTCCTGGGTAAAAACCACTAATTTCACTTCGTCTTTTAAAGTATTGACAAAAGTTTCTTTAAGTTGGGTTTCAACTGCTGGTTTAATAATGATTCCCATATTTTTTTCTCCTTTATTTATTTGTCATTACATAACGATATGCGGACAAAGCCGCTTTTGCCCCTTCACCGCAGGCAATAATAATCTGTTTATCACTGACACTACTCACATCACCGGCTGCAAAAATACCTTTTTCTGAAGTTTCACAATTACAATTAACAATAATTTCATTACGCTCATTAGTCTTAACCATATTGCGTAAAAATCCGCTATTCGGAATTAAACCCGCTTCAATAAAAACACCATCCACCGTCAATAATTTCTCTTCGTCACTTGTAAGACTCTTAATCAAGAGACCTTCGACTCGCTCGCTTCCTTTAATGGCCACAGGAATATAACCAAGATAGACTTTAACATTCGAAGCCGTTTGCAGTCGGTCAACTAAAATATTGTCGGCTTTAATTTTACTACGCACAATCAAATGGACCTCTTGGGCAACTTTGTGCAAATCTAAGGCAGCAAGTACTGCGGAATTAGCGCCGCCAATTACTGCGGTTTTCTTATTAACATATAAAGGTGCATCACAAGTCGCACAATAAGAAACCCCCCGTCCGACTAACTCTTTTTCTCCTGGGATATCAAGCATGCGCGGCCGTTTGCCACTGGCAATGACTAATGCTTGAGCACGATATCGACCTTCATAACGGGTTTGCACTAAAAATAGACCATTCTCTCGTTCAACTGCAATCACTTCATCCGGTACCCGCACCGCAATCGGAAACGAATTAACCTGTTCAGAAAACTTTGTTGCTAAATCCCGTCCCAAAATATACTGATAACCCATATAATTTTCAATCGTGGAAGTCCATAAGACCTGACCACCAAAATCATTAGAAATTACTAAGACCGAAAGTTTTTTCCGAGCCAAATACACACACGCGGTCATTCCTGCGGGTCCTGCTCCAATCACAATCACATCATAGATTTTATCTTGCTCAGGCTCTAAACTCAGCTTCTTCACTTCTTTTGGCAAATCGCTTAATTGAATATCAAGCATAACTTATAGACTTATTTTTCTCTTATGCGATGCTTATCTCAATTACTATTTCAGACCCGTAATAAACCCGTTATCATCTAAATCAATGCTCATTGCATTCGGCACTTTCGGCAGACCCGGCATTAAATTGATATCACCGGCAATCGGCACCACATATCCGGCACCCGAAAAGATGACGATCCGAGAGATTGTAATCTTAAAATTCTCGGGCGCACCGTACAACAACGGATTATCAGACAATGACATATTCGTCTTCGCAATACAGATTGGAAAATTATCGTATTTCAATTTACTAATCGTTTTTAAGTCTCTCTGTGCTTGCGTCGTATAAATCACATCCGCAGCACCATACACTTCTTTGGCAACCTTATCAATTTTGGTCTCAATGCTATCATTCAAATCATACACGGGCATATAGGTAGAATCTCTTTTTTCAATGACTGCTTCTAAGGCTTGAGCCAATTCGACACTCCCCGCCCCCCCTTCTTGATAACCATTACAAGTTGCAAAGGCAACACCCTGATAATCACAATAGCCCTTGACAATTTTAATCTCACGGGCTTTATCATTAGCAAATAAATTCAATGCTACGACTACGGGAATATTCATCTTTTTCATATTTTCAATATGTCGGCCTAAATTTTCTAATCCCTTTTTCAACTGAGCTTCATTAGCTTTATCCAGTTCTTTTTCTTTTGCACCCCCGTGGAACTTGAGCGCCCGCGTGGTTGCGACCACGACCGCACCATCAATCGGTAATTCACCTTGACGCGCAACCAAATCAACAAACTTTTCTGCGCCTAAATCCGAACCAAAGCCCGCCTCGACAATTGTATATTGACATAACTTTAATGCCATTTTCATAGAAATCAAACTTGTCGTCCCAAACGCAATATTGGCAAAACACCCGGTATGAACAAAAGCCGGGGTATTCTCAATCGTTTGCACTAAATTCGGCTTTATCGCATCGCGTAATAAAACCGCCATACTGCCACACGCACCTAACTGACCCGCATACACCGGATTCTTCTTTTTATCATAAGCAATCAGAATATTACACAAGCGACTCTTTAACTCTTTTAAGGAAGTAGAAAGGGCTAAGATTGCCATAATCTCTGAAGCGGGGGTAATGGTAAAACCATCTTCTCTTGCTGGGCCATTTGCTTTGCCACCCAGCCCAACTACGACATTGCGTAAACTGCGGTCGTTTAAATCAACGGTCCGTTTAAAAACAATCTCACGTTCATCAATATCCAGCTCATTACCAAAATGGATATGATTATCTAAAATCGAAGCCAAAAGATTATGCGCACTACTCACCGCATGAAAATCACCGGTAAAATGAAGATTAATATCTTCTAAGGGTATCACTAAACACTTACCACCACCCGTGCCACCGCCTTTAAGACCAAAAATAGGTCCTAACGATGGTTGCCGCAGACAAACAATTGAACTCTTGCCAATTTTATTAAACGCCATTGATAAACCAATTGAAACCGTTGTCTTACCTTCACCAAATGGAGTTGGGGTCATCGCGGTGACTAAAATTAACTTACCATTGGGTTTGTTTTTTATCTTATCATAAAACTTAAGCGATACCTTTGCTTTATAATTACCACAGGGAATCAATAAAGATGGCTCGATTGCTAATTTCTCGGCAATTTCAAAGATTGGTTTTGGTTTTGTTGACCTAATTAATTTATCTGTCATATTTCACTTCTCTTTCTCTTTGGAATTAACTCATAATAATTTTACACATAAAACATAATTAGTCAATGATATCTCTAAGTGAACAATTTAATATGCTATCTTTCCGAATTGATGAGTTTAAATTTGACTAAAACCAAATCCAATTTTGTAAGTTTTTAATAATCAATCAATTATTTCACTGTGTAAAAGAAATAAAACACTTGACAAGAAATATCTTAAATATTATAATTATCTGCTATAAATCTTTAATAAAGATTTAATTTGTTTAGCAGAAAGGTGGAATGAGTATTTGTGCCAGTTAGTGGTAAAGTAAAATGGTTCGATGGCAAAAAAGGCTTTGGTTTTATCGAATCGGAAGATGGTAGTGGCGATGTTTTTGTTCACTATGCTGATATTACTGGTGAAGGCTATAAGACCCTTCATCAAGGTGATCGGGTAGAATTTGAATTAGAAGACACACCCAAAGGAAAAAAAGCAATCAAAGTCGTAAAGCTATAAAGTAATTAAAATAATAGTGGTGCGTAATTGTTAACCGCAAGTAACGCACCATTATATTATTATCGCTCCTTTTCCGTATCAAAAATAGTTGACAACTGCTAAAATTTAAGTAGTCTAATATATGGTGCGGATTTTTTTAAGCTTGGGATCAAACCTTCAAAGACGCGAAGACAATCTTTTCGGTGCCGTCCAAATGCTCAATGATAATGATATCACAATTAAAAAAATATCCGCGATTTATGAAAGCAATGCCTCAGAACCGATAAAATTTTTTCATCTCACTCTGCCAATGCAACCCCACCAAAATCGCTATCTTAATTGTGTTCTCGAAGCCGATACCAATGATGAACCAAACCAGTTATTGACAAAGATTTTAAAGATTGAAAAAACCTTAGGTCGGAAACGCTACTTGGGGGTTAAAAATCTGCCCCGCCCTATTGATATTGATATCTTATTCTATGATAAGTTAATCATCAACCGTCCCAATTTACAAGTTCCGCATCCGCGTCTGCACCTGCGAGATTTTGTCTTATTGCCTTTAGCCGAACTCGCGCCTGATTTTGTCCATCCGATCTTAAATAAACCGATTAAACAATTAGTAAGTGAAATTAAATATCACCAAGGAGTATCAATTTGGCAAAAAACAATCACGACGCCATCACCTTAAACTATCTTGCGATTGAAGGCATGATTGGTGTTGGCAAAACCGCGCTCGCTACGAAAATTGCCGAACGACTAAAAGCCCGGTTAGTCACGGAAGAAGTTGATGAAAATCCGTTCTTAGCCAATTTCTATCAAGATATGCGCACTTATGCGTTAGCCACCCAACTCTTTTTCTTATTATCCCGCCACCGTCAGCAGCAGCAATTAAGTCAACAATCGCTCTTTCAACAAAAGATCGTTACCGATTATGCTTTTGTCAAAGACCGTATTTTTGCCTACATCAATCTTTCAGAACACGAAATCACGCTCTATGAAAAAATCTATTCCTTTTTAGAAAAAGATATCTTAAAACCCGATTTAATTGTTTACTTGCAAGCACCCGTTGAAATATTAATTGAACGCATTAGAAAACGCGGTCGCAGTTATGAACAAGATATTGACCCGGACTATTTACAAGTCCTCTCGGATGCTTATAATCGGTTCTTTTTACATTATGATGCAACGCCACTCTTAATTGTTAATACGACTAATATTGATTTTGTCAAAAACGAACAAGACTTTTTAGATCTATTCCAAGAGATAGTCAATACAACTTCGGGTCGTAAATTCTACTCACCGAAAGCAAAAAAGTAAGAAAACACTAATGCTGTCCAAAGTAACAATTCCTGCTCTCCTTAAGATGAAACAAGAAGGTAAAAAGATTGTCTGTTTAACTGCTTACGATTATCTTACGGCCCAGATTTTTGACCAAGCCGGGATTGACTTAATTTTAGTTGGTGATTCAGCAGCCAATGTTATCTATGGACATAGCACCACTTTACCAATTGGCATGCCCGAGATGTTAAGTCATACCCAAGCGGTCAGTAAAGCTGCCAAACGAGCATTGGTCGTGGCAGATATGCCATTTATGTCTTATCAACCATCAATTGATGTTGCTTTAAAAAATGCTGGCGACTTTCTAAAAGCAGGTGCGCAAGCCGTAAAACTTGAAGGCGGCCGGGAAATTTTAGAAATCGCCGATAAACTAATAAAATATGGTATCCCGGTGATGGGACATTTGGGTCTCACACCCCAATCCGTACATCGGTTTGGTGGTTATAAACTACAAGCAACCAATCAAGCAGCTCAAAGACGACTCTTACAAGATGCATTACAATTACAAAATATCGGTTGTTTTGCGATTGTTTTAGAAAAGATCCCTGCTCAATTTGCCAAAAAAGTAACAAAAACCTTAAAAATTCCTACTATCGGCATTGGTGCTGGTCCTTACTGTGATGGCCAAATCTTAGTTTGGCAAGATATGTTAGGACTAAGCGAAATAAAACTTAAGTTTGTTAAACAGTACGCGGCGTTGCGTAAGATTATCTGGCAAGCCGTAAAAACTTATCAAAAAGAAGTTCAAGAAGGAACATTTCCTACTTTAGAACACAGTTTTACAAACAATGAATGTCCCTAAAATTATCCTATTAAGATAAAAATCCAACGATGAAAATAATTCGCAGTCCCCAAAAGATGCAACAGATCGCTAAAAAAATCCATTTTCAAAAAAAGACCATCGGTTTTGTGCCGACCATGGGTTATCTCCATCAGGGCCATCTCAATTTAATAAAAATTGCCCGTCAGAAGTCAGATATCGTGGTCGTAAGTATCTTTGTAAATCCGATCCAATTTGGTCCGAAAGAAGACCTGCTCAGTTATCCCCGCGATTTTAAACGAGATAGAAAATTATTAGCCAAAGAACAAGTCGATTATATCTTTTATCCGAATGTTAAAGCCATGTATCCGAAAAATTATGCGACCTTTATTGAATTACCGTCGCTATCCAATGTTTTATGTGGTAAATCTCGACCCGGCCATTTCAAAGGCGTTGCTACGGTGGTTGCTAAACTCTTTAATATTGTCCAACCCGATGTGGCAGTCTTTGGTCAAAAAGATGCTCAGCAAGCAGTGATTATTAAACAGATGACTAAAGACCTAAACTTCCCCATCAAAATTATTATCGCGCCCACAACTCGTGAAAAAGACGGACTGGCTATGAGTTCTCGTAATATCTACTTATCTAAAGTAGAGCGCGAACAAGCCACTGTCTTACATCATGCCTTAAAACATGCTCAAACGATGATTAAAAACGGTGAAAAAAACGCTCCCAAAATCAAAGCATTAATGGAAGAACTTATCGAATCAATGCCTGATGCTAAAATTGATTATATTGAAATTGTAAATGCCGACAATTTACAACCGATCACAACAATCAAAGGCAAAGTCTTAATTGCCTTAGCAGTCAAATTCGGTAAAGCCCGACTCATTGACAATGCTCTTGTCAAAACTTAATTCTATCTTAATCATTTACAATTAACTTACAAATACCCCCTCCTCTCTTGTAACATACATAACAACATCTTAGGATTACAGTCTCATGTTAGTTCTCCTGCTCCTTATCACATCATATTCAGTAATAAACAAAATTTATAATCTCATCTCATTATTGAGATTTAACTAACCACTCAAATTATAATAAAACTTCTCACCCAACACCTCTCATCATCTAACTTATAATTTCACAATTTCAATAACTTTAATAATGATCTCCTACACTATACCCCTAATTTACTGAATGTTAGTGCTACTTATTGATTTTCAATTTCTTTGGTGAAAATTTAAGTCAATTTATATTCTATTTATATTTAGAATATTTGTTTAAGGAATTAAACTGAACAAATAGCCAATGGCCAGTCCAATCACACTGATTACGCTTAAATAAATGAGCATCACTTTTAGGCCAAATTTTTTACTCACCACTAAAATTGTTGAGTAAGATGTAATCGGTCCGATTAAAAGTAAGACCATACCGGCTCCGGCGGGCATACCCTGTTTAATCATTGCATGGACAAAGGGGGGACTGGAAGTTGAGCAAAAATACATCACAATTCCGAAAATCAAGGCAAAGAGATACGAAAACCCACCTGATAAGAATTGCCTAATAAAAATTCCAACCGGTGTCACAGCGGAAACGATTGCGGCAAGCAATATGCCAAGCAGTGTTAATAATCCAATTTCTTTGGGCATATCAATAAGTGCAAATTTCAAAATTGATTTAATCCGATTACCCATCCCGTGATGGCATTGGCATTTATCTTCACTCAAACCGCAATGCGCACAGTTTTCTTCTGGCGTATCCGCTTTTGGTTTATAAATAAGCAGATTACCAATAATCCCAATCAATAAACCAAGCACAATCACTGCTAAAAAAATATAGATTGCAAATTTAAGTCCGAACAAACGATAGGTTACTAACAAAGCACTGATTGAAGTTGCCGGGGTGGCCACTAAAAATGCTAAAATCGGTCCTAATTTAATACCCTTTTTATGAAATGTGACTGCCAATGGTAAAGTGCCCCAGCAACAGATTGGCAAAAAAATTCCAATCAATGTTAACAAAAAAATCGGTTTCAATCCCTCTCCTGATAAATACTTACTTACGATTGATTCTGATATAAACTCATGAATTATGCCGGATAATAAAAAACCGATCGCTAACGCAGGGGCAATATTATACAAGTAATGTAAAAAACTTTGTATGATCGTTAAAACCATAACAAATATTATATCCTATTATTACAATAAAGTAAATAATCTTATGCTACTTGACAAATCAAAATAAAAAATTAATATAAGATATGAAACTATTAATCTTTGGTCGAGATAGTTGTGAAGCATGTAAATCAATAAAAGAAAAAATTGAATATTACAATAATAAGTACACCCCGATTCCCTTAGAATACTACGATGTTGACAGTGTTGACGGACTGGCCGAAAGTGCTTATCGAAGTGTCCCGGATATTCCGACCGTCATTTTACTTAAAGATGGCCAAGAGATAAAACGATGGGTAAAATCCGCCCCAATCTTTTCTGAATTAAATCAATTAGTTAACCAGCTACAAACAAAAGAAAATTCAACCGATAAAGATCTGACGAGTAAATAAATTAAACTAACGCAATTTAATAGTTCATCAAGACTATAGCTCAATGCAAATTCGGGGTTTTCTGGAAACATCCCTCGTCGATTGGGATAAAAAAGTGGTATCCGTCATCTTTGTTGGCGGTTGTAATTTTCACTGTCCGTTCTGTCAGAACTCAGAACTGGCCGACGATTCGGAAAAATTACCCCCTTTTGATTGGCAAGAGATAAAAAAGAAACTAGTAAAAAAACAAAGGTGGATTGATGGCGTTGTCGTTTCTGGTGGTGAACCAATGATGCACCCAGAAATTTTCGGACTCTTCATGAAAATCAAAGAACTCGGTTTGAAAATCAAAGTTGATACCAATGGGTATTATCCTTATCCCTTAAAAGAAGCAATTGAACTGGGGTTGATTGATTATGTCGCAATGGACATCAAAACAACTCTGGATAAAAAATACTTCCAAGCTGTTGGCCGCAAAATTCATTTAGTGGTCATTGAGCGTACCATTCAATTACTTAAAGAGTGTGGTCTTGATTATGAATTTCGGATCACCATGGTGCCCACCTTAGTTGGTAAAGCAGAACTGCTCAAAATTACCCAACAAATCGCTCCGGCTAAAAAGATCGTCCTTCAAAAATTTGTGCCCGAAAATTCGCGGCTTAAAACTTATCGCAAATTAAAAACTTATACCCCAGAACAAGCCACGGAATTCCAAAATCTCCTTAAAAAATATTTCTCTGAAGTCACCCTGCGCGGTTTCTAACTATTCTCTTTTACTTTAGAATTATTTTAATGGTTTCTTGTTTACCACCAATTTCGCTTCGCAAATGATACACCCCAGCTGGAATATTTAATTCTGCTTTTGATAATGTGATGACATATCGACCTTGTGCCAAATTCTGATTTAAAATACTGCACACCACCTTGCCGAGATTATCATACAATCTCAGTTTCACCAAGTCGCTTTTTCCTAAAGTCAAATTAATCTGTCCAACATTTTTAATTGGATTGGGAGATACTGACATTGCATTGTTAAAGTGAACATTACTCATCATGGTGACTTGTGCATTTTGATTAGTTATACTTCTTATCGGTTGTTCTTTAATATCTGCATAAGGGAAAAATTTCCAGAATTCCGGTGTGTTATTCCCTTTCAGAAGACAAACATTAATCCCATCAAACGCCAAGCAAGCACCATTTTTGGGCACTGATTTAGAACTCGTATTCAGTTTTGGAATCAAGGATAGAGAAGTCCAGCTATTTATAGCAGGAGTATATTGCCAAAATTCATTAGAACCACCACCTTTGATAGCATAAATTACATTCCCATCAGTTGTTAAAGCACCACCATCTTTTACTGTTTTAGGCTTTAGGATATTAGGATGTACCAATGGTAAATTAGCTCTATTTTCCCAACTGTTGGTGTTAATGTTATAAGCATAAAAATAATTATTTTTGGATTTGCCTTTTAAACAGAATATCGTATCTCCTACTACAACAATTGCACTGCCTTCCTTAAAAGATCTACTATCTACAGTCGGCGCTTTTTCCAAAGCCGTCCAGTTTTGTTCAACTGTATCGTAAGCATAGAAATTTGACAACCCGACTTTCACGCCTCCAACTAAAATATAAACTCTACCATTTTTAAAGGCAAGCGAGGTACCTCCTTTGAATGCCTTAATCGGTGGATTCGGCACATAACTCAAAAACCGCCAAGTACTACTCGATATCGAATACACCCATAATTCACGAGTGTTATTACCTTTAGTTGCATAAATATTGTCATGACCATCAAAACATAATGCTCCACCTTTTGCTACGGATTTATAATTCGGGATAGGTTCGCTCGGTTTATTAGCATATGGCATGTCAGGCAATCTCTGCCATGCTGTATCGTATTTATAAAATTCTCGAGATTTATTACCCCGTAATGCGTATAGTGAATAAGGAAGATTTTCGTTGTTTTTATTTACCCCAACCATAGCTCCACCGTCTTTGACATATTTTCCGGCAACCGCTGTTGCAATATTTTCTTTTTGTGTCCAACCCGGGGTACCTAAAATTACCCTAAAATTCTGCTCTTGTGAAAAAGCACTCCAATTTCCTGCTGCATCTCGAGCTCTAACTTTCCATGCGTAATCGCCGTTTTCAAAATTGCTACCAAGATAACTTGTATCATTTAAATAAGTATTAATTAAATCCGCTTGGTTTGAACTCACCACTAAATTGTATTGGACGGCATCAGATATTGCTTGCCATATAAAATTTACTGATGAAGTAATCACTAAACTACCAGCAAGTGGTAATAATAAATTAGGCACCGACGGTGGAATATAATCGCCAATTGCAAAAGAACGGATCATGCGATCATTTGCCGGATTCTGATCGCCAGTTAACTTAGTTCTAAATTTAACTGTACATTGTTCAATCACAGTTGGTAGCCACGGATTAAAATTTACTCGCACCGTATCACCAGGATTAATTGATATTACACTTTGCGTATTGTTATAACGAATCGCACCGTTCGTACCAATAATCGTGCAAGTTACCTGAAAATTAGTCTGCGTTGCAGTTGCATAATTTTTTACTCGAATAACCGGTTGGCAAGAAGTGCTAACTTGATGCTGGCTGGTTGGATAAATAATCGCATCTACACCAACATCTTTGGAAACAGCATTATAAACATTAAAACCGATACCTATAATATCATCAATGTACCAACCAGGTTTAAAAATTGTATTATCACTACCAAAATGCCATCTTACAAAGAATCTCTGTCCAGAACTTACCGGCAAAATAAATTCGACTTGTTGCCAGCTCGTTGAAGTACCATAAAAACACGATTCGCTGGGAATACCTGCATTACCAGGAGCTGCTCTTTTTCCATAACCACTTGTTGGTCTAATCACAGTCCAAGTAACACCGCTGTCTGTGGAAATTTTCACATTACCACCGTCATAAGCAATATTGCTTGAATACTCAAAATCATACCAATGCCAGAATTTTAAAACAGGATTATTCTGAGAAGCAACAAATTCACGACTGGTTAATTTCCAGTTTGCATTATTACTATAATTAGCTGCAATTTTTGTACCCCAACATTTTACTCCAGAATATGCTGAACTTGGACCAACTGATGTCGGAGTTCCCCATTGCCAACAGGTATCAACTGGATTTGCCAAATAACTGCCATTACTTGATTCGAAATTTTCAATATATGGATCAACCAAGACACTAAAACTTACCGTATCATTATAAACCCCTGATATTATAATAATCGAAAATGTAACGCTCGTGCCCAATGGTGTTGAGGGACTTACTGAAACCGTATAAGGGTCTGATGCATTTGTTGCTGAACTGTTAATACCAATTGTACCAAAATTACCAATCGAATCAATAATAGTAATATACGGTAAGGTAGTTTTAAGTTTAGTCGTAACATTGGCTGCAATCGCACCTCCTTCATTTTTCAAAGTAACGATAATATTTGCGGTCTCACCGACATTTAAAACACCATCACCATTGCCACCGCTAATTATATTACTTTGATAAGTGATATCAGGCGCATAAACAGTCACACTGCAACTAGAAGTCCAGACATTATTAAGACCATCTTTAAACTGCAAAGATAAATTTACGACTCTACCATTCGGACAATTATTTGCCGTACGGAATTGATAATAAGGATTGGATAATACTGAATCATTAGCATTAATGGTCCCAAACCACACTGAGTCTCTAACTAATGACATATACGGATCAGATTCAAACATTTTTCCACGCACCTGTTGTGCCTGCACCCCACCGATATTTTTAGCATACACGCCATAATTAATAAGTTCACCAGGATTGACTTGTCCATTCGCATTAGAATCATTAAACACAGTTTTACCGACAATGATATATGGCATTGAACCAGCTACAATTGAAACTGATGCACTGTAACGATAATAATTTACCTTGGTTACAGTCACAATCATCGTAGTGCCTGCAGACTGCGGCGGAATTGAAATTGCGAGTGGACTGCCATTCGCGCGGGCAACGCCGATAATTTCACCATTGACGGTTAAAGCAATAATTGCACTATCATTAGCAGTCACAGTAAAGCTGGTTGCTCCCGCCATAAGAGTCGATGCGTGACTGACCGACAAGTTCTGCGGAACTCGTGTATATAAGGGATTAAAAACATCGCCGTGATGATGGAATAAATGATATGTTACTGTTTTATCGCTTGTATTATAAGGCCAACTTGAACTCTGTAAAAAATACTTGCCATAATTCATTGCTGCACAGGGATAAAGCGTACCTGCTGGCGTCATCTCGGTTGCTGGATAATCAGGCATAAAATGTTGCCACAAACAATCATACATCCCCCACACATAAGCATCATTAACAAAAGAATAGGAAACTTCGCTGGCGGCGTTTAATCCTAATGCTCCTTTAGGAACACCACTAATATTATACCGATGAAACTTTTCGGTAAAACATTCACTGGTCCAGTTATATTTACCCGTTAAGCAATTATGCGAATTAACAAAAATCAACTTGTCATTTGTTAAATTATCAATATCTGAATTACTATAAGCAGGTTCTCCCCAACCTTGCTCATATCCGTGGTCGCGGTGTTGCAGTAAAAAGGCACCGCTGTTTATCGCTTGAGTAATTAAAGTATTGCTTCCATTGTTCCACCAACTAGCATCATTGGGATTGGTTGTTGAAGGTAACCATCCGAGATTGTAAAAATAATTAACTACTGTTGCCGTGTTGGTAGCAGTTGACCATGCACCGCCAACAGTCGGGGTACCAGAATAAATCGCATATAATCGAGTCGGATTTTTATTCAGTCCATTCGGACTCGACATAAAACCACGAATCACTTCTCCACATAATTGAAACCAACGATCGGTCTGCCAAGCTGCACAAATAATCGGTTGATTATAGAAATTTGCATTTAGATAAGGATTTCTTTCATAATCTAAAAACTTCTTAATCATCACGCTTAACTGCGACTCGGTTTGCGCTGTAATCCGACCATGAAACATATCAGGCAAATGGTCTCCGTTAACATCTGCATAAATATTGTCCGAAACACAATAAGAATTATATATCGGCGAAGTAACACCATATACATCGCCGCTTGAAGGATAATCCGAGAGAATCAGAAATCCGACGGGTCTGGTTCCCCAGTTATTATAAGCATTGTTTAAGAAAGTTTCGATCTGCGTTGCTGAACTACCAGTTTGAGTAGTCGTAAAAACTTCGGTTGAAATACCTTGTAATTTTCGCCATCTTTTAATTGTATCTGCCCAAGCAATAAAAACAGGATCATTGGGCACAATGATAATATATTCATATCCGTCTCTACCCAATCTTTCTGGGGCATAAAAATCTATCGTGGGCAGAGAATTGTAGTTGAGCAAATGCCCTTGTAATATAGGTTCCCAATACACATTTCTTAAGGCATCATCACCAAAATGTCCATTTCCACCAATAAAATCAACTCTTACTCG